>SVQT01000024.1 GCA_015065215.1 Oscillospiraceae bacterium | reverse complement strand
CGGGTGTGGTCATATTGGCAAGGCGGTCCCGGTTTGGGGCAATCAGCCTTTGCTCGCCCAAACGGCATTCCACCGTGCCGATCAACCCGCACCGATGCCCCGCGTGTTCTAAAATGGCGCAAAGCATTGTGGCCGTAGAGGTTTTGCCGTTGGTACCTGTGACACCGATCAAGGTCATCCCCTCAGCGGGATGACAATACCAAGCGTCATATAATCTCGCCAGCGCTTCTCTGGCATTTTCAACCACCAGCACAGCGCCCTCCACAAAGCGCTCACAAACCGCAAAGACCGCCCCTTTTTGAAAAGCCTCACCCACAAAGCGGGAGGCATCATATCGCAACCCATTGATCGCGACAAACAGCTCTCCCGGTTGCACCGTACGAGAATCCGATGAAATGCCTTTGATTTCCACATCTGCCATTTTGGCGGGCAATGCATACCCGGCACAGCGGAGCAATTCTCGCAAAAACATGATCTTTCCTCCCTATTCTATCTTTTCCTCATATGGGAACCGCAAGCGGATCACCGTTCCTTTTGGCACCGCTATCCCCGCCGCTATGGATTGCTCCAGCACGGTTTTGTCGGCAGCCAAAGAATCAAAAGCGCCGTCTATAGACAAATTGAGCCCCAAATCAATCAAAATACGGTTTGCCGCCGACGCGGTAAGCCCCACCAACTGTGGAACGGTTACTGTTTGAGGAACCCCATCCCCCAAGGTCAACACAATATGAGCGCCGCTTTTCTCGATACTGCTCCCCCACTGCGGGGTTTGCGATGTAATCACACTGCCCTCCCCCACAAAGCTAAGCTGAAAGCCGGCCGCGAAAAGCATCTCCGCCGCTTGCTCACGGCTCCAGCCGACGCAGTTTGGCACCGTCAGTGCCATATTTTTCAATTCCTCTTCGGTGTAAACGGCTTCCACCCCCAAGTAAGATAAAATCCCATCCAGTACCGCCGCTACATAGGGTGCCGCCACAACGCTGCCGTACCGACTGCCGTCTGTTGGCTCGTCTACAACAATAATGACCGCCACCTGCGGATCATCGGCGGGGGCATATGCCACGCAAGAACCAATTCTGGCGCTTTTGTCATCACCAATCTTTTCAGAGGTTCCTGTTTTTGCCGCCACACGGTAGCCCGCCACATAAGCGTTCTTGGCACCGCCGTCACCGGCAACACCGCCTGCCAGAATTTCAGATATGGTTTTGGCGGTTTCCGTGCTGATCACCTGGCGCCGTAGTGCCATTTCGTGCTGATAAACCGTATTGCCGTCGGCATCGGTCATGCTTTGCACCAGATACGGCGTCAGCAGATCTCCGCCATTTGCCACTGCGCCAACGGCCGTGAGCATTTGTAAAATCGAAACCTTGAAATTCTGACCAAACGAAGCGGTAGCAAGATCCAGCTCGGTAAAATTTGATGCCGCGTGAAAGATGGAATTCCCTTCTCCCGGCAGATCTATTCCGGTTTTTTCCAGCAAGCCAAACGCTTTCACATAGTCGTAAAAGGTTTCACACCCCAAGCGCGCTGCAATGGTCATCATCACGGGGTTGCAGGAATTCTGTAACCCTTCACGGAAGGTAAGACTGCCATGTCCGCCAACCTTATGGCAGCGAATGGTGCGATCCGCCACCTGCAATGAACCGCTACAGTAAAATCTTTCGTCTAAATCAATAACCGCATCCTCCTCCAAAACGGCAGAGCAGGTTAAAGTTTTAAAGGTAGAGCCCGGCATATAAATTTCGGTCACCGCCTTGTTCGACCAGGTTTCTAACAGCAAGCGATTTTGCGCGGCCTTGTACTCCTCGCTATCCGGAGAGTGCCCCAACGCCGCCAATTCTTTGGCACAGGCCGCATTCAACGCAAACGGATCGTTTAGATTGAAGGATGGCCCGGTTGCCATTGCCAAAACGGCGCCGGTATTCACATCCATCACAATTCCGCAAACACGGTTAGCCGCGCCGGATTCAATCAAGGTACGCTCCAGCTGCTCCTCTAACACCGCTTGCACATAAGCGTCAATGGTCGTTTGAACCGTATAACCGTCAGTTGCCGGCAGATAGGCTTCATAAGAACCGGGTAATTCGTTTCCGGTAGAGTCTCTGGCGGTAATGTAGGAGCCGTCCTGCCCCGCCAAGGCGCTGTTGTATTGCAATTCCAAGCCGTAAAGTCCCTGGCCGTCACTACCGGTAAAGCCCAGCAAATGTGCCGCCAGATCCCCATACGGATAATATCGGGTGCTGATCGCCTCTACCGCGATCATATCCTGCAAGCCGTATTCACCGACAAAGGCCAACACGGCATTGGCGGTATCCGTATCCGCGGACCGAACTACGGTACGCTCCAGCTCGGAGGTATGTGTTAAATGCTCCATCACCTTTTCTATTTTCAGATCCTTCACCGCGGCGGCAAGGCCTTTGGCGATCAAGCCCCTCACTTCCTCACTGTTTTCCTGGCGGGCGATCACGTTGGGGAATACAGAAACGCGATAAACGGTGCGATTGGTGGCAAGCACCCGCCCGGCGGCATCCAATATCTCCCCCCGATCAGCACGCACCGGCGATTCGGTGGTCAATTGATCAATCACCTTCTTTTGATAGCGCGCGAAATCAAAAATTTGAATAGAAAAGATCCGCAATGCCAAAAAAAGAAAGCAAACAACCAATCCCAGTGCCACCACAGAGGAACGTTTTAATGTTTTACGACTGACAGATGGCTTTGGCATAACTGCTCCTTTCCAGATAGAAAAAAGGCGGAACCTGCCCAAATTGGCAGGTTCCGCCGACGGACAACGGCTATCGCCGCATCCCTATTCTATTCTTTTGAAATCCTTTTTAGACCTTATTTACCCAGATTTGCCAACGCGTTGAGCAAAGCGGCCATTTCAACGCCGCCGCCGTTTTCGGCAGGATAAAGCTCTACCGAATCCTCACCCGATAGATCAGAGTAACACTGCTGATCAAAAATCGCGGTATCGTACTGATCGGTTTCATCAACACTATGGGTAGCCTCCAGCATGGCGAGCTCTTCTTCCAGCAGCATCACCTCAGCCTCGCTTTGCTTCACAAGGAAAGAGGTCGCGCCCAAAATACCGATCGAAATAACCAGCATCAAGGCGAATACAACCTGCAAAAAGGCGAATTTAGGACGTACCGAACGCAGAGGCATTACCCCCTTTTGCTGTTTGCAAGCGGTATCCATCCCCCGCTTTTCTTCTACCTTGCGGCGAATTTCACTTCTCCGCACCGCGTTTTCGATCGAGCGCCGCATGGCACCGATGCGGTCTGTGCCGCCAAAGCGGCGATTGAAAAATGCCACAAATTCCTCTTCGCCCGTCATCCGGCAACCGCCATCGGGATCATCGTGCAGATAAATAACGGCATCCACATTAGAAACAGGAGCAATGTCAATTTTTCTGCCCTGCAAAGCTTTTTGCGTGCGGGCACGGTACTGAGCGCGCAAAGACTCAAATTGCTCTTTGTAATTATCTTCAAAATATTCTTTTTCGTAGGTGACGGTGCTATCCATAAATGAGTTGCGCCTCCCTTCCTCTTCTCTTCTTCCTTTTTTAAATTTTTTCGATCACGCGCAGCTTTGCGCTGTGCGCGCGTGGGTTTTCCAAAAGCTCCTTTTCGCCCGGCAAAACAGGCTTTTTGGTAAGGAGTCGTACCTTGGGCTTGTTACCGCAAACACACACCGGCAAAGACTTGGGACAAGTACACCCCGCGGCCAGCTTTGCGAAGGCTTGCTTTACGATGCGATCCTCTAATGAATGAAAGGTGATAATTGCGATACGACCGCCCATTTTCATGCGGGAAATGGCATGTTCAATGGTCGGCGCGATCACATCCAGCTCGCCGTTCACCTCAATGCGGATCGCCTGAAAAGAACGTTTTGCCGGGTGTCCGCCATCTCTGGCGGCCGCGGGCATTGCTGACTTGATCAGCTCAGAGAGCTCATACGTGGTTTTAATGGGTTCCCGCTCCCGTTCTTTGACGATACGGGCGGCAATGCGCGGGGCAAAGCGTTCCTCGCCGTATTCAAAAAGAATACGCCGCAACGCTTCTTCGCTATAGGTGTTGACCACATCGTAAGCGCTTTTTTCCTGCCTTCTATCCATGCGCATATCCAAGGGCGCGTCACTACGATAGGAAAATCCACGCTCCGCCTCATCAAATTGATGAGAGGAAACACCAAGATCCAATAACAAACCGTCTATTTCGGCGATTCCCAATTGATCCAGTACCGCTGTGATGTCAGAAAAATTACTGCGCACCACACGCACACGGTCGCCCAAAGGCGCCAAGCGCTCCCCCGCGGCAGCGATCGCCGCTTCATCCCGATCAATGGCAATTAAGGTGCCGGTCGTCAGCCGTGAGGCAATTTCATAGGAATGGCCACCGCCGCCGGCGGTCCCGTCTACATATATGCCGTCAGGCCGAATCCGCAATCCTTCGATCGATTCATCTAATAGCACCGAACGGTGAGAAAAATTTTGAGCCATATCAAAGCCCGCTTTCTTCAAGAGAGCGTCGGATCTCGTCAATATCCATCTCTTCTACATGCTTGTTATAGAGCTCCTCGGACCAGATCTCGCCAAAATCGCCGCAACCGACGATTACAACATTACGGTTCCCCTCGGGATCCGCATCAATTTTGGCAAAATCAAGCAGTCCCTTGGTCAAAAGCACACGGCCAAGAGAATCGGGAGAGACTTGAGCGGCATCGTGATACAAAAACCAAAAGGTTTTCTCAGAAACAGCTCTGGGCAATTTTTTCAAGGGCTCGATATATTCTTTCCACGCGGGGATAGAGAAAAAGCGAAGACATTCGCCGCGCAAGCTGCGAACAACCATAAACTCGCCGCCCAGCTCCTCGCGCAATTTAGCGGGAACAGACACACGGTTTTTGGCATCTATAGAGTGATGAAACTCGCCGGAAAGCATCTCCGTTCCCTCCTTTTCTCTTTAAAATGTTATTCCACAACTTAACATTTTATAACATTTCTTGCCACTTGAATATATTATACTGCATTTTTCGCATTTTGGCAATACCAAAAATGGAAAAAGAAAAAATTTTTTTAAACAAAAAGCATTTTTTTGGCGCATTTTGTTTCCAAAAGTGAAAAATGGTGAATAACAACAGCATCTCACTCCCCCTTTGCGCCAAAAAAACACCCCCAAGGGGCAGTTTGCACTGCCCCTTGGGGGTGTCGCGGTTTAGAAATTATTTGTGCGCTTCAACAATCGCCTCGAAACGCGCGATCTGCGCAGCCGTGTAGCGGCTCCACTTACCGGCGCTGATTTCATAGATGTAGCCATTGTCTTCATCCATGGCATCCTTATAGTCGAACATTGCGGAAGCAAGCACCTGCGTTGCCTTTAGGTTCATAGCCGTACTTGCGTACAGGGTAACATCACCAAAGGCATCGGTCGTGACACGCACGAAGCCGACCGCGGAATAGGTGGTGGAGTAATAACCGGGATCCATCTTTTGCGCGTTGCCGTAGAAGTTGAACACACCGTTGAACTGATTGGAATACAAATTCTGATCATCCACGATATGATCTCTGCCCTCCAGCAGCTCGGGACGGAGCATACCGGCCTCCATTGCCTCAGAGGCGCGAGCCGAAATAATACCCCAGGTCACATTCTGGTTGCCAAAGTGCTCCATCATCTTGACCAGGTAGTCACTACCAGCCGAAGAAGTGAAGGAAATGTAGGTCTGGTTATTATTGACCGACACACTGGCAATGGTATTTGTGACATAAGCGTCTACCATTTCACCTGCCACGGAATCGTGGAAGTAAACCTTGGTACCGTCATCCATATCGCCTACATAGGTAAAGGCAAGCGCGTTCAGCATACCCTTCTGCTCAGGCAACAGGTAGCCAAAGGAGTTATCTCTGATACCGACAGACAGAATATCCGCCACAACCTGAGGTGTCCAAGAAGCGGCATCAGCTGTAATGCCAAACTTCTTACCGCCCGAAGGCTGAACAACCTTGCTGGCCTTAACAGTCTCTATCATCGAGGAGACGCCCCAACCGGAGGTCATGCCCTCACCGTAGCAGAAATTATAGGTGTAGTCAGGACCCTTATAAATGGTCTGCTTGTTATGATAGAAGTACAGTCTGTAATGCTGCACCGACTGATCGTAAGGCGCGGTCGCAAAGGTGTAGGTCCCGTCCCCGTTCTTGACGCAGAGATTGCTAAGGGCCGTATCGGTCTCAAAATTCACTTCCTCGACCAACATCTCATCCCACTCAAAGTTACCGGTGATCGAAACACCCACATTGGCATTGGAGGTCAGCTGCTCTCTTGCCCAACGGAGATCGTGGTAGTACGGATGGATGGGAGATACCATATAGGATACCACCGCGGCACCGCGTACCACACCGTTGAAGTAAACATCGGTATTCTTGCAAATGCCGTATGCCTTGGCGATCAAGGTGTTAGAAAGGTTACCGGCAGGCGCGCCGTCAAACGCGACAGCCATCACAACCTTAACCTTATACTCGCCGTTCTCGTCCACGGCCTTGATCATATCGTTGCCAAGCTCGGCCCAGTGGTTACGGAAATCCTCAACGGTCTGCGGTACGCCGTTGCCGTTGCCGTTGAAATAGTCGTTACTATCCCAGCAGTAAACCCAGATCAAGACAGACTCGCCGGGCTCAACGATGCACTGCTCGGGGTTGTAGATGTCCTTGAGTTGCTCATAGAGCGCATGGTTTCGAGGAACGGGACAACCGGGATGGAACTTGGTCATATACGTCCATTGGGCATTAGAACCGTAGTTGGCATCTTTACTCGATACATAGGAGTACTCATACAGGTTGATGGGCGTAGCGGAGGTGTTGGTGATCTCCATTGTCTCAAAGGTATCCTTGACGCCGCCGCTGGCGTCGGTATTATCGTACACATACTCGGTGATCACAAGGCCGCCGCCGCTCTGATAGCCCTTTGCGGCCAGCTCGCGAATATCGCGCAGGCACTGTGCCTGATAATCATACAGCTTACCAACGTTATACTGACCTGCCTTGTCTACCGTCTCTGTCCCGCTCTTGTACCAAGTCATGATCGGGTTGTTACGACGGGTCCACAGGGTACCGATCTTATAAAAGCTGGAGGCATCCTGGCCATAGACATACTGAGCGCAGTAGCCCTGACCGCCAAGAGAGGCGCCGCCATTACCAATATCGTTCAGATCAGAAGCCGTAATACCCGTATTGTTCTGACCGAACGCGATCGAATGGTTCAGGTCAACCATAGACTCCAGATAGCGATAGTCGTGGGTGTAGACCGTTTTCCAGTCAATGCGGTTGCCGCTCTTGTCATTCAAACGGCCAATACCGTAGCAGCAGGAGGCAGTGTCGTAGCCGGCAATACCGGCACCGGTGCGGGCATTGCCCTTATCGGTCACAGCGGTGATGTTACCGTCCGCATCCTTGGTGAGCGCTACATCGGTGATGGTGGTGCTTTGCTGACAGGTCAGAATGCAAAGGGGCGCGTCCGCCGCGTTCAGGTCGATCTGCAACCAGTCGCAGGCAGCCTCGATGAGCGATACCGTTTCACCGGCTTGATTTTTCTGATTGAAGTTGGTGCTGCTATTGACAACGAAGATCAGTGCGACCTCGCCGGGCTGTAGCACAGCCTCGTTTTCACTGGGATTGTACCACTTATCGCAGGTGCCGGAGTTGCTCTTTTCCAGCTTGGCGTTGTAATTATCGGTGCCCAGCCAGTCGGTCAGATAAACGTTATCGCCGTCGCCCAACCACTGCAAGTTGTTGCCGTGATGCATCAAACCGTTCTTCTTGGTGCCGACGATGACGTAATCCTTCAGCGCGACGGGGTCGTTGCTGCCGTTGGCGATCTCGATGTATTCGATCCAGGTCAGATCGGTTTTAGCCGTGCTGCCCTTTACGTAGATGTTGTTACCGCCGCTGACATTCAGCTCGGTGATGTAAAGCGAGGGAATATCCATGGTATCGGCATCCATGGTAATACTGCCGGCATACAAGGTGATGTAATCGTAAGCGACAGAAATATCGGGCGTTGTGATCAGCGCCAGATCAGAGCCAACCGTTTCCTCAAGGAAGAGGCTCCAATCCGCAAAGGTCGCCGAAGCGGCCACGTCAAAGGTTCTGGAAACCACGATGTCATTGACCGAAACCGTTACACCGGTGGTTCTGCTGACATCGACCCGCACCTTTACGCTGGTGCCGGCCATCAGTACACTTCCCTCAACGGTATCGTTAAAGCCCACCGCGTTTACATTGCCCTTCAAGCGTTCGTACAGGGTAAGCGGATTGCTACCGCTGACGGCGGTATTGGCCATCGAATTGGTGCCGGAGGCATCCTCTACCGCGATCAAGCTACCGTTGCGCACAACAGCGTTATGACCGTAACCGGAAATACGAACGATGGGGGCGCCATAAGAGAGGGTTGCGCCGTCAAAATTATACAGAACAGAGCTATAGCCGTTTCTACCGTTGGTAGAATCAGCGGCGTAGGTCATAGCGTACTCCAGGGTGAAATCCTTATCGCGAAGGCTATCCAGCACCTCGTCGGACATCAGCACCATATAGTCGTCACTATTACCCTTGTTATTGATATAGAGCTTGCCGTCACGGATCTCCAGGAAGGGCGTGCCGCCCGCCTCGGTCATGGCAACGTTGCTCAAATGCTCCTCAAGCAAAATCGAGTTTTCGGTTACACCGGTAAGGCCCAGTGCCGCGGCAACCGCGTCATAGCCGTAAAGCTGGCCAAGGCCGTTAAAATCTTGCATGTAAAGCACGTAGCGGCTATCACCCATATTGGTGGTGACAGCGGTCTTTTGCGCCTCGATCAATTTACCGGGCGAAGCCTTCCATTCAGAGGTCACTATAGAACCGGTAGCGGCAAACGTGGGATAATAATTCGTTCCGTTTACCGATTTAGAACCACCCACATTTGTCAGGCGCGCCATATCCACGTAAATACCAAAGCGGTTGGGGGTTCCCTCCACCGTCTTCCAGGTGAACTGGTAGCCGTAATCCTCACCGGGGGAAACATTGGCAAAGGATACGAACGCGGCGGCGCAAAGCACGAAGGACTCACAGGCCTCCAACGGAATACCGGTAGAGGTTGCGTGGGTTTTGCCGGATTCATAGTAGGTAATCGGCTTGAATACAGGATTGGAAACCCATACATCGCCGTACCAGTCCATGTTTTCGTTCGGGATCAGACCGTAAATGTACTGACCGGTATTACCCAGATTTTGGCGCTCGTTCTGACGGCCGGAGAATGCCGTGTTGTCGGTATCCATCGCAAAGATCTTGGTACTGCTATCCATACCAAAATGGTTGCGGAAATCGTCAAAGGTCAGCGCCTTGGCGTAAGAGGTGTTGTAGTAGGACCACAACACAGCGGTTTCGCCGGGCTGGAGCCAGCCGGAGGCGTAATCCATATTGGTGGGGGCGTTTTTGTAGTAGATACAGCCGGGGTCATTGGCCAGGATATTGCCCACATCGCCGGGGATGATGGGATTGATCTTGTTGAAATACTCACTGGTATAGGCACGGTAGGAGCTAAGAGCGCCCACGCTGTAATCGAACATGTTGATGGCTCTGCCCGAGGTATTGACAACCTCCAGGAACTCATAGTCATCATCGCCCACATTATCGGGCACCACCTCGGTAAAGACAATATCCGGGGTCTCGGTTCTGGTATTCAAACCGGTGCTGTGGTTGGGCAGTACAAATTTTTGAATATTGTTGAGAATACCGGGGGTCATATCGCCGCTGTAAATGGTGTAAGCGACACCCTCTTTCATCGGCACGGTATCATCCAGGCCGTAGAGGTAATGAATGGCCTTGCCGTTGACCTTATTGGAGAGATGGTCATCATCACTTTGATGCAACGTGGGCAGATAATAGTCCACGCCGGCGATTGCCTTGCCGTTTTCATCGGCAGTGCCGTCTGCCAAGGAGGGAGAACGGTATTCACCGGTCAGCTCATCCTCTACCACAAACTTCACGTCAACAACAGTCGTCTCGCCAACCGCCACGGTCTGCTTGACCAAATACTGGTTCACATCAATGCCGGCATGGGAGCCCCAGAAAGCCCAGGAGGTCCACTGGTCGTAGCGGGCGGTATCCAGAGTGTTGGTTACGCTGTCCGGCACGATGCCGTAGTTCATCTGGCCCCACTCGTCCAGCCAGAAGCCCTTGACCCCATCTGCATCTCCCATATAGGGCGCACCCGATACGGCGTTGACGGCGATCACCAAAATATCATCGCTGTACAGGTCACACTCGTAATAATTTTTTTGGCCCTTGGGGTTTTCGTCGGTTTTGGGACTACAAAAGGCGGTATAAAAGCTCTTAAAGGTCTCCTCGTTGCAAAATGTTCGCCAAGAAGCCTGGTTGTAGTTCCAGACCACCGCGATCTGACCGGGCTGCAAAACGCCCTTTTCATAATCGGGGTTCACAAAATGATAACCGGGTTCTGTATTGTGGACATAGTAATTGACACCCGCCCGCGGGCTGCCCGAGCGAACGGGGGTATAGGTTGCCCCATCCTTGGTATAGTACTGCACACCGCTTACAAAGCCGCCAGCCAGCGCGCCGTCACCGGTGCCCACATACTTAAAGTACTCGCCGTACTTGGTCGCCTCAACGGCACCCGGCTTCATGTCTGTAAATGTAACAGTAGAGCCGTCTGTAGCGGCATCCGCATCGCGAGCGATCTTATAATCGTAAAGGTTGATGGGTCTATCACTGGCGTTGTAGATCTCATAATACTCCATAACCTCGGTATCGTTTGCGGACATATCACGTTCATAATAGTAGATCTTGCCCGCAACGGCCTTGGTATCGGTGGTTTTCACAAAGGAGATCACACCGTTATTGCCCTCTACCTTTTCAAAATAGTCTTTGCAGCTTGCATCAACAGCCAGGTTGAGCTGCTGATAATGCTTTTCCTGGGGCATAGCGGTCTGGGGATCCAGATAGGAATAGATCTCGCCGCTACCGTATGCGTTTGTTACCAGCTCGGTGATGATCAGCTCAGGGAGACCGGAAGCGCTTTGCTCCGCTTCCGCATCCCCCTCAGCGCCCACAAACAAGGAGAGTGTGGGAACCATAACGCTGACGACCATCAGAACCGCAAGCAGCATTGAAAGGAATTTTTTCATATTCTTTTTACTCCTTTTTTGTTATAGAATCGGTACCGATGCTCATCAGAGCCCGAGGTAGCCGCGCAGCTTGTTCTGCACGACGGGGGTCAGGCGGCTATACGCGCCATCTCCGCTGGCATAGCAGTAAACATCATCTTTGTTTGCTTGGGTATCGTCAAGAGCATCCTTTGCGACATCTGCCAAGGACCGCTCGGTAGAAGTGGTGGAAAGGTAGTATTTCACCACTGTGTCGCTGATCTTGACGCTCATGTAACCGATTGCCGTGTAAGAGGTGTCATAGTGATCGGCGGAAATATTGACGGTAGAGCCGAGCACAGTGAAATCGTCACTGCGGTAAAGCACCTTACTTGCTACCTTATTATAAGGAACACCTGCCTGGATCAGATCCGACTCGGACTGCACCTTCAGGTCGCCCAGCTGTTCGGTTTCTACAATCAGCATGCCGATTTCAATATCCTTACCGTAAGTGGCGATCAACGCGTTGTAAATATTGTTGGCAACCGCGTTATCAAAACGCAAAGCGGGCTGTGTACCCTCGGTTCTGATGGCGGCACCCTCCAGCGTGATAATATTTGTACGCAAGGAATCGAAATAGCGATAGGTCACGTTGCCACTCTCATCCTCATCGGAAACAAAGAGGTAATCTTGAATAGCAAGCGCTTCCTCACCGTCCAGTGTACCAAGTCGCGGCTCTACTGTACCGTCATTGGTCCAGATTTTGATAGCGGGATTGGCGTTGGGGTCGGTTTCAGAAACCCAAGGACGGCTGGCACTGACACCGGCATAATCCCAGTACTGCACCCGCATCGAGTTCACCATGGCAGAGCAGTAGCTGTTACCTGCCGCGCCGGGGATATAGCGCATAGCGGTATTGGCGGGCATAGTACGGGTCAGGATATTGGCGTAATAGGTGCCGATGTTGGTCTTAACCTCAGACCATTTCAGATCATAATACGTCGAGCACGCGCCCAGGTAAGCGGTCGAAAGCACATCCTGGGGCTTAACAAGGCCGCGCTTGACGTCGGAAGAAGCGAAAGCCACACCGTAAACAGCGGAATAGTTGGCGGAAAGGGTGAAGACACGGCCGGCGTTATCAATATTGGTCGCGGCACTGTCGTTGGCGTCAACGGCGATAACCTTGGTGGCGTAATTGCCATCCGCGTTTCTAAACGCCAGCTGCGCATTGCCGTGATTGACCCAATACTGACGGAAGTAGTCAAAGCCAAAGTCCTCATCACGGCCGTAGGCCTGGTAGGTATCAGCGGTCAGGAACCAAATGACAACGGTTTCACCGGGGGCCAAAATACATTCCTCGGGATTGGAAATGCAATTGTCAGCAAAGTAATAATACGCGCCGTTTCCTTCGCCCTTCTTAACCGGGTTGCCGGGCTGCATGACTGTAGCGAAACTGAACTTATCGTTTTTACCGATCGTATCATCCAGTTTGGTACGCACCAACGCGTAACGGTAAAGGTCAAGCGTTTCAGAGGAGGTATTGGTCAACTCCACAGCGGAGAAGGCGTTTAACTCTTCCCCTGACAGGTTCAATGTACGGGGCACGATCTCGGTGATCATCAGCTCGGCCAAGGCACCGTTGTTCTCTTGCGCTTTCTCGTACATATCCTGCATCAGAATTTTCTGATACCCTGTCAAAGCGCCAACATGGGCGGTACCGTTATTCACACGCTGATTGGATCTGTACAGCGTTCCGCGCCGGACATCGCCCGAAACATCGGTGCCGTAAACATACACGCCGGAAAAATAGTAGCTTGCTTTTTGCGCCGCGGTCACTAAGCCGTATGTACCGCTGGTGGCCAAGCTCGGACCGGTGTAGCCGGCAACACCGAAGAAGGTGTCATTGGGGTTTTGGCCTTCATACAAAACACCCGCGACAACCGAACTGTTCCAATCTACATAAGAAACTACATATTTATCATGTGCCACATCCGAGATATAGACATCGGTATACTTGATCGGGACAGGCTTACCTTGGTCATCAACGCGGTCGTCGTAGTTTGCCTTACCTATATAATAACGTCTGTTACCGGTGCCAGTGGGGTTATCCGCCAGGTTAAAGGCGTTCATGGCAAACACCTTGACGTTTTGGGTCAAGCCATAGCTTGCGTAGGCTCTGCGGAAGCAGTTGCTGCCACTGATCGCAAGATTAGTGCTACCGGCATTGACGCCTTCGGTCCAACATTTCGGTATGGTATCCTTATCCTGAATGAGGTAGACCAGCGCACATTCACCGGGATTGAGCAAGGTATTGTAGTTATAGCTGCTGTTGCCCTGAACGTAGTTACCGTTCCAAGTTTCAATATAATTGATCTTGCAGTAGGTGCCGAAATCGTCATCTCGCACATAGCTCGCGCCGTCCAAGCGATAGCGCGCGCCGGTTTGCAGTGTGGTGTTGGCATCTACAAATTGAAAACGCTTAGAGCCGTAAGTTTTCAAGGTTTCCAACGGAACGTAAAACGCGGTTTTACTGACCAACGGCTTGCCCAAAATATCACCGAAATTCTGATAATTGGCGTACTTCTTGAGCTTGGTGCCAATGAGCATATCTTCGGCAGAGCCGGCGGTGACGTCACACATCATCAGAGAATAGTCGGCAAGATCAACAGGAGCGTTTGAGGTATTGTAAATCTCAACGTACTCCGCCCAGGTGTAGTTGTTAGCGCCGTTGGGGTCATAGCCGTAAGGATTGACCTCGGTAATGACCAGCTCAGGCAACGAATCGGCAAAACCGGAATCGCCGATTCGCTCCGCCACGATCTCGATATTGTCAATGTCAGCGGAAACGTCCGCCTTGGTTACCAAACCGATTGCCGCGCTGGTGGTGCGATCAATGAAATCCTTCCAGATACCGTCGTTCGCGTACTCGTTTGCGTTGTAGCCAACGTTGGGAGCGGAAACCAGCACATCATTGATAAACACGGACACGCCTTCCTCGTAATTGTAGTCGATCTTGACGTGCAAGGTCTTATCAATCAGACGAACCGTATTCTCAAGCTCGGTGTCTTCACTCTCCACATAATCACCGTCAATCAGCTCACCGGTGATCGGATCCTGCGTGCCGGCAATGCGAGCGTACAAAGACGGATACTGCCCCTTGGAGGTGTAACGGTTGCTCATAACATGCTCGCCGCCGTTCTGCACGAACTCAAGGGCCGCCATAGAGGAACCGCCGGAAATCGGGTAGTAGACATTGTTCATGCCCGCGCCACACGCGCGCACAGCAACGATGCCGTAGATGGCAGCGTTCTCCTCCAGTACCGAGAAGCCGCTCTCCTCGTTGTAGTTGTAGATCATAGCGGTATAGCCATTGGCGTTTACGGTACCCGCACGGTAGGTGAGGTCGTAGGAAAGCACAAAGCTACCGTTGCGCACGATCGACATCACGTCGCCGTTAAACACGGTAACAAAGCTTTCGCAGTTGTCAAGACCACCGATGCCATCGGTTCCGGTGTATATGTGCAACGCCTTGTTTACAACGGTATCGCCGTCAGTGGTCACAGCCACCGAGTACTCAGCGATATTCTCCTTTTTGTTGGAGGCGGGCACATACCAGCCCAAAGCATTCAGAACTTCGTCAGAGGTGGCGTTTTCATCCAGCCGCTCAAAGTCCTCTTTGTAGACCTGGTAGGTGGTTGTGGTGGGGGACGTGTCAGATGCCACTGCCATAGCGACAATGCTGGCAATGGGCAAAATGGCAACGACCATCAGAGTTGCAAGAAGAAGC
Source organism: Oscillospiraceae bacterium (assembly GCA_015065215.1). Classification (GTDB taxonomy): domain Bacteria; phylum Bacillota; class Clostridia; order Oscillospirales; family CAG-272; genus Firm-07. The sequence continues at coordinate 14,384 of SVQT01000024.1, read as the reverse complement.
GATACGATTCTTTTCATGCGTTTTCTCCTTTTCCGGTTGGTTTTCTGCAACGTGTTGTTCACAGGTTATTGATATTTTAACATATAAAGGGATTTTCGTCAAGGATGAAAGTCAAAATAATTTGCTTCTCCTCTTTCCCTGCCAAGTATTATCATGGTAGAACTTTTTGTCTATTTCGTTCAAAACAAGCCGTTTATTTTTGCTCCACAGGGGCGCCAACAGGCTTTTTTCGGCGCCGTCACCGGTCAATCTGCCAATGACAGTCTCAGGCGGCATCCATTCCAACGCGTGAACCACCATATTTACATACGCCTCTCGGGACAGCGGGAAATAGCCTCCTTTTCTGTAAATATCGGCCATTTCGGTGCCCTCAATCACGTACAAGGAATGAAATTTCACTTCCTCCGGGCAAAGGTCCGCCACTTTTTGCGCAGTTTCTACCATCATTTCGTCATTTTCACCAATCAAGCCTAAAATCAAGTGGATCCCAACCCGCACGCGGGGTGCCCTTTCACGCAATCGGCAGTACCCCTCCAAAAAGTCGGCATAGGTATGTCCCCGCCGTATCAGCGCCGCTGTTTTGTCGTGCGCGGTCTGCAAGCCAAGCTCCACCGTGAGCACTGTTCTCTCTGAGAGCTCCGCCAGGTAATCCACCGTTTCAATGGGCAAGCAATCCGCCCTTGTGGCAATGTTCAAGCCAACGGTGTCCGGTAGCGAAATCGCCTCCTCGAAAAGCTCACGCAACCGTGACAGGGGCGCATAGGTATTGGTGTGCGCTTGAAAATACGGAATACACTGAAAGGTCGGCCACTTGCCCCGCAATCGCTCTCTTTGCAGCCGATGTTGCTCGGCCAAAGGGAGCGCCGCGGAGAAGGCGAAATCGCCGCTGCCATGCTCTGAGCAATAGATGCATCCGCCATAGCCGCATTTTCCGTCACGATTGGGGCAGGTCATGCCGGCGTCCAATGAAATTTTCGCGCATTTGGTACCAAACGTGTTGCGTAAATAGTAATCGTAGGTGTGATACCTTTTGTTGGTATCCGAATACAAAAAGGGGTTGATTTCCCGTTGCGTAGCTTCCTTTTTCTTCACGCTCTTCTCCTTTCAAAACGGTGGCAAAAGCGAGAAGGGCGGCACCGCAATGCCGCCCTTATTCGCGTTTTTTATTTTTCAGAAAGCATCTTTTCCGCTGTCGCGACACGAACCGCGACGGTAAAGACGCGCATGGCCGCTTTCAGATCTGCCAGGGTGGGATAGGTAGGCGCCAAACGAATATTGCTATCCTCAGGATCCTTACGGTAAGGATAGGTGGCTCCCACATTGGTCAGCACCACCCCTGCCTGCTTACATAGCTCAAAGGCACGCTTGGCGCAACCGGGCATTGTATAAAAGCTGATGAAATAGCCGCCGCGCGGCTCGGTCCAACGCGCAATATCCGCATCGGCAAGATCCTCGGCCAAAATTTGCTCCACCGCTTCAAATTTGGGGCGGATCAGGTCTGCCAGCTTATTCATGTGCGCAAAGACATTTTTCGCATTGCCGAAATACTTGACATGGCGGATCTGGTTGATCTTGTCATGGCCGATGGTCTGGGCCGCCATCACCGATTTGATTTGGGCAATATTGGCGGGAGAGGCTGCGATGATTGCCACGCCGGCACCGGGGAAGGTGATCTTGGAGGTAGAGGCGAAATAGTAGACCATATTTTCGTTTCCGGTCTTTTGACATTCAGCGAAAATGTCCAGCAGCTCATCCCTCCCCTCCTCGTAAATATCGTGGATGGCATAAGCATTGTCCCAGAAAATACGGAAATCAGGGGCGGCCGGCTTTAAAGCCGCCAAGCGGCGCACCGTATCGTCAGAATAGGTAATACCGTCGGGATTGGAATACTTGGGATTGCACCAAATACCCTTTACGGCAGGGTCGCTGTTAACCAGCGCCTCGACCGCGTCCATATCAGGGCCGGTAGGCAGCATCCGCACCGTAATCATCTCAATACCGAGAGATTCGCAAATACCGAAGTGGCGGTCATAGCCGGGAGCGGGACAAAGAAATTTGATCTTTTCCTCACGGCACCAGGGGCGCGGACTGCCCACCACGCCGTAAAGCATTGCGCGCGCTACCGCGTCATACATCAGGTTCAGCGAAGAGTTGCCGCCTACAATGATATATTCCTCCGGCAAACACAGCAGCTCAGCAAAAAAGCGCTTTGCCTCAGGAATACCGTCTACAATACCGTAGTTGCGGTAATCAACACCGGAGGGAGAAACACATTCCTCCGCTTTGGTCACACAGGTCAGCATATCGCTGAGCAGATCCACCTGATCCGGCGCGGGCTTGCCACGGGAAAGATCTAATTTCAGCCCCTTGGCGCAATACTCCTGATATTTTGCCTGTAGCCCCGCCAACTCAGCTTGCAGCTGGACTTTAGACATGCTTGCATATTTCATATTTGGCTCCTAACCGCCCGCAACGGGCACACAGAATAAAGGCTTTTCGCATTTTAATCACGCATAAATTGCAAAAATGTTCAAAAACAAGAGGATTATATCACATTTACGCAGGAATTGCAAGAGCAAATTGCAAAAAAATACAGCTTTTCGTTTTTATTTTTTGTTTTTCTCTTCCTCTTGCCAGAAAAGCCGCAACCGTTGCGCAAGCGCCGATGGCGTAGATGCCGCCATCATCCCCTGCCAATGCTTGGGATACAGGTGCAGATACGGTTCCTCCGCATAGCGGGAGTCGATCAATACCACAACGCCCTTGTCCTCCTCCCGGCGGATCACGCGGCCGGCAGCCTGCAAAACCCGATTCATCCCAGGAAAGGTATAGGCGTAATCATAACCACTCTCGCACTTGCTTTCGTAATAATCGCGCAAAATATTGCGCTCGTTGGAAAGTCCGGGGATGCCAACGCCCACCACAATGGCACCGATCAAGCGACTGCCAGGCAGATCAACCCCCTCAGAAAAGCTACCGCCGAGTACACAAAATCCGACACGAAGCTGCCCCTCGTCCTCTTTGAAGTATCGCAAAAATTCTTCCCTATCCTTGGCGCGCATCTGCCGTTGCTGCACGACATGCGGTACTTGCGGGTATTTATCCAAAAACTGCTCCAGCACCTTTTCCATGTAGTCATAAGAGGGGAAATAGACCAGGTAATTGCCCGCCTTGGCGCTCACCGTCGCGGCGATCAGCGTCGCGATCCTGCGATAGGACTTATCCCGATCTTCCATACGGGTGCTGACCGAAGAAGCCACTGTTACGCAAAGGCGCGCGGGGTCATACGGTGAGGGCAGATCAATCATTTTCGCGCCCTTTCCACCGCCCAGAATATCAGAAAAATAATCCAATGGCGCCATCGTTGCCGAAAAGAAAACAGCGGCACGTGCCCGCCCCATGGCCACATTCAGCACACCGGCGGGATCCAAGCAGAAAATCTGTACCGTTACCCTACTTTCCAGCATTTCAATGTAGGTGAGAAAACGATCGTCATAGCACTCGGACAGGGACAAAAACTGACGTAGCAGTGACACAAGCTCGGTTATGGCTTCTGTCAAACCGTGCCCCGGATTTTTCTTTTGAAATCGTTCCAGCTTTCCCTTGGTTTTGCTCACAGTTTCCAAAAAATTCATCAACGGCTTCCGATTCAAATAGTAGCCGTTTTCGGTACCGTTTTCGTTCTTTTGGCGGTTTTCGGTGCAAAGCCCGGCAAGGCGACGCATAGCGATCAGAAAGCCGCCAAGCGCTTCCTCCAACAGCGGATCCGCATCCGGCTCTACCCGAGCATAAACCGCCTCAAACGGCTGGGCGGACAGCCGCATAGAATACATATCTCTCGCTCTGTCCGGCAGATTGTGCGCCTCATCCACCAAAAACACATATTCGCCTCGCTCCCCCTCGTTGGCGTCAAAATAGCGACGCAGATAAACGGCGGGATCAAAAGCGTAATTATAATCACAAATGATGATTTCGCAATACTCAGAAAGATCCAAAGAAAGCTCATAAGGGCATACACGGTGTTGTTTTCCCGCCTGTGTGATCAAGGAGGCAGTAAAGCCGTGATTGGCAGAAAGCAACGCCCAAATGGCATCCCGAGAACGGTCATAATATCCCTTGGCATAGGGGCAATCCTTAGAATTGCATCGAGAAACGCCGCCACTGCGGCAGCCGCCTTCTCGCAAGCACATCTGCTCTTTGGCATGTAGCGTCACCGTGCGCAAGATAGCGCCCGCGGCAAACAGCTTGCCCGCGGCGGCAAAGGCCTCGCGTCTGGTAGACGCTTTGGCCGTCAGATAAAAAATCCTATCACAAAGTCCTTCGCCCAAAGCTTTCACAGCGGGATACAGCGCGGACATGGTTTTACCGATACCGGTAGGCGCCTGCGCGAAAAGCCGTTGCCCTTTGCGAATGGCCCGGAAGGTGGATTGGGCCATCTCTGTCTGCCCTTCTCTGGGATGTTGGTACGGAAATCCGATTGATCGAGCGGTGGGAATACGATCCTCTCTGCGCGCGATTTCCTCTCTGGCATAAGGTTCAATCCGCTCCAGCAAGGAGAGATAAAACGCATAAAGCTCATCAGCGGTCGCAACCGAGCAATGATCCTTGATCTCGCCGGTATCGCTGTGAACCACACGCATGCGCAAATGTATCTTACTCAAATGGTTTTTCTGCGCCAAGAAATGCGCGTAACACCGCAGCTGAGAATAGGCATCTCCTCTGGCACCGACTGAAAAACCAGTCCCACGGGTGGTTTTGATCTCTTCTACCGTCAACTCGCCATTTTCCTCGATCACACCGTCGGCACGCCCTTCCACCGTATAGAAAATGCCGTGAAAGGAAACCGTGTTCCGCAAAAACACCTCAGCTGTGTAATTTTTTTCTTTGGCTTGCATTTTCCGGTGCAGCTCACCGCCTCGACGCATTGCCTCAATTCGCTGGCGTGGAGAGCCGAATTCCAAGCTGCCGCTTTGATGCGCCAGGGCGCAGAGCTCACGTACCGAAAGCTCTATGGTGTGGCAATCCTGCTGATAGCGCATTCGCCTCTCCTCCTTTTTTGAAATCTGCTCCTATTTTACCATAACAAAACGATAAAGTCAACCAAAGAACCGCGGCACAAAATTACCAATATTTTTGGGGTAGCCGTAAACCGAGATTTGGATTATAATAATACTATACGAAATACGATACGAAAGGCGGTGACCCTATGGAATGGATACGAATCAGTTCCAATAAGCTGAAAATCATGCTCAGTGCGGAAGACGCTCGCCGTTACGCATTGGATTGTGAAACGGCAGACTATGCTGATGTAATGACACGCAAAGCCTTTCGGGATATTCTGACCGACGTAAAGCAGAAAGCGGATTTTGATGCTACAGAAGATAAAGTATACATACAAATGTATCCCTCCAAAGAAGGCGGCTGTGAGCTATTTGTTACCAAAATGGGACTTTTGCTATCAGATGACAGCGCTCAGCCAATACCCAAAGCAGACCCCAAACGCCCCAAAAACGCTGTTCGGACTTCTCCCCCGCGTCTGAGGCGCGCCGCTTTTTTCTTTTCAGATCTAAACCATCTTACCGCCCTTTGCCGGCGTCTTTCCGGTTCTTACAGTGGCGAAAGCGAGGTCTGGCTGGACGAAAAAGAGAAATGGTGGCTCTTGCTCACCGATAACGGTAATCCCCTGACGCTTTGCAAGGAATATCCCTTTGTGCAGGAATACGGCAGATCGGTCAACGTAAACGAAGCGCGGGCTTGGCTCCCCGAGCATGGCAAAAAGCTTTGTGCCCCATCAGCCATAGAAACATTCCGTAAATTTTAAAACAAATCACGGCATAGCGCGGCGCGCTATGCCGTGATTTGTTTTTTGTCAATCCTTCAGATAAGCGTCAATCTCAGGCTCTCCGTAAAGCGCCTGATAGTCTTCTCCCAAATAGCAGGCAAATACCGTCACGTCAGAAAATCCGAGCTTTTCATAAAAAAGCAGATCCTCTCTTAACACCGGGAGATCCAGAACAAAGGCTTGCGGCGGTTTTTTCCATTTTGAAAACAGAGAATTATCCAGCCAATATTCCAGAACCTTAGCGTTTTCTTTGCCGAAAAAGCGCAGCAGCTCAGGCACAGGCGCCGTTTCTCTTTGATTTTTTTCAGAGCTCTTGTCAGAGAGCGGCGTGTGAAAATCCCGATCAAAGGGGGCGTATTCTAAAAAAATCCCTTCATCCGGCTTCACGCTCACAGGCGTCGCTTCGGTATTCTGATAGGCCAAGTAGCATTGGGTCGCCAACGGGTCCACCCGTCGAATGCCTTTGAGCAAAGCGTTATAAACAGTCAAAGCCTGATCAGACGGTGTTAAATTCCGACATTTTTCACAATGACAAAAAGAATTGCGCACATCGTCGATCCAAAGATGATAGCGATGCGTTGTGGGGCGTAGTACTTGGGCCAATTCCGCCGCGCGATCCGCAACATAAGTAAGTGCCCCGGGCGCGGAAACGCATAAATTAAAATCAGCAACTCGCTCCCCCGCCTCGTTCTCACGAAACCAATCGGGATGCGTCGCAAACAACTCACGGGGCAACAGCCAAGACATGGCATGCACCTCGTATTCCAGCGCAATCCCCATTTGCTTCAGTTTTTCAAATTTCGTATCACATTCACCGCGCTTAACCGCTTGAAAAAGCGCTTCCAGACTCTCGTTCGCTTTTTTTCCCCCTACGGGATGCAAACCAACGGTTTTGATCGCAGAACCGCACAAACGACTAAACCACTGATCCCCCAATTCATCGGGATGGATCACAACGCCTCTCGGTAATGCCATTTCAACTCCTCCTTTTTTAAAAAAGCACGTCACTTGGTTGACAAATAACTCTTTTTGTGTTATATCTATTATATACCGTGTCCATTTCCAAAGTAAATATGAAATCGGATACAAAAAGTTAATTTTTGGACATATGCGAGGTTGTTATGTGGCAATTTCATCCTTTTCCACGTTCTGTGCATTTGAACGGGCTATACACCGCGTTTGAGCAACAGTTAGAGCCGGATTATGTTTTTCGCGGCGAAACCCACGATTTTTACGAGGTTGTCTTGGTAACCGATGGCACACTGGGGGTCACCGCCGGTGCCGAAACCTTTGTTTTGAACGCGCCCGCCGCCATCCTGCATCCGCCGATGGAATTTCACAGCCTGCGCTCAGAGCAAGGCACCTCCCCCCACATCATCATCTTTTCTTTTGCGGCAGATCGCTTCCCCATCCCCCAAAACCGCATTTTCACCTTGCATGAGCAAAGCATTACGCGGGCCAGACACATTTTGCGTTTCCTAAAAGACTCCACCGATGCGGTTGCGCCCCATGCCGGTTCGCCATTGATTGGCAAAGAGCAACAAGCGCAATGCGCTTTGTTGGAATTGGAAATTTTGCTACTGACCCTGATCGCGAACACCGCGGCGGAGCCGCAAAAAGAAGTCTCAGCCGGGGGGCGGCACTACCGTAAGGCTTTGCAAATCATCGAGGAAAATCTTTCACAACCGCTCAACACCGCCGAATTGGCTCGGCTTGCGCACATGAGCCCTTCGCTTCTCAAAAAAACCTTTGCCAAGCATGCGGGCGTTGGCGTGATGGAGTACTTCCGCACCCGCAAGATCAACGCCGCCATCCCCATGCTGCGAGAGGACCTGAGCGTACAGGAAATCGCAACCCGCCTTGGTTTTTCTAACGCAGGTTACTTTTCTACGGTATTTCGCCGTGTAACCGGCCACGCTCCGGGGTATTACCGAAATCACTAAATCTTCTTTGCCACTTGCACCCATTCACAAATTTTGCTATAATAATACTACATTTTCTATTCCCCACGGAGGTTTTGATCATGGATTGGGAAACTTTGGAACAAAAATGTGCCTCTTGTACCGCTTGCGAGCTTTACAAAACACGCACCAACTGCGTGTTTGGTACCGGCAGCCGCACCGCCAAGCTGCTGTTTGTCGGTGAAGCCCCCGGCGAGCAGGAGGATCTTTCCGGCACCCCCTTTGTGGGGCGCGCGGGGCAGCTTTTGAATAAATTTTTAGAGGCGGTAGACATTCCCCGTGAGGACGTGTACATCGCCAATATCCTAAAATGCCGCCCGCCGCAAAACCGTGATCCGCTGCCTGCCGAGGAGGAGGCCTGCATCGGCTATTTGCGTGAACAGGTCAAGCTGCTCCGCCCCCGGATCATCGTTTGCCTTGGCCGCATTTCCGCCGCCAAGCTGATCAAGCCGGATTTTCGCATTACCAAGGAACACGGCCAGTGGTTTGACAAGGGCAAATTTCTGATGACCGCCGTCTATCACCCCGCCTATCTGTTGCGTGACCCCCGCAAAAAAGAGGATATGCTCACCGATATGAAGCGTCTGCGCGAAAAGCTTGACGAGCTGGAAAAGGCTGGGGAAACCACGTGAATCTAAGCACGTTTCAGGACTTATTGGCAGTTATCGGCATCATTTTTCTGCTGCTGATCGTCGGTTATATCTGCCGCTGCGTGGGTGTCATTGACGACATTGCCTCCAAGCGGCTTTCGGCCCTGATCATCAAGCTGGGGCAGCCCATGATGATCGTGGGGGCACTGATCAGCAAGGAATACACGCAGGAAAAACTGATGACCGGCCTCACCTTTATGCTCATCGGCTTTCTGCTGCATCCCTTCATGGCGCTGCTGGCGTATCTTTCCAGTCCCTTATACAAGGACCTGAACGAGCGCAAAATCAGCCGCTTTTCTACTATTTTTACCAACTGCGGTTTTATCGGCTTTCCGATTTTAGAGGCCATCTTCCCCGGCGAGGGTGCCTTTGTGGGTGCCTTCTTTGTCATTGGCTTTCACGTGTATTTCTGGACAATGGGCATTGCCATTTTAGCCGAGGGCCGGGAGGACATCAAGCTCACCCCACGCAAGGCGATCCTCAATCTTGGCACCGTCCCTTGCGTGATTGGCCTCTCACTCTATTTGCTCAAGAGCGTGGTGGAGATCCCCACCTTTATCGTACAGTTCACCAACCATTTAGGTAACCTTTGCCTGCCCATTTCGGTGCTGATCACCGGCGCGCTGATCGCAAGACAGGGACTGCCGCGCATGTTCGGCAACCGGCGGCTTTACATCTTTAACGCCATCAAGCTACTGGGGGTACCCTTGGTAACCGCCTTTGCTGCCAAGCTCGCCACTCTTTGGATGGCACCTGCGGCCGCTTATGACATCGTGCTCTTCTCCACCGTCATCGCCGCCCTCCCCTGCGGCGCCAGCATCTCGATGCTGGGCGAGCTCTACGACATCGACCCGGAGTACGCCGCCCAAACGGTGGGCACCTCCTCGGTGCTGTGCGTTGCCACCCTGCCGTTGCTCTATTTTGTTGGCGATCTGATCGCAAGGCTGTAAAAAGTACCGTAACGGTATCAAAAACACCCCGTTGCGCCATGGGCGCAACGGGGTGTTTTTGCACTGGGAAGCTCAACCACGCTTCCAGTAGGAAGAAAAATAGGTCGAACTCAGATAGGTCGCCGCGGTGGAGGCGTTGGCAAGATCGCTTGCCGAAAAGGGTGTGCCGCTTGTATCGGAGGACGATGTAGATCTCCACCAGCCCTCGGTAGTTTCAAAGATCACAGACGTCAGGCCGGTGCAGTTATAGAACGCATAAGAGCCGATGCTTATCACGCTTGCGGGGATGGTGATCGACGTCAGGCTATCGCAACCAAAGAACGCAGCAGAGCCGATGCTCGTTACACTCGCAGGAATTGTGATGGACGTCAGGCCGCTGCAGTCACGGAACGCATTATCGCCAATGCTAGTCAGCTGGCTGTTTTCGCCGAAGGTTACCGTCGTCAGGCCAGTGCAGCCAGAGAACGCATCATCGCAAATATTTGTCACGCTCGCAGGGATCACGAGCGATGTTAGACCGTTGCATCCGGTGAACACATTAAAACTAATGCTCGTTACGCTGCCGTCTGCGGGGATCACACTGTTTTTACAGCCTGCAAGTAAGGTTTTACTTGCCGTTTCGATCAAGCAGTTTCCTGCGCTATGATAGACCGTATTGCCGTTTTCTACCGTGATGCTTTCAAGATTGCCGCAGTGAGCGAACACGCTATAATCGATGCTTGTCACACCCGACGGAATCGTGATCGAGGTCAAGCTACTGCATCTCTCGAACGCAGAAAAGTCAATGCTCGTCACACTCGACGGAATCGTGATCGAGGTCAAGTCGCTGCATCCATAGAACGCATAAGAACCAATGCTCGTCACACTGCCGTCAGTGGGGATGACACTGTTTTTACAACCAAGAATTAGCGTTTTACTTGCCGTTTCAATCAAACAATTCCCCGCACTGTGATACTTGGTATTTCCGCTTTCCACCGCAATGCTTTCAAGGCTATGGCACCCTCGAAACGCATCTTCGTGGATGTTCGTCACACGGCATGGAATCATAAGGGACGTCAGGCTACTACATCCATCGAACGCGTAAGAGCCGATGCTCGTTACGCTACCGTCGGTGGGGATCACACTGTTATCACAGCCCACAAGCAAGGTTCTACTTGCTGTTTCGATCAGGCAATTCCCTGTGCTATGATACTTGGTATTTCCGCTTTCCACTGCAATGCTTTCAAGGTTGCCGCATCCCGTGAACGGAGCGGCACCGATACTCTTTACGCTCGACGGAATCGTGATTGAGGTTAAGCTACTGCATCCCGCAAATGCCATAGTTCCGATACTTTTTAATTGACTGTTTTCTGCAAAAATAACACTTTTCAGACTATTACAATAGCAGAACGCCTGAGAGTTAATGTCCGTCACACTGGAAGGAATTGTGATCGAGGCAAGATTTTTGCAATAGTAGAACGCAAATTCGCCAATGGTTGTTACGCTACCATCTGTGGGTATAATGCTATTTTTACATCCGGCAATTACGGTCTTACTTGCGGTTTCAATCAGACAATTTCCAGCACTGTGAAAAACCGCATTCCCTCTTTTTACCGTAACACTTGCTAAATTATCGCAATCGTAAAACGCACTACTAATGCTTGTTACGTTCGATGGAATCGTGATTGAGGTCAGGCTATCACAATCGTAAAACGCACCTTCAATGCCTGTTACCCGTTTACCCTGATATGAATTAGGAATGACAACATCACCGCTTTCTGTACCTATACCCACAACTGTATAGCTTTTACCGTCCTCGTTTAATTTGTATTCCAATTCTCCCTTTTTTTCACCGCAAGAAGCAAGCGCAAAAATGCAGATCAGGCACAGCAACACCGCAAGCAAAACGAAAATGCTTCTCTTTTTCATTGTCTTTTCCTCCAAACAAAAAAGTGTGTGACCCAACGAGGAGCCACACACCGAAAAACGCATGACTCCACGATTGTTGCCACACAATTTCCTTGTACCGTATCGAAAAGGCACGCGAAAAGGAGCATACATTTTTACCATTAGTAAAAATGCACGCCGATTCGATACGTTATGAAATTGTGTGGCAAATTCATTGTATCACAAAATTTGCCATTTGTAAACAGGAATCAAAACCACGCGTGAAACGCGTGGTATGCACCAGCCCTGAAAGGGCAAATTGCTAGCAAGCATCTCAAGATGCATCGAAATAATAGCATCCGCATTTAGCGCACTACAGCCAGAAATCTGGCAAAAATAGCCTCCCTTGTGTAAAGGGAGGTGGCATTGCGTAGCAATTGACGGTGGGATTGTGAAAAACGCAAGCCTCTTTGCTTTCTAACAATCCCCCACCCGCTATCGCGGGAGCCCCCTTTGCACAAAGGGGCCTTTGCTATAAGCGCTTTATTCCACCTGCATAGCAGGTGGTTTATTTACCCTGAAGGCTACAAACAAAAAATAACCCGATTAAAGAGAAAAGAAGAAGGTCGCACAAATTGTGCGACCTTCTTCTTTTCTTTGCGTATAGAGGAAATTAAGCGTCCTGCTTAATGACTTCTTTTCCGTCGTAAGAACCGCAAGCCTTGCAAACGCGGTGTGCCAGCACGTATTCACCGCACTTAGCGCACTTCACCATGCCGGGCATCTCGAGCTTGGAGTTGTTGGAACGTCTCTTATCTCTGCGAGCTTTGGATACTTTTTTCTTCGGAACTGCCATTTTGCCTACACCTCCTTGGGTTTGTGTTAAACACAGCGTTATTTATTATACAATTATTTTTCTTCTTTGTCAAGCCAATTTTTTAGTACGGCCAAACGGGGGTCGATTTCCTTTTCGGGGCACCCGCAATCCCCATCCCTTTTGGGCTTGCCGCACTTGGGGCAAAGTCCGGGGCAATCCTCGCTGCATAAGAGCCGCATCGGAAAGCAGACAAGCAGCTCCTCACGCAAGGCCTCGTCCACGTCCAGCTTGCCGTCACGGATCATGACGTAAGCGTCTTCGTTTTCTTCTAACTGCTCCTCGCTGATGCTGCCCTCCGCCGCCACCGTGCGCTCAAAATCCAGCGCAAAGACCCCTTCAACAGGATCCAGGCAACGGGCACAGGTGCCACGGTACGGGAGCGTAGCGGTCAGATGCAGGCGCATATAGCCCGCGTCGTCGGTGATGTACCCCTCCACCTTCGCGTTTTCCGGAAAGACAACGTCAAGCACAGGCTCAGGGGTCAGCTCATACCGGATCTCCATGCGGTTGATCTCGCCGCGCAGGATCGGACCCATATTCAAAACCATAACCTGTACCTCCTTCGCAACCGGAAATTGCGTCGCGGAAAAAGCAACACAAAATATTATAACCAACAAAACGCAAATTGTCAAGAGATTTCCGCAACTTTTTAAAGAAAAACAGGAAAAAGTTTTGCTGTTTTTGGGGCGGCGCACCGTCAATTTTGCCAAAACGGTACGCCGCTTGTCTTTTTACTGGATGGTATAGCAACCGGCACCCAACTCGAAAATTGCTTTGCCGTTCTCAACACGGCCAAACAGATCCACCACCTCTTGCTTGCAACCGTTGATCACCAGATACTCTCTGCCGTTGAGCAGCGGGTACTCCACACGCGCGCCGGCCCCTTCCGGGATGGTAAACCGATAGGTGAAAAGCCCCTCGCGGAAGTCCCAGGCGCTCTCAATACGTCCCGCGGCGGAATCATAGTGAGCCTTTACATAGGTAATGGGGGTCTGATCTTGGGGCAGCTCGTCACCCTTTCTGGTGTCAGGTCTGGGAGATAGCACAAAATGCTTAAAGCCGGGAGTGTCGGGGTCTGCGGCAATACCGGCCATGGAGGCGTACATCCACTCCACCACCGCGCCGTAGGCGTAGTGGTTGAAGGAGTTCATATTCACCTTGCCAAAGCCCTTTTCCTTGGTGTAGGAGTTCCAACGCTCCCAAATGGTCGTGGCACCTTGGCGGACGCTGTAAAGCCAGGAGGGGTCACGGGTCTGTAGCAGCAGCGAGTAGCCCAAGTTATCCAGCCCCACGTTGGAAAGCGTCTGATTGAGAATGCCGGTACCGATGAAGCCGGTGGAAAGGGTGTAGTCGTTCTCCACGATCTTCTTTTCCAGCAAACGTATCACGTTTTCACGTGCGTTGCCATCCACAAGATCAAAGTAAAGCGCCAGCAGGCAGGAGGTCTGGGTCACCAAGGTCAATGTATCGTTTTCTACATATTTTGCATTGAATTTCGCCTTGACATCCTCATAAAGCGCGGCATAATGCGCGGCACGGTCACGCTTGCCGATGGCCTTTGCCATTCTGCTCATCAGCATGGCATCATAGGCGTAATAGGCAAGGCAGATATACTCACCCGGGGTCTCCTCATAGGCAAGCCAGTCGTTGTATCTGGAGCGAGGGCCGCCAAGCTCTGCCAGATAGTCCATGTAAAGCTCCATGGAAGCAAAATGCTCACGCAAGGTCTCTAAATCATTGTATTTCAAATAGAGCATATACGGCACGATAATACCTGCATCTGCCCAAGCGACCGAGCCGTCGTTGTGCTTTTCGCTTCTGGCGATCTGCACCACGGGGATCACGTCCCAGTAACCGGCCGAGAAGCGTTGACCGTCACGGGCATCACCCAGCCACTTTTTCAGGAAGCCACGCGCATTGGCGTTATAGGTACCGGCACCGCAGAAAATCTGCGTATCGCCCGACCAGCCGAGACGTTCATCACGCTGAGGGCAGTCGGTGGGAACGGTGAGGTAGTTGCAACGCTGACCCCATTGCACGTTCTCAAAGAAGCGGTTGATTTCGGGGTTGCTGGTCTCAATGTTTCCGGTCTCTACCATATCGGTACTGATGAACACGCCCTCCACCGAAAGGATCTCCACATCGGTATCTGCCACGATGCAAAAATAGCGGAAGCCATAGAAGGCATGGGAGGGCTCATAGTGCTCCTCACCGTCACCGGCGGCAACATACACGGCA
>SVQT01000074.1 GCA_015065215.1 Oscillospiraceae bacterium | reverse complement strand
TAGGGGTTACAGGTGGCGTCGGGGTTGCGGAGCTCAAAGCGGCGCTTGTCGGGGGACTTGGCGTAGGCGGGGATGCGGATGACCGCCGAGCGGTTCGAGGTGGCGTAGCCAACCGTAACAGGTGCCTCAAAGCCGGGCACCAGACGCTTGAAGGAGTTGGTGCTGGGATTGGTCAGGGCGCAAAGCGAAGCGATGTGTTTCAGCAGGCCGCCCATGAAGTAGTGCGCCTCTTTGGAAAGGTGGGCGTAGCCGTTGTCGTCGGAGAATACCGGCTTGCCGTCCTTAAAGAGCAGCATGTGCACGTGCATACCGCTACCGGCCTCGCCATAGATCGGCTTGGGCATAAAGGTGGCGCTCTTGCCGTACTTGAGTGCTGTGTTGTGGATGATATACTTGATCATCATGGTGGCGTCGGCCATGTGAACGACCTCGCCCAGCTGGGGCTCGATCTCAAACTGGCCGGAGGCGGCAACCTCGGGGTGGTGATAGTTGATCTCGATGCCCATCTCTTTCATGAGCATGCACATTTCCGAGCGGCACTCGTAGGAGATGTCAAAGGGCTTGGCGATGTGGTAGTTCTTTTGCTTGGGCACCACCACGCCCTTGCCCTCAACGGCGCTGTTCCAGTAAGACTGCTTGGCATCCATCGAAACACCGATGCTGTTGCCCTGGACCTCCCAGCCGATGTCGTCAAAGAGGTAGAACTCAAACTCGGGCAGGATCTTCATGGTGTCGGCTACGCCGCTATCCTTCATGTACTGCACGGCGGCACGGATGATGTTACGGGGATACTGGGGCAGGGGACGGTTTTCGGGATGGTCGATGATCATGGCGTTACCGGTCATCGAAAGGGTGGGGATAGAGCAGAAGGGATCGATCACGGCGGTGTCGGGATCGGGGATAAAGACCATGTCGCTCTTTTCCACCACGGCATAACCGTAGTTAGAGGCGTCAAAGCCGATGCCGCTCTTCATTGTATCTTCAGAGAAGTTCTCGGCGGGAATGGTGACGTGACGGTACTGACCGTTGATGTCTACCATCTTAAAATCGACCATTTTGATGTCATTTTCCTGAATGAGCTTTAGAATATCCTGTACACTTTTTGCCATAAAAAATACCTCTTTCCTGTATTTTAAATTTCTGCTTCAAGCCCTGCGATGGGCCAATTGGCAACTTGCTAAACTTTATTATACCATATTTTGCCTGAAAAATCAATCCTCCCAATAAAAATAATGTGGGCGGATTTGGTTGACAAACCGTGGCAATTGTGATAGGATGAGGACAGAAACGCCGGCGCGTTGTTTGCAAGAAAGAAGGATAGCAGCATGCAGGAAAAAAGAGAGTGCTTTGTGCCCGCGGTAGAGGGCGCTGATATGACTGCCGCCATCGAGGAAACGCTGAAAAGGTACGGCACCTGCTGCCTTGGCAGCGGCACCTATCTGGTCAGCGGTATCAAAATGCCGCCAAACGCCACTTTGATGGGCCTTGGCAAGTGCAGTAAGGTGCTGTTGAACCCTGCCGTTGCCGAGGGGGCGGCGGTGCAAATGGACACCTTTTGCTGTGTGAAGGATCTGTTTATTTGCGGCGCGGAAAGCAAGATCGCGCTACCCGAGGAGCCACAAGGCCGTCACGGCATTCTTTTTCAGGGTAGTGCCACCACCAAGAACTGGATGGGGGATGACCTAAAGCTCAATTCGATCATTTCAGGGTGTCAGATCAGCGGCTTTACCGGGGGCGGGATCACCTGCGTGGATACCGGCTACTATATCCGTGCCTCGCTGACGGTTACCAATTGCCATATTGTCAATTGCGGCGCGGGACTGAATATTTCTCATTTTAGTGAATACCACGCCTTTACCAATGTGCAATGCTGCGAAAACGGTTACGGCTGTATCAATAATGGCGGCAATAACAAATTTGTCAATTGTGCCTTTGACGGCAACCGCCTGGGCTTTATGATCGACAATATCCGTGTCAAATCCCCCAATCACTCTCACGGCTCGGTGGTGGGTTGTAGCTTCAATCATACCGATAACAACCAAGGCATCGGTATTTTGCTACTGGGTGCCACCAACGGTTATATCTTTACCGGTTGCCAGATGTTTTACTCTAAGATCGTGATCGAGCAATCTGCCGCTATTGTGTTCAATGCCACCAATTTCGGTCGGCTGATGGATATTTCGGTGGTGGGTGACGAGCTTGTGATGTTCTCGGATTGCGTGTTCGGCGCCGCGCCCACGCGCCTTGCGGTCAGCAATCCGCAAGCGGTCAAGTTCAAGAATTGCTATACCCGAAGCGGGGAAGAGGTCAGAGTATAAAAAAGGGGGAGCGCTTTTCGCCATTGGCGAAGCGCTCCCCTTTTTTTTCTTATACCGTTTCAGTACTTTTTGTTTTGCAGTGCGATCTCGGTATTATAGATCGCCTGGCGCGCGGCCTTGTCGGCGTTGAGCACAATGTAGGTATAGATGCTATCCAAAATGGCCAATTGCGCGATGCGCGAGCTCATGGCAAGGATGGAATGCTTGGTCTCGTCCGACTTGGTGAACAGGGAAATATCCGAGGCCTCTACAATGGGGGAGCTGCCGTGGTTGGTGATGCAGACGGTGGTGGCGCCGCAGATCTTGCAAAGGCGCAGGGCATCCACAATATCCTTAGAGGAGCCGGAGTGAGAAATGCCGATGGCCACACTGCCGCGGCGCAGGTGTGAGGCCACAATGGCTTGCAGATGATTGTCGCAGCAGCTTTGCGCCGAGAGCCCCAGCCGCAAAAATTTATGGGCGGCATCCTGGGCGATGGCGGCCGAGTTGCCAAGGCCGAAGATCACGACACGGTCTGCCCCCATCACGGCGCGCGCCGCCTTGTCCAGGGCGGTGGGATCCAATACCGTTTCGGTGTTTTTCAGCGAATCGTAAATATCGTTGATGCGTTTTTGAAAGATGTCAAAGCAGCGGTCATTCCGCTCGATCTCGCCCCCAAGAGCGGAGGCGGCGTTCAGCTCAGCGGCGATGCGGAGCTTGAGCTCCTGATAGCCCTCCAGCCCAAGGCGTCTGGAAAAACGCACCACAGTGGCGTTGCCGCAATCGCAATGGGCGGCAAATTCAGAGATCGAGAGGCTGATGATCTCACCGGTGTGATCCAGCAGATAATTGGCGATCTTTTTTTCGGCCGGGCCCATCAGATCAAAGGAAAAGCGAATTTTGTGTAGAATAGATTCCATTTTGCACCTCGTAATGGAAATAATTTTCATTTATTGTAGCATTGTTTCGATTATTTGTCAAGAAATCGAAAAATATTTCCGTTTTTTATTGCGTGCCGTAAAAGAATATGATACAATCGGGATGTAAAATGAAATGCGAAAAGGAGAAATTCGTATGCAGATCAAAATGAATGAATTTTTGTTTTCGATGATCTTAACCGAGCTGGAGGATGCCGTAGGCGTTGAAAACTGCTCGGTACGGCAGATCGACAAGGTGACCCATAGCGTGGACTATTACTGGCTTTCCCGCATGTGGGCGGACCGTGGCTGCCGGATGCCAGAGGCGGATTTTATCGTTTGCCCCAAGGATGCCACCGAGGTTTCTAAGGTCGTCAAGATTGCCAATTACTACAAATTGCCTGTGACTACCTGGGGGGCTGGCGGCGGTACGCAGGGCGGTGCTATCCCGGTTTGCGGCGGCATTTTGCTGGATACCAAGCGGATGAACAAGATCTATGAGGTCAATACCGACGGTATGTACATCGAGTGCGGCACAGGTGCCATCTACAAGCATATCGAGTGGGCGGCCAATGAGGTTGGCAAGGCCACCATGCACTATCCTTCCTCTCTGACCTGTTCTACCGTGGGCGGCTTCCTTGCCCACCGCGGTATTGGTGTTTGCTCGACCAAGTACGGTAAAATCGATGATATGGTACTGCAAATGGAGGTGGTTCTGCCCAACGGCGATATTATTACCACCTCTCCCGCGCCCAAGCACGCGGCGGGTCCTGATCTCAACCAGATCTTTATCGGCTCTGAGGGTACGCTCGGCATCATCACCAAGGCGCAGATGCGCATTTATGATCAGCCCGAGGAGAGACGTTTCCGCGGATTTTTGTTCCAGGATATGCACGGTGCCTTCCAGGCCTCCCGTGAGCTGCTGCAAAAGTTCAAGCCCTCCGTGATGCGTTTGTATGACGAGGCGGAGACCGCTTCGCTGATCAAAAAGATCGTGGGCGTGCAGCGCAAGGGCGCCTTTATGAACGTGGCGATCGAGGGCTGCAAGGAGCTGGTGGCCGTAGAGGAAAAGATCCTGCTGGATACCTTTAAAAAGTACGGCGCTGAGGATCTTGGCAGCGAGTACGGTGAGAAGTGGTGGAAGGAAAAGATCACCTTCTTCTATCCCGGCCACATGATGGATATTCCCCAGATGTTCGGCACCATGGATACCATCGCCCCCTACAACAAGATCGAAGAGATCTACTGGGCGATGAAGAACGCCATCGAGAGCAACTTCCCGCAGGCAAAGTTCATTGCGCATTTCTCCCACTGGTACGAGTGGGGCGCTATGGTGTACGACCGCTTTATCATCGAGGGCAAGGATGTACCCCAGGATCCGGTTGAGGCGCTTCGTCTCCATCAGGCTGTCTGGACCTGCGGCGTGCGTGCCGCGCTCGCCCACGGCGGTGTGGTCAACGATCACCACGGTGTCGGCATCAAGCTGGGCCGGCTGATGAAAGAGCAGTACGGCCCCGCGATGCAGGTGTTTGAGGGTCTGAAAAAGCAGTTGGACCCCAACGGCATTATGAATCCCTTCAAGCTGGGACTTTAATCGGGAGGTAGCGAACAATGATGATTTCCGAAAAAGCCAAACAACATGTGGACTCCTGCCGTTTTTGCTGGATGTGCCACCATATCTGCCCGATCGGCAATGCCACCGGCCATGAGAGAAGCACCCCCCGCGCCCGTGCGCTGGGCATTTCGCTGGT
>SVQT01000073.1 GCA_015065215.1 Oscillospiraceae bacterium | reverse complement strand
CGCTCTTCCGATCTGGCGGAAAGGACATCCGCAATGGTGGCATCGTTGATGCCGCCGTCTGCCTGAATGTTCACCGCAAGGCTCTTTTTGGCGATCTCAGCACGAAGCACGCGGACCTTTTCCAGCGTTTCGGGGATCAGCTTCTGTCCGCCAAAGCCCGGCTCCACCGTCATCACCAATACCATGTCACAAAGGGGCAGGTAAGGGAATACCGTTTCAATGAGGGTCTTTGGGGAAAGCGAGAGCGCAGGCTTGATGCCGGCTTCGCGGATGGCGGTCAGCACCTCGGCCGGGTGCTCGGTGCTCTCTACGTGAATGGTGATGCTGTCCGCGCCTGCCTTGATGAAATCCGCGATATAGCGTTCAGGGCGTTCGATCATCAGGTGCACGTCGAAAAGCAGGCTCGTATGGGGGCGCAATGCCTTGATCACAGGCGCGCCAAATGTGATATTCGGCACAAAATTCCCGTCCATCACGTCCAGATGCAGCCAATCGGCACCTGCATTTTCAATTCTTTTAACCTCTGCGGCAAGATTGGCAAAATCAGCCGCCAGCAGGGAGGGCGAAATAATCATAAAAACCTCACAAAATAGAATTTTCGACATATTCTGACAAGGGAAGCGTTTCCCATAAAGATCGGTATTAGAGAGAACGGTAAGAGGTGTAAAAAAGCGACGTGTGAGAAGAAAACCGCTTTTTCTGATATTTTTGCCGCTTCGAGCCTGGCTCGAAGCGGCTTTTGACTTTAAATTCTCATCGCAGTCGGCTTTTTGGTAAGCAAGCAGACCGCATGAGCGGCAATGCCTTCTTCTTGGCCGGTAAAGCCTAATTTTTCCTCGGTGGTGGCTTTGATATTGATGTCGGCGACCGCTATGCCAAGGGCATTGGCCAAATTCTCACGCATTTGGGGAATGTGAGGCGCGAGCTTGGGTTTTTGCGCGATCACGGTGGCATCCACATTGCCGATCTCGAAGCCTGCCAGCCGCACGCGGCGGATCACTTCTTTGGCAAGCAGTAAGCTGTCCGCGCCCTTGTAAGTCGGGTCGGTATCCGGAAAGAGCTTGCCGATGTCTCCCATCGCGGCGGCGCCAAGCAGGGCGTCCATGATCGCATGGGTCAGCACGTCGGCATCCGAGTGGCCAAGTAGTCCCAGGGTGTGGGGGATCTCCACACCGCCAAGGATCAGCTTGCGGCCCTCTACCAAGCGGTGCACATCGTATCCGTGTCCGATCCTCATTTCTGCACCTTCCTTCGTGACAAGATAAATTCCGCGCGGGGAATATCATCCGGTGTGGTGATCTTGATATTATCCTTGCCAAAATCCACCAGCTTGACGGTATAATTGATCTTTTCCATGAGCTGATTGTCATCGGTCAGATTTGTTTCCTTCACACTGGCCAGCGCCGCTCGGTAAAGATCGGCGTGAAAGACCTGCGGGGTTTGTACCAAAAAGACGCGGTCGCGGTTGAGCGTTTTTTCAATAAAGCCCCATCGGTTTGCCAGCTTTACCGTATCGGTTACTGCCGTGGCGGCGGTGGCGGCGCGGTGGCGGTATGCCACGCGGCAGACCTTACCCACCTGCTCGGGGGTAATGAGGCAGCGTGCGCCGTCGTGAATGGCGACGAATTTTGTTTTGGGGTTGATTTTTCGAAACCCTCGCTGTACCGACGCGGCACGGGTATCTCCGCCGCGGGTTACATGTGTGAGTTTTTTTATTTGATATTGCTCGGCAATCTCCCAAACCGTCTCAATGGCGTCAGCCTTGGCAACCACAACAATCTCATCAATCTGCTTGGCGTTTTGAAAGGCCAGCAGGGTATGTGCCAGTACCGGCTTGCCGCCAAGCGTCAGAAATTGCTTGGAAATCTTACCGCCCATGCGAGAGGAGTTGCCGGCCGAAACAATGATAGCGGCGGTGCGGGGGGAAGGATTCTTTCCGCCTACCATCAATACCAGATCGGCGGCCAATTCCGCAAAAGCCATTATTAACCCTTCAGTTCGCCGTTTTCAATATCGACGAACATGTCAATGCGTGTTTTGTGTTTTCCGCCCTCAAATGCGGTATCCACAAAAATATCAGCAAGATCAAGTGCCAGACCCGCGCCCAGCACGCGAGCGCCAAAGCAAAGCACGTTGGCATCGTTGTGTAAGCGGGTAAGGCGCGCGCTGAAGGTATCCGAGCAGCATGCGGCGCGAATGCCTTTGTGCTTGTTGGCGGCCATCGACATACCGATACCGGTGCCGCAGATGAGGATGCCCAGCTCACACTCGCCGCTTTGAATTTTTTGGCAGAGCGCGTGCGCGTAATCGGGATAGTTGCAGCTGTCGGTGGTGTGAGTGCCTACGTCGATCACCTCAAATCCACGTTCGATCAGGTGGTCGCGCACGATTGCTTTGAGCTCGGTGGCGGCGTGATCGCAGCCGATAACCAGTTTTCTCATATGAAATACTCCTTACATTTTCTTTTCATTTTGTTTGGCCAAACGCTCCCGTTCGGCCTGCGGTAAGCGGAGATATATAGGGGAAAGCGTCGCGTCGGCGCAAGTGTCACCCCGCAGATAGGCTCTGTAGGCGCATTTTGCCACCGAAACGGCGTTTTGATCCACAAGCTGGTCAGAGACCCTGCTTGGCGAAATCTCTTTACAAAGACGTCGAATTTCGCCCACACCGTCACCGGAGAAGATAACAGGCTCTCCCATGGCCAACAGCTCTGCTTCCAGTTCTGTAGCCGCCATAGCCCGATCGTCACAAAGGCGACGTAGCTCGCCGTTCTCATAGCGAAACAGGGCATTATAGACCTGCCCGCGTCTGGCGTTCATCACAGGACAGAGAATACCGGATTGCGGCACCAGATTTTCAGCTAATGCTTCTAAAGTAGATACCGCCACGCAGGGCTTGTTTTTGCCAAAGGCTAATCCTTTGATTGTCGCGACGCCGATGCGTACACCGGTAAAAGAGCCGGGGCCTACGCTACAGGCGAACAGATCAATGTCATCCACCGTATAACCGGCGGTTTTTAGCACCGATTCTACCATGGGGAGCAGCGTTTCGCTGTGGGTGTTGCCGTTTTTTACGGTAAAGGCGGCAACCGGCGTTTCATCGCGGCAAAGCGCGACGCTTGCCACCACGGCGGTGCTGTCCAAAGCCAAAATTAACATAAGGTCTCCTTTTTGATGCGGATCAGCCGTCTGTCGGGGCGGTTTGGATCCTCTTTTTCAATACTGACCCTTACATATTCCTCGGGCAGGCCGAAGGGGATGTTTTCGCACCACTCCACAAGGCAGATGCCGTCACGCATCAGATAATCGTCATAGCCGATCGAATAGAGGTCGTCCTCACCGGTGATGCGGTACATATCAAAGTGAAAGAGCGTTTTGCGTTTGCCGCGGTACTCGTTGACCAGCGCGAAGGTGGGGGAGCGTACAGCGACCCCCTCGCAAAAGACAGAGGCAAAGCCGCGCACAAAGGCAGTCTTGCCAACCCCCAGATCCCCATACAGAGCAACAAAGGGGGGCAGGGTGCTGTCCGCCGCCATTTCGGCAGCGAGAGCGGCGCCTACCGCTTCGGTTTCGGCGGCGCTTTCGGTATAGATCTTCTTTTCGTTCATAGCGACCTCGTTCCCGAAAGCGTTGCTTCGGGAATTATTTTTTCTTTTTGAGCTGTTCGCGGCTGCCGTCCGGGCGCTCGATCACCGTGCTTTCCAGCATGCCGCCAAAGGAGGCGCGGATCTCCGCTACGTATTCCTGCCGCAGGGCCTGCTGCTCTGCCTTTTCCTCGGCGGTCAGCTGGCGCTCTTTTGAAAGGCGCGCCAGCTCGTTGATGCGGTCTATTTTCACTCTCTCCATATCAGCCACGCAGGGTGAGACCAAGCTCACGGTCAAGAAGCGTCAGAACCTTCTTGGATACCTTGTCGGCATCCTCAACGGTCAGGGTATGATCCTCGGCACGCAACGTCATGCGCAGAGATACCGATTTTTTGCTTTCGCCGATCTGAGCGCCGCGGTAAATATCAAAGAGTGTCACACCCTCGCACTGCTTGCCGCCCGCCTTTTGCATCACGGCAATGATCTTTCCTACCTCCAGCGCCTCATCGCACACAAAGGAGAAGTCGCGGGTAATGGCGGGGAACTTGGGCAAAGGCTTGTAGGCCTTCTTTGCCACACGGACCGCAAAGAGCTTGTCAAAGTCGATCTCGGCGGCGTAAACCGGCATATCCATACCGTAATTTTCAGCCACCACAGGATGGATCTGACCGAACACCGCCACAACGGTGTCACCTACGGTCACAGTGGCGCAACGGCCGGGATGATAGGAGGCATTATCCGACACAGCGGCGTATTCGCCCTTGACGGCGGCAAGCGAGAGCAGATTTTCGATCACGCCCTTGACGGTATAGAAATCGGCGTCGCCGTACATGCCAAGGGTCAGCATCTTGCCCTCATAGGGGAGCTTGGTCTGATCCTCGTCGGGCAGATAGATCGAGCCCATCTCAAAAAGGCGTACATTTTCGTTGTTGAAGTTGGCGTTGCGCGCCAGAACCTCCAGCATCGAGGGCAGGGCGGTGGTACGCATCACGCTGGTATCCTCGCCAAGCGGATTGGAGATTACCACAGAGCAGCGCTTTGCCTCGGGCAGACGGATCTTATCGTAGTACTTGGGGGAGATGAAGGAGAAGGTCTGGATTTCATCAATGCCCATACCGTACAAAGCGTTCTCAACGTCAATGCCAAAGGCCTGCTTGGGGGTGCGGCCGCCCTCGGTGGTCTGTGCCACGATCTTGGTCGAAACGATCTTATCATAGCCGTAAATGCGCATGATCTCCTCGGCAATATCATTCATGCAGGCAAGATCGGCGCGGAAGCTGGGCACGGTGATCTTGCCGTCTGCAACGCGGCAGGCAAGAGACTCCAGAATATGGATCATCTGCTCCTCGGAAATAGCAGTGCCAAGGAACTTGTTATAGCGCTCCGGCTCAAAGGGCAGAACGGTGACAGTAGGCTTGCCGGGGTAAACATCGATCATGCCGTCCACCACGTCGCCGGCATGAT
>SVQT01000002.1 GCA_015065215.1 Oscillospiraceae bacterium | reverse complement strand
CCAAAATGCCCTCTTTTAATTGCTTTAAGAATTGTTTCATACGGCACCCCCTAACCGCAGTGCCTCTACTGCGTCAATGGCGTTTTGGATCATGCG
The DNA here is from genome assembly GCA_015065215.1 of Oscillospiraceae bacterium. Lineage (GTDB taxonomy): Bacteria > Bacillota > Clostridia > Oscillospirales > CAG-272 > Firm-07. The sequence goes on along the minus strand of SVQT01000002.1, from coordinate 117,833 downwards.
ATGCGACTTGCTGGCGAAAGCGAGCGCGTCCGCGCCGTTATACCGGTTCTGCGCATCCAAATACTGATCCATACGGTCGTCCGCGTAAGACAGGAGCAGCACCTGTATCTCCCCGTTACGGTCCACAGACAAAAGCATCTCCGCGCCGCCGTAATAACCGCCGACAGCACTGTAATGCACCAGGTAGCCCTGCTGTTCGCCCGCGGCGTTCTTGACCAGGCGGACACCGTTCACCCGGGGGGCGGTCACAGCGACCTCCTCGCTCCAATCGGCGGCATCGGCAAACAGCACGGCCACGTCGCTTGCCTCAAAACGGGCAGTGTTGATCGGCTGCTGGGGCTGCACCCCCTCTACCCCGAAAAAGTAAGTCTCTACCGCGGTGATGGCGTTGCGGATCGCGTTGTAGGACTTGGTCGCGCCGCTCTTAAGGTCAGCGCCGGTATAGCAATTCTGATCGTCCAAATAGCTGTCAATATAGGTCTCGGAATGGCTGATGATCTGCACGCGCAGCACCTTGCCGTCGGTGCCAACGCCGATCATCATGTTCACATCTCCGCCGTAATCGCTGGTACCGGTATAGTCAACGCACCAACCGATCAGGGCGGCATCCGCGTTATAGACCCGATACACCTCGTTAAAGCCGTCGGCGGTCAGGTCGTCAGCCGCGTAACTGCCGAAATCAACAAAAATATTGCGGATCGCCTCTTCTTTGCGTGCCCGGTCCCCCTTTTCAATGGGCTCCTTGGTCACCGCGTAGATCAGCGCTGTCAGCGCCGCTACCACAAGGCAGATCACCAATAGCCGGAGCGCGATATTGGTGACAGCCCAGACTGTTTTCTTATTGACCATGGCGGGCACCTCCGAATACGCGGGGACGGGTGATCTTGTCTATGTACCAGACCAGGCAGTTCATCACCAGAATGGAGAAAGAAACACCCTCCGGATAGCTTTGGTTGAAATAGCGGAAAAATACGGTAAGTAAACCGCAGCCAACGCCAAAGATCAGTCTCCCCCTCCAGGTAATGGGAGAGGTCACATAGTCGGTTGCCATAAAAATCGCACCCAGCATCAAGCCGCCCGAGCAAAGCTCAAAGGTCATACGGCTCAGGTCAAAAAAGCCAAGGGTGTCAGGATAAGGGAAGATCAAGGTCAGCAAGGCCACCGTGCCGAGATAGGCAACCGGGATATGCCAGGTGATGACCCGGCGCACAATCAAATAGATACCGCCCACCAGCAAAAGCAGTGCCGAAATCTCACCGATCGAGCCGCTGCATTTGCCAAGGAAGAGATCCAGCAAATTCGCATTTTCCAGGGCCATACCGCGGGTGGCAAAGCCTGCCGGGGTTGCACTCGCCGTAAGGTCGGTTGCCCATCTGTGCTGAGGGAATGCGGTCATCTGCTCAGGCCAGGAAAGAAGCAAAAAAACACGGGCCGCCAGCGCGGGGTTCACAAAATTCTTGCCAATACCGCCAAACAGCTGCTTGGTTACCGCAATGGCAAAGGCAGCACCGGCGATCGGCAAAAAATAGGCATTGTTAGCAGGCAAATTAAAGCCCAGCAAAAGGCCTGTAACCACAGCGGAAAGATCCCCCACAGTAACCGGCTTTTTGAGTAGCTTTTGCATCAAAAACTCAGAAAGTACCGAGGTTGCCACCGCAAACAGGGGCATGAGGAACGCGTTCCAGCCAAAAGCGATGATCCCCCAAATAAAGGCAGGGGTCAGGGCGATCAGCACCTGCGCCATGATCTTGGTGGTCGTGGCGTTATGCTTGATGTGGGGAGAGGTGGTAACCGTCAGCAAATCGCCGTACAGATCCTCGGTAACGGGCGCTATCATTTCTTCTTTTTCTGTTACCATTACTTCTCTCCTTTCTTTTCTTGCTCCATCTGGCGTGCTCTTGCCGCCATCTGCTCGGCACGGATCGCCGCCTTGGCCACACGAATGTGCTGTACGATCTCCATGCCGCCCGGGCAGTTGTAGGAGCAGGTGCCGCATTCCACGCAGCTCATCGCGTTGTACGCTTCGGCGTCTTTAAAGCGGCGCGCCATGGCAAAGCCCACCAGCATATTGGGGGTCAGGTGCATCGGGCAATTATGTACGCATCTGCCACAGCGGATGCAGGCGGGCGCCAGCTTGCTTTTGCCCTTTTGGCAAAATTCACGGGAAAGCACCAAAATCGCCGAAGAGCCCTTGGTCAGCGGCGCGTTGAAATCCCATTGGGCAAAGCCCATCATCGGGCCGCCATTGACAATCTTTTCCGGTTTTTTCAAAAGGCCGCCGCAGTATGCGATCAAATCCTTGTAAGAGGTGCCGATCGGCACACGCACATTGGCGGGACGCGCCACACAGTCACCGTCAACCGTGACAACCCGCTGACAAAGCGGAGACCCTTTATAGAAAGCGTGCCAGATGGTTGCAGTTGTCTCGGCATTGAAGATGACACAGCCAAGATCGGCGGGCAATTTACCGGCAGGCAGCTCCTTTTTGGTGAGCGCGTAGATCAGCTGCCGCTCGTCGCCCTGAGGGTACTTGGTTTTGACCACAAAGATCTCTACCCCCTCCCCCGCATGGGCGCGCATGGTTTCAACCGCGTCCATTTTATTATCCTCAATGCCGACATAGGCCTTGGAAAGCCCCAACACGTGCATCAAAATTTTAACGCCGCCCATAATTTCCTCCGGGCGCTCCAGCATCATGCGGTGATTAGCCGTGATAAAGGGCTCACACTCGGCGCAGTTAATGATCAGCGTATCCGCCTTCCCGATAGCCGATTGAATTTTGGCATAGGTGGGAAAGGTCGCGCCGCCCATACCGGAAATGCCCGCCTTACGCACCACCGCTACAATCTCTTCGGGGGTGGTATCCTCCAATGCCTTGGGATACGGAACAGCATCGGCCGAACGGGTATAAAGGCCGTCATTTTCAATGACGACGCTTTCAATAAATTGACCGGTCGCGGCATTTTGCACCGTTTCAATCCTTTTGACCGTGCCGGAAACGCTGGAGTGCACCGGACAACCCAGACCGCTTTCAATGTCACCGATCAGCTGGGCATAATCCACATGGTCTCCCGCTTTCACAACGGCGCGGCAGGGGACGCCGATATGCTGAGACAGTGGGATAGACACAATCGCCGGTGCCGGCATATGCTCAATAGGGGCATGTCGGGTGTTTTTATATTCTTTTACGTGAGAACCACCCTTGAATGTATACATGGCGCCTTCCTTTCTTTGCGTTTTTGCGCAAGGAGCAATAAATTGACAGTATATATAATAATTATACTATATTTTGAGAAAACTTGCAAGGGTAGAAAGAAATATTTACGAAAAACTTGCTTTTTTTCCTCCCGCAAAGGCGCAGATTTTCTTTTCACATTTTTTTCAAAAAGGTGTTGACAAAGGACAGGCGTTGTGATATAATATACGGGCGTTCCAAAATGGCGGGATAGCTCAGTTGGCTAGAGCAACCGGTTCATACCCGGTAGGTCATGGGTTCAAGTCCAATTCCCGCTACCAGGCCCGTTGGTCAAGCGGTTAAGACACCGCCCTTTCACGGCGGTAACATGGGTTCGATTCCCGTACGGGTCACCACAAACAAAAAGACCACCTCGAACGAGGTGGTCTTTTTGTTTGTGGTGAGCGGCGCGCGGGGAGAAGCCCCGCGCGTTGCGTTCTTTTGATTTTACTGTATCGTTTGGTCGCGCGGGCAAGGATCGTTTGGCGATCCTTGCGGCAAACGCAAAGCGTTTGCAATCGATAGCCGCCAAGGCGGCGTCCCGTACGGGCCTCAAGGGGCCAAATATTTCTACAAACCGGCAGTCTTATATGGCCCCGCGCGCATCAGCGGGCCGACTTGTATCAAGGCAAGCACACGCCACGGTGCCCAAACATCTTGAATTATTCATAAAACCGTGATATAATAAAAACGCTAAACAAATTGAATATCATAAACAGGCATTTTGTGGATGCGATGATGCTTGTTTTGTAATCGTTTGTTGAGCGACATTGAAGTCTGCGTTTTTCGGTGCGTGGCTTCGATGTCACACACCTTTTTATGTTCCGCATAGCGAGGTGAGCAGGCACATCAATACCGAAGAAAGAATATTTTTGCGGAGGAGTTCTCTATGAAAAAACTTGTATCACTTTTATTGGCAATATGTATGTGCTTTTCGGTTGGCGTAATGCTTACGGCTTGCGGACACGAGCATACCTATCAAACCGAATGGTCGAAAGACGCAACGCACCATTGGCACGCTTGCACAGACGAGACCTGTGCCGAACAACTTGATAAAGCAGAACACGCCTATTCAAACGGCGCATGCGTATGTGGTGCCCAAGACCCTGATGCGGGCGTTCAACAAGGCTTAACAAAAGCGGATTACGTCGAAGTGTATTCAAAGGTGATAAACGAAGTAGACGCTTACGTCTCAAGCGCGTCGCCAATGCGAGTGTCGCCAATGCGAGCTACGGTTAGCGATAGCGATTTTGAAAACGTAAGCCCCGAACAAGGCAAAAACGCAATCAGCGGAAATATTGCGATGCTTTATTTTTTAAGAAATCTATGCAACACGCCGGCTTTTGAGATCACCGATGGATTTCAAGATATTATCGTAGTTGACAACGTAAGTTCAAGTAACGCCCAAACCTTTAAGATTCGTATCAATATGAGTTACGATAGTCAAACGGGTATAATACAGTCATCCGTATACGTTGAGGATCATACCACTTCAAATATAAGCGTATACTCTTTAGAGTTTGAGTTTGATTACGACTTCGAAACCGAAACGTTAAGCGGATTTACCGTTCTTGGCGTTATGGGCGCAAAAGAAGGTTTAAGCGCAAGCGGTGTCAATTACTTAAAGTATTCCAACGGCAATTTGCAAAGAATAAAAACTTCATCTCAAGTCTTTGAACAGTTCGCCGCCGACGTTTTACAAGAATGCGCACAAATAGGCGCAACGCAATTTGCTCATAATCTTACTGATTACTCAACGCAATATATTAACGCAATGCAAGAGGCGTTTTCTTAAAAGCCCAAACGCGAAAAGCACCAACAAATTTGGTTGGTGCTTTTCGCGTTTATCTTACTTACAAACTTCTTTTTCTTTATTTGGCAACCGCAAAAAACACGCCTGCAATCAAAACCGCTCTGTCACCCGACACGCTTTACGATACCCCAAGGTTCAACGCCTTCCTTGATCGTTGGTAAGCCGCGCGGGGGCCCTGTTTTTGTTTTTAAAATTTTGCCGATTTTTGCCGAAATATCTTGCAACCGCATGCCATCATTGCTATAATGGAGATGTCACCCCTTTTATTTTCGCTGTAAAGGAGACATTATTTATGCAGCACGCTATATTTGGCACCAAGCATTTGATTATTGTGGCCATTTCCGCGATCTTGATTGTGGCACTGTTCCTGCTTTCCAGAAAAATGAAATTCTCTACCGTTTGCAGGACGATGTTCTATGTCGGCATCGCGTCCGAGACAATCAAGATCCTGTACTACATCATCCAAAACGAGGCGAAATACGGCGGTATTCTCCCTAAAACAGATCTGCCCTTTCACCTGTGCTCGATCCAGATCCTGTTTGTAGCCGTTGTCACCTTTTCGCAAAGCGAGAAGTGGAAGCGCTTTTTGCTCAGCTTTATGTTCCCCAGCTGTTTGCTGGGGGGGATCGCCGCCATTCTCATCGCCACCAACTCCTCGCTCAACGGCACCTGGGTCATTACCGCACAGTATTTCCTCTACCACATCGCGATCGTCATCCTGGCCCTGCACATTGGCACCAACAAAGAACTAAAGCTAACCGTGAGCGACTATTTCAGCTGTCTGAAATTTTTGGGCATCCTCTTCTTCTTTTCGGTTTACATCAACAGCATTCTCTATGACGGAAACAGCGCCATCAACTTTATGTACGTGGCCTCGCCGCCGCAATCCGGCCTGCCCTTTTTGAATGAGGATCACGGCTGGCTTGTCTATATCATCCATTACGCCTGCCTTGTATTGCTTTGCGTAACGCTGTGCTACCTAAAGCCGATCATCCTTGCTATTCGCGACCGACACCAAAAGCGCAAGCATCCGCTTGAGGCGGCAGCGCCGCAGGAGCCGCTCGAGGCAGTGGAAAAAACGCCTGAGGAGCTGTACAAATAACGATACAATGCCCTCAAACCACGCCGGCACCAAAGCCACAATAAAAAGCAAGGGAACGATTGCTCGTTCCCTTGCTTTTTATTGTCCATCCGGCTTGGGCAGACCCACGGCCGCATCCACCGGCAGGGTAAAAGCAATTCCCTGTCCGGGGGTATTGAGGCCCGCATCTTTATAAATGGCGTGCAGAACATCATCCTTGATAGCGCTGGGTACCAGGATCATCACCACTTCCTTTTCTGGCTGAATGGTGATTTTGAAAAAGTGCTCAGCCTCAGGATTGGCGGTGCCGCGCGCATGAAGCACAGTGCCGCCCTTAGCGCCATATTCTCTGGCGGCGCTCATCACCGCGTCGCTAAATCCGGTGTTGACAACGCAAACGATCATTTCATATTGGTATGCCATTATCCTTCCTCCTTCCCATTGCGGCGGGCGGTACGGTTGTTGCAAAAAAACTGATATAGCGAGACACCGATCATGCCGGAAAGCGGCACAGTATAGGCAATTCCCTTACCGCGCCGAATGCTGGAAAACCGTGTTTCCAGCGCTTGCAATACCGCGGATGCCTTATCCTCACGCACAATGCTGAAAATCACGCCCTTGGCGCTATCCTCCAAGCCCATCATGTGCAGAATATCCGAGGTGGCGGTTCCCCTGGCGGCAGTGGAAAACTGCATATTGACCTCAAAGGACTGGATGAGATCCATATAAAATTCCACCTTTTCACGGTTGACAACCGTGATCAGCAGTTTGAGCTTTTTTGGGGCGGACATATGCGTGTTTTCCGCCTTTTTTTCGACCCGTGCGCGGGGTTTTTTTGTTTTTGGAACAATTAACTTTTTCTTTTCTTCAGACATAGGGCACCTCACATAAAGTCGATGATCTGCTCATCGTCCGCGTCAAGAATATTCTTCATCATGATATTGTCACGCACCTTGCGCGCCACAATGGCACGGAAACCCATGATCTGAATGGTAATGAGCGGGGTCATGGCAACCATGGCCACAATACCGAAAGCATCTGACAAAATGGCGTGCGGCTGTATTACCGTGCAGGCGCCCACTGCCAAGGGCAAAATAAAGCCGGAGGTCAAGGGACCGCTCGCAACGCCGCCTGAGTCAAAGGCGATGGCTGTATAGAGCTTGGGAACGAAGAAGGAAAGCCCCAAAGAGATCACGTAACCGGGGATGAGATAGTACAAAATGCTGAAATCGAAAATGATACGAAGCATGGAAAGGCCGATCGAAATGCCAACACCAATCGACAGTGCCACCATCATGGCGCGCTTGCTGACAGTGCCGCTGGTAATTTCCTCCACCTGCTTATTGAGCACCTGCACCGCGGGTTCCGCCAAAACCACAACAAGACCGAGCAGAAAGCCGAAGAGAACCAAAACAGCAGGACGGGCACTTGCCAGCTGGGCGCCCAGCTTGTAGCCGATCGGCATAAAGCCCATGGTCACCGCGGCAAGGAAAATCACCAACCCCAAAAACGTATAAAGAATACCGAAAGCCATACGGGAAAGCTTGCGGCTGGGCAAACGCAAGCAAGTCACTTGCAAAACCATGAAAAAGGCCACAATCAGTCCCAGCGCGATCCCGACCTCGCCCATAACCTCCCAAACGGTATGGAAAAAGTGCGAAAATGGCTGAGCCGAAATCGCGTAATCCGCCACATTGGGCGTGTATAGCAAAGTGCCGTTGGCAAAAGCCCCCAACATCATCACGGCAACAATCGGCCCTACCGAGCAAAGGGCAACCAGACCAAAGCTGTTTTCCCCCGCATCCTTACCGCCCAGCGCATTGGCAATACCGGTGCCAAGCGCCATAATAAAAGGAACGGTAATAGGGCCTGTGGTCACACCGCCGGAATCAAAAGACAGCGACAAAAGCGCCTGATTGCCATTGACCGCCATCAACGCGGCAAAGGCGAACAGGATCATGTAGAAAAAAAGCAACATACGGGAAAGCGAGACCTTAGCTACAATTTTCAGCACAGCCAGCAACAGGAACAGTCCTACGCCAACCCCCACAAACAAGATCAAGCGCATCGGATCAATCACGGCGGAAACCTGCTTTGCAAGCACAGACAGGTCCGGCTCGGCAACGGTAATCAAAAGCCCCAAAGCGGCGCAAACAGAGAGCAATAGCCAGATCCGACCGGACTTAGAAAGACCTGAGCCCACATGAACACCCATTGGCGTCATGGCCATATCGGCCCCCAAATTAAACAGCGCGATCCCCACCACAAGCAGGACCGAGCAGATCAAAAAAATCACCTTTTCCCGCGCGGTAAAATCAATCAGGGGGGTAAAAGAAAGCAGCATTACAATCGCTGTGACCGGCAATACCGACCAAAGCGCTTCACGCAATTTGACAAGCAGTATTTTCAGCATTCTCATCCCCCCTTTTCTTTGTGTTGATTGCCGGCAATCACTCTTTTAATTGTAACGAATTCACAGGACTTTGTCAAGTCACAAACATCCATTTAAAAAACGGTTTTCAAATTATTAACTTTTCATTCCGCTCTTTTTTCGGCCGAAAAACAAGTCAAAATCCCGCTATTCGACATATTCTGTCAATGACAGAGCAACCGCTTTGTCAATCCAAGCAAGGAAGCAGAAAGGGGGGAGATGTTATGCAACAGGCAACCGGAATCGCGGCGATTGGATCCATGACAGCGGCCATCAAGGTGCAGCGACTGCTGAGCGCGGCAGGGCTTAGCGTCTCGATCGTGTCGCTCTCGCCAAGTGAAACCAAACGAGGATGCGCCTACGGCATAGAATATCCCTTATCGCAGGAAGCGGCACTCAGAAATGCCCTGCGCATTGCGCGGGTCCGTGTCTCGCAATATCTACAGAAAGGCGGAGAACATCTTTGATCTATTTAGACAATGCTGCCACGACCTTTCCAAAGCCCAACCGTGTGATACGGGCGGTTGAAAAATGTTTAAGCGAATACTGCGGCAATCCGGGCAGAGGCTCCCACCCTCTGTCCTTGATTGCCGCCGAACAGATATACAATTGCAGAGAAGCGCTTTCCTCTTTTTTGGGAGTAGAAGCACCGGAGCGCATCCTCTTTACCCAAAACACTACCCATGCGCTCAATCTGGCCATCAAGGGGCTTTTGAAGCGCGGTGATCATGTTCTGATCTCAGAATTGGAGCACAACGCCGTTCGCCGCCCTCTTTACCGTCTCGGGGCGGAAAATGCTGTCACATTTGACACCTTCCCTGTAGTGGGACTGCCAGAGGAAGCCATTTTGCAAGGCATTGCGCGCCGTATACGCCCACAGACAAAAGCGGTTATCTGCACGCACGCGTCGAACATTTGTTCGATCACCTTGCCCGTGGCCGCAATCGGCGCTTTTTGCCACCGATGCGGTTTGAAATTGATCGTTGACGCCGCGCAATCGGCTGGCATTCTGCCGATCCACCTAAAGAAAATGCAAATTGACGCACTGGCGCTGCCCGGGCACAAATCACTTTATGGCATACAAGGCTGCGGCGCATTGGCATTGGGAGAACACTTCCTCCCCTCCCCGCTGTGGGAAGGCGGCAGCGGTGTCGACTCCCGATCCGAAGAAATGCCGACCGAACCGCCCGAACGCTACGAAGCCGGCACTCTGCCGACGCCTGCCATCGTGGGCCTGTTAGAAGGGGTTCGCTCCTTACAGGAGGAAGCGCCGGATAGCATTGCCAAAAGAGAAAAGGAGCTATTTGTGGCAGCCAAAGAACGTTTGCTTTCGATCCCCGGTATACACGTCTACGCACCGCGGCAGGAAGGCGCCGTTCTGCTTTTCAATAAGCAGGGTGTCCCCTCTGTCGCCATCGGGAAACAGCTCGCCGACCGGGGTATATGCGTTCGTGCCGGCTTGCACTGCGCCCCCTTGGCCCATCAAGCGTTAAAAACACCGCCTGACGGCGCCGTTCGCATCAGCTTTGGGCGTTACAATTCCCTTGCCGACTTAGACGCCTTGTGGAAGGCACTGCGCGCCGAATAGCAAGCTCGCCCGTATTTTTTACACGAAAAAGCGCGCTCTTTTGAACCGATCGGTTCAAAAGAGCGCGCTTTTCTATTTGTTTTAAGTTAGCAGACCGGTACGCCGGCACGGACAGCGCAAGGCAAGCCTTTCGCTTGTCAAGACCGTCCGCGCGGCGACATGCCGTATCACACAGCTTATCTCACAGGGAAGCATTAGCCGATGATACCAGAACGCTCGATGCCCTGCACCAAATGTCTTTGACAGAAGAGGTACAGAATGATCAAAGGCGTACAAGCCAACATACCGGCGCCGTATTGCACAGCCTTCATATAGCCAGCGTCCGAGCGGGCATACTGCGTATACTGCGTCGTCAAAGACGCCACCTGGTCAATACGGGTCGGAATCAGGTTATACATCAGGTTGGGCTGCTCTGTAGGATGGAACAGCTTGAGATAGAAGTCGTCTGTCCACTGCCAGCAGAACGCAAACAGGAAGATGGTAATCATCATGGGCACAGACAACGGGATGATAACCTGTACAAAGGTGCGCAGGGTATTGGCACCGTCCAGGTAAGCGGATTCCTCCAACTCATCAGGCACGCCACGGAAGAACTGACGCATCAAGAAGATATACAGACCGTTCTTGAAGGCCAGCGCGAAGATGGACAGCACAATCAAAGGCCAAACGGTGTTTCGCATACTGATGCCTTCGGGGAAGTTCAGCACCTTGATGCCGGCCAGGATCTTATCAATACCGGCAATACCGGTTTTGGCACCGCCCGATAGGAAGGTGAAGATGCCCAGAATATCAAAGTTGTGGAACCGGTGGAAAATCGCCGCCTGCAAGGTACCGTGAGGAATGACCAGGGTCAGGATCACGGCAAAGAATACAAGCTTATTGCCACGGAACTTGAACTTAGCAAGGCCATAGCCCACAAGGCAAGCGGATGCCGTCTGTAAAATGGCACAGGCAAGAGACAGGCCCAATGTGGAGAAAAACACCCCCAAATAATGAAGGTCGGTAATGACGGCCCTGTAAATGTCGACACTAAACTGTCTCGGTACCTTTGCGACAGTGGGGTCAGCAAAGTCCTTCGCCGCCATAAAGGACTGCGTAATCATGGTGTAGAAGGGTTGCAACACCACAAAAGCAATACCAATCAGCAAAAGCAAACGGAAGATATACCAGACAACATCCTTGAAGAAGGTGGCGGAAAGGAACTTTTTCTTAAGACGCTCCTTGAGACTGGTGCGCTCAAACTCAACACGGATCTTATTTTTTGTTTCTTTTTTGACACGTGGCATATGATCAGTCATGACAGTTCCCTCCTTTCCTTAATCTCGACGTTGATAGAAGACATACGCGGAGAAGATCGCCGCCACAATGCCAACTATCAAGAGCACAACCAACAAATACATCCAACCCATGGCCGAGCTGACGTATTTGTCTTCGACAAATTTTTCGTCAAGCAACACCATAACTGAGTTTTCGTTGGTGGTAAAGTTGTCGATGATGGTATACACGCCGTTTACAAGGATCATGGGGCTGACCATGGGGAAGGTGATCTTCCAGAAGGTCTCCCAAGAGGTGGCACCGTCGATCTGACAGGATTCGTAAATCGCGGGGGAAATCGACTGCAAGGATGCCAAGAAAATCAGGATCTGTACACCGGAGCGGTTGATGATGGTTGCAATGCTCGCAACCGCGTTCACGATATATGTGACCATGCCCGTACCAAATCCAAGCCCCTCAAAGACGCCCATGAGCAATTCCTCCAGCGCGAGGGCAGATGCCACACGGTCTGAGGCGGTCGCCTCCATACCGGAATCCATACTGGTGCCGGCGGAAGCGTAAGAGGAGGTCATGACGTTTTCCATCAAACCGGTAGAAATCACAACGGGGAGGAAGAAAATGGCACGGAAGGCCGCGCGGCCGACCATCTTCTGGTTCAAGATCACCGCTACAAAGAGCGAGAAGATCAGGATCGCGGGAATATCGAACGCCATTTCCCTCAGTCCGGTTAGCAGCGTCTGCACGAACGAAGCATCCACAAACAGCGCGTCATGATAGTTCGCCCAACCGGCAAAGACCTCTTGGCCGGTCATACGGTCTAACTGAAAGAAGCTATACCGAATCGACTCAAACACAATCGGAACATAAAGGATCACAAAACCGATGATAAAGGGCAGAACAAACAGCCAACCCGCACGGGCTTTGCGACGGTCAAGGGAGGCGATTTTCGTCTTCTTGACAGGTTTTTTTGTATTCGCTACAGGCATAGAAGCCGTATCGACTTGATTTGTCATATCAAAATCCTCCCTTTCTTAAGAATAGATAACAACATAGCCGTATGCCTCTATGGTATAGGTAGAACCGTTTTCAAGAGTGGTCGTAACAGCATAGTTGTTGAAGTTGAGGATAAGGCTCTTTGTGCCGGCATCACCGAACTTCTGGCCCACCTCACCATAGGTAACCAGAATAATATCTGCGTCAATCTCGTATTTGGGATTGACCACGGTCGTTTGAGCGGAATCGAGCAACGTATCGCCATTCTCACCGCCGTTAGCGTCATCACCGCCGTTATTGTTGTCCGCGGGCGCCAATTCAGCAAGCAAAGCCTCTACATTAACAGGAGACGCGGTGGGATCAGCGGGATCGTACAAATCCTGAGCAATCAAAAGATTGACGAAGGACTCATAGAAAGCCTCAGCGCCCATGCCGGGGTAAGAAATCGGGGTTTCGCCCAAAATGAATTCATACAAGACATCCGCATCGGTCGGTGCCTCTACAACAGGATTGGTGGTATCATACACAACAGCGGCTGCCAGCTCCTCTACGGTAGAAACGTTCTCCCAAGAAGGCACAGTAGCGGTACGGCCGTCATAGATGGTCATGAGTGCTTCGTAGGCAACCAAAGCCTCTTCAACACCCGCCAAAGCGGTCTGCTGCATCGAGTCAATGGCGTTTACCCGAACCAGATGCTCATAGCCTTGCTTGGCGGCAATAAAATACTCGGCCGCGACCTTGATATTGTTACGCATACCGACAATACGGTAGCTGACACTATCCTTGAAATACTGGTTAAAGCGTACCAAGGTCTCTTCCAAAATCTCACCGGCCTCCTGCTCAATGAGCAAATCCTTCCAAGTATTATACAAATACTTATAGCTGGTGGTAGAAACCGAACCACGCTCTTGATTGAGCAGGGTGACATAGTTGGTCAAGCCGTTGATTTTACCGGCGGCTTCAGTTGCGGCAATACGCGCCTGACGCAGCTCAGCAACCTCTTGCTTGTGCTTATCCTCAATGGCCTGCTCGATCTGCGCGATCTGATCCTTTGCATCCTTGGCAATATCCTCAAGGAGCTCATCCGCGTCAGGAATGCGGGAACCGGTCAAAGACGTGTGACCAACAATCAGCTTGGTCTGTACGTCTGCCAGCACGGCGTTGAGCTCCGCATAGATCTCAACCAGTCTGCTCTGCCAGATGTCATAACGGACAGAATAGTTTTGCGACAAGAGAATATCCTCTTTGAGCAGCTCTGTATTGGCATAAGAAAGCACGAAATACACAGAGGCACCGTTCTCCATCGCCTTGAGCATCGCGTAACGCAGGTTGCCCTCCATGTTAAGCGGCGAGCCAGCGAATTCCACATAGCCGTGGAGCACCACGCCCATGAAAGGAATGTTTTTGTATTCGTAGTTGTAACGGCTGGAGTCCAGCGGCACATTCAGGATGTGATCCGCGTAGTTCCAGGTAAAGGCATTGGCGCCATCCAGCATCACATCGTAGTTCTGCTTGAAATAAGCCAGCGCCTCAATGACGTACGCCTTGCTCTCCTCACGCAGCGAGATCTTTTCCTCGTCAAAGTCAGAGTTCAACGCGTTGCCAAAGCTTGCCAGAGAAATACCGGTCGCGTTTTCATACTTGGCATACTTCTCGCCGAGCTTTTCATAGAACTTGCTATACGTCTCGGGAGCCATAACCATCTGATAATAGCTGACCAAGCTCACTCTGGTGGCCGTGTGCGTCCGCTTTGCCGTATAACGGTTCTCAATGGTGCGCGCGGCATTTTTCTTCATGTTCACCTTGCTACCGCCATCCGACTGGGTGGTGTAAACAAAGTCAAAATCGGGATAGAGCGAGAAGCCCTTTTCCGCCGCATAGGCAGTCAGCTCTTCAAATCCGCTCTTACCGCCAACCGACTTTTCCCATTTGAGCTTATACGGCATCTCAGAGTACATGCCGCCATTGGCATAGCCGGTCAATTTAAAATTCACGTTGGTAACGCCCTCGCCGGCCAGATAATCATACATGGTGGCGATATTCTCAAAGGAAGTGAGCGGAACCGAAACGGTAACCGGGATAGACATGACCTTTTCAATAGAATCCAGGCAACCAAATGTTTCAATGTACAGCGGGATAGAAGATTTGACCGTCTCGTCAGTCAGGCGCTTAAAGCCCTCCTGCGTCTGATCAAGATAATCGCGGTAGGCGCAAGCCATACCCATCCAGGAGCATTCGTAATAGCTGGTCAGTCCCGCGTCTTCCGCCTTTTTGTCATCCGACAGGATGATATAGCGGATCTTGTAGTCCTCTACATAGCGGCGACCGGCATAGATCAGCCACGGATTCTTTTCACTGCCAACCTTCTCGTAAGGACGGGTCAGGAAGGTGGGGTAAACATGCGCGTAGTTTTCCTGCGTGAGAAGGTGGTCAGCGGTGATAGACGCAAGCGACTCACCCGACTCGATAATACCAAGGAAGCCACGCTGGGTGGTGGTAGCCGGGGTCGTATCGTCACCCTGGGTCACCACTGTCTCTACCTGGCCAAAGATCGGCATGTGCATGATCTGGCTACGGGCGTCCGAAACATTAATGGCGGCATAGTCCTCGCCGTAAACACGGGTCGAGTTGGCGGGGATTTCATCCTTCAAGTTCAACAGGGCACCGGAACCGTCCGGAATGAAGGTATAGCCTTCATTGGTGGACAAGGAAGCACCCATGTAAGGCAGAATGGTCAACGAGGTGACACGGTAAGCGGATTCGTCATAACGCAAGCCGTTACCGGGCAAGCTGACGACCAAACCGGTCTCATCCAGGGTGTACTCCAATGCCATTTTGAAGATAGGCGGAGAAATCGACTCCTCCTCATATTCTACAAAGGCATGGTCGTTATCCATTTCCTCGAAGGTGTAGTCAGGGCAGTTCTCCATGATGAGAAGTGCCAACTCACGGCGCCTGTTCTCACCGGTGCTCTGGTCAAAAGCATAGATGTCAATATACTTTTCCTTAGCGATTTTGTAGTCCTGCGAGGAAGCGATACCTTCAGCCTGGTTTACATTGCCATCTTCCATCAAGCTGGCGTAGAAAATCTCGGTGTAGTAATTTTTGAAGCGTTGATATTCTGCCCGAGTGGCGTTTTCGTACATGGGCTTGAGAATTTTCTCTTCAAAGTCAGCACGCTCAATCAGCTGCGGAAGCAGAATTCTCGCGGCACGCTCGCCAATGGCATACTCTACACGCACACCGTTTTTAATGGGGCTCACAGAGAGCTGCCCCTTGAGAGCGGCATCCTTATAGCTGGTCAGAACGATGGCGTTTTCATCATCGTTGATTTTGTTGTTGACGTATTTCAGCAGGATTTGAGAGCGAACATTATTCGTATCATCGCTATCCTCACTGGTACTCCAAGGATTGGTGAAAAGAATTTCACCGGTCTTGTTGTTGCGGTAAGCTACATCGCCCAGCCTTTCATCACAGTAAAGCGAGTAGCTTCCATCAGCCGTCGTGAAATACGGGGCGCCCATTGCTGCCAGACGTGCTTCCGCATCGGGATATTCGATAGAGACAAGATCCTCAACCGGCACCTTTTCCTCTTCGGCGGCGGAAACGGTAATCGCGGGGATTACGCACACCATCATCAGCACAGATAAGAGCGCGCAAAACAACCGCGTCAGCAGTTTTATTTTCATATTTTTCTCCTTTCTGTGCTTACAATCGGTAGGTGATTTCCGAAGTAATATCGGTTACAAAGCTAACCATATCCACCACCAAAGAGGTGAACAGAATGCCAAGGAACATGATAAATACCATACCAATGAGCGTACCCAGGGTGGTGGCAATGTTCTTGGTAATCGAATAGTCGTGCGTTACCATCATGCCAAAGAAGAGCAGCATGCCGGTCCAAATAAAGCCGATGGTCACGATCAGTGTCAAAATGTCGGTCTCGGTGCTGACAACAAAGTTGGATGCCAGCGTGGTGGGAATAACGGTAAGCGGAATAGGCAGCAAAGAATAGCCAACGGCAATAAAGATGTCCTTAAAGCTGCCTTCACCCTCAAACAAGGTGGTAAGACACCAGTTGGCGACCGCGAACAGCAGCACAGGCACTACAACCACCAGCAGCTGCATGAAAATGGTGGAATACTGCCCCTGCGGATTCATGACGTAACCGATACCGATGCTACGATAGAAGAGCGCGACAACAGTCAGCACCATAAATAGCAGCGCGGCGCGGACCGAGCCTCTCTTTTCCCGCTTCAAGTCATAGAAGCCGTCAAAAGGATGGAATATCAAGTGGAAGACGAACAAAACCTCTTCCTTGAAACTAACCTTTTTACCCGAAACAGCCGCTTTTGCGTTGATCTTGCCTGCCCAGCGCATGAACTTCACAATCACAAAGCACAAAACACCAAGCACAACGGGAATGAGCAAGAAGAACTTAGAGATCCACTCTTTGCGCATTTCCTTGTATGCGGTAGAGTAATTCTCGGTATCATAAGCGGATTTGTAATAGTCCAACGCATCCGCATAGTCACCGTTACGGGACATAGACTGACCGATACCGATATAGGCGGCGTCATAGTTCGAGTTACGCATCAGGATCTCTTTCCAGTCCTCGATCGCCAGGTCATACTGACGCACATTCTGGTGATGGAGTGCTTGAATCAGAACGTCTCCGTACTCGGTACGCTCGAAAACGGTGAGCTCCAAGTTCGTGTCGCCACCGTGGAGCACCAGCAAAGTATCATCCTGATATACAATCGAACGGATATTACGCATGCTACCCAGTCGCTCACCCGAACCGCCGAAAGCAAAGAGCAGGTTGCCGTCATAGTCATAGGTGAACATTTTGCTACGCACCGTATCCACAATGGTCCATGTCTGCTCCGGACCGCAGGCTACGTCTTCGATCTTGGAAATCTCGTCAAAGCCCTCGATGGTGACTGTCTTATCCTTGAAATCCACTTCACCGGCGGGGGGCCAGAAGCCGTTACGGCGCATGATCTCATCACCGGCGGGGTTGAGCAGTTTACAAGGAGCAAAGGTACCCGCTTTGCTCTTGGAGGTGATCGCGCTGGTCATTTGAGAGCGCAACGCTTCCTCGTGAATGGTCGCATAGATAAAACCGCGCTCATTGATCGAAATGTTATTGTAAGGATAGGAAACAACACTCAGCGCTTCCGCACGCTGCTCCTCAGACTGGAAGCGTCTCCAAATCTGATTCCATAGCGAGAGCGTGGTCTGCTGCGCGCCGATAAAGCCTGTGAACTCACCCTCGTTGGTCATAACAATGACACCCTCAGTGGTCTCAGAGGAAACCACGAACAAGCGGTCATAAGAGTCAACAGCCATGGCCACCGGCTTATAGTTGGCGCCTTCAGGAAACAGCTCGGACTCAGGCTTTCCTATAATCGAAGTGAATTCGCCGTTCAGGGTGAAGGTCACAATACGGCTCGCGTCACTATCACAAACATAGATACGACCCGGATATTTCAGCTCACCCTCCTCGTAGCGATCCTCGGTAACGAAGACACCGCGGGGCTTATTGAACTTATCCATGATCATCTGGTCGTTACGGAAATTATCAATGATAAATTTCACATTGTAATAACGATCCAGCACAATGATACGGCTATTGGCGGTATCGGCGATATACACGTTACCGCGCTCGTCGGTCACCATATCTCTCACGCCGTTGAGGTTGGTCTCAAGACCCATATTTTGATAATTGATGGTCTTAACCGGCGTATAGGCATCCGGCGAGTAAAGCGCCTGTCCGTCGATAGAGTAGGTGTAGGTCTGATAGGCTTTCACTGCCCCGATCGGAATGGTAACGACCACCAGAAGGGCAAACAACAGACATACAACGGATATAAATTTTTTCACTGTTTTTCTCCCTTCCCTTTAGTCTTTCATACCGGAAGAACCCATGGTTTCGATGATATTCGACTGCGAAATAACGAAAACCATGATCGGAACCAGCATCATGATAACGGTAGATGCCGCGCTTGCGCCGGCACGCTTGATACCACCTGCCATAATCTGGCCGATGGCGTAGTTGAAGGATTTGAGCTGCTCAGAGTGGATGTAAATCGAGGAGCCCTTGTTCCACAGATCCTGGAAGGAGTAGATGATCAGGGTCAGCCACGCGGGCTTAACCATGGGCATCGCGATGACCCAGAAGGTCTTGAACTCGGTTGCGCCATCCAGACGGGCAGATTCCAGAACAGCATCCGAAACGTTGGTTTCCATGAACTGCTTCATCAGGTACAGACCCAGCGAAGTCGCCCATGCGGGAATGATGATTGCCCAGTACGTATCGATCAGATGCAACGCACTCATAATAATAAAGGAAGTAATTGCAGTAACCGTCGAGTGGAACATCAGCGAGGTACGAACTGTTTTAAACATCGTCTTGCCGCCCGGGAACTTGATCTTTGCCATGGCGTACGCGGCCATAGAGGACAACAGCAAGTTACCGAAAGTACCCACAACAGAGGTAAAGACCGTGTTGAAGATATAACGGGAGAACGGTACCCAAGAGGTGTTCATCAATGTAAAGAGGTCACGGTAATTCTTCAAGGTGGGGTTACGCACGAAGAACCGAGGCGGGAACATCCAGAGTTCGTCCAGAGGCTTCAGGGACTGGAGAACGACATAGAGCATGGGAAGGAACATGAAGGCGCCCAACAGCGTGAGCATCAATGTGATACCGGCATCGCCCCCCGCAGAGCGGTTCAGTACAACTTTATGTTTTCTTGTACGAAGTTTCTTTGCCATATCACTGACCTACCTTCGATAGTACTTTTTTCACCAACATGTTCGCGCCAATCATGATGGCAAACAGCACGACCGCGATGGCGGAGGAGTAACCCACCTCAAAACGCTGTCCGCCGTAGTCATCCAGATGGTGCATGATGGTATGCGCGGCGTAATCCACCGAGGGGAAGCCGCACAACGCCGTAACAACGCCGCCGAAGCCAAAGGCGGAGGTGATCGACATAATCGCACCGAACATCAGCTGCGGTCTCATCGAGGGCAACGTGATGTACCAAAGCTCCTGCCAACGGTTACGCACGCCGTCAACAGCACCCGCCTCGTACATCGAGCGGTCAATGCCCTGCAAGCCCGCGATAAAGGATAGGAAGGATGTACCAAGTGAAGTCCAGATAGCGACCACGATACAAAGGGGCATGACCCAGTCCGCATCCTGGAAGAACTGTATTTCCTCGGTGATCAGGCCCAAATCAAGCAGGATACCGTTGACCCAGCCGTAAGAGTCGCCCGAGAACAGGGTACCCCAAATGAGGTACACCTGACCGGAAATAGAAGGTGCGTAGAAAATCAAGGTAACAATCGCACGGATCTTGGGGGGCAGCTCATTGATGAACCATGCCACCATCAGCGACATCATGTAGGAAGCAGGTCCTACGATGATGGCGAAGATCAGCGTGTTCTTGCAAGCAATCACGAAAATATCGTCATCCAGGAACAAACGGATATAGTTGTCGAAGAATACGAAATTCGGAATTTCCAAAAGGTTAAAATCTGTAAAACTGATCACCACAGACAGCAATACCGGTACAATGGTGAAAAGCGTGAAGATCAGCATATAGGGTGCGACCATAAAGTACGCGACCTTATTGCGCTTCATTTCTTTCCAAGTCCATTGAGCCCGTGTCATGTCCGAGCGAATCACCGCTTTTTTCTTTGACATGTGCTTTTCTCTCCTTAATAGCTAAAGATGTGACCGTTTCTCTCTTAACGGCTCAGCACGGTGGCTGCGTTGTTAAGAGCTTTGATCGTGGCGGCAAAGGCGTTGCTGTCAACAGCGGCAAAGGCCTCGGCGGCCTTGCTCAGCGCGATAGCGTCCTCGTCCTTGATACCCTCGTCCATGATCTTCTTGGCATCGACAGCGGCGTCAAGTTTTGCCTGATCCATGCGGTTGGTATCATCGGCATAGGCCAACTCAACCTGATGCAAACGCTTTTCAGCAAGCGTGGTGTGCGTGGTCTTCGCGTCGACGGGATCGAGACAGGTCAAAGTCTCCAGATCGAATTCTTCGCGCTTACGGGTGATCTCCTTGTTGATGATTGTAATGTAGCTCTGCAACTCGGTAATCGGGTCCGCGTTATCCTCATACGCAGCAAGGAAGGCGAAGTTGGTATAACGGCCAATGATATAGCTGCCGGGGTAATTGGGGATAGAAGCCAAATTGTTGAACTGATAGGAGAGCTGCTCGTACTCAGAGGAGGTCCAAGGCATTTCGCGCAGCGCCTTAACGTTAGCGGTCGCGTGCTTTGCGGAGGGACCGATAATCGCTACCATTTCATTGGAATATTTGATCTGGCAGTCGGCGCCGGCGTGCCATACCATGAACTCCCAAGAGCCTGCCATGTTATCACAACCGTTCATCATGCAGATCGCGGAGGTGGTCGCCACCGACACATTGTTAATGTAGGTCTTGGTCTCACCGAACTCGTCTACATAAGACTGCTCGATGCCGGGCATGGGCAGGAACTCCCAAAGGCCCTTGATCTCGGTCGCGAATACAGTCAGGTGGTTGTAAGTACCGTTATACGAAGCGAAGCCAATCGGCATCTCACCGGTACGGAAGCGGTTCGCAAAGTCATATTTATAAGGGAAGGAATACATTGTGAAGAAGTTGCACATGGTCTCAAACGATTCCAAACCTACATTGGAATCCAGGTTAATGCGCATGCCGTCATCGGCAAAAAGCTCACCGCCATTTTGATAAAGGAAGATCTTATAGTCGGTGTGCATACCGATTTGCATGTTGTTTGCCTGAAGCACCGGGATGGCTGCCAAAATATCATCCCAGGTTCTGGGGATCTCAATGCCAAGATCCGCCAAAATATCATCACGGACAAACATCATGGTAAAGTTCTGTGTCTCAGGGAGGCCATAGTAGTGGAATACACCGCCGGCATCCGCGATACCAAGCACCAGCATTGCCGCTTCATTAAACTCGGCATTGGGGTTGCGGATGGGATTACCCTGCTCGTCGTAGATTTTATTGAAGTTTTCATCTACTTTAAATTCCAGGGCGAAATCTTCAAAGCCTTCCATTTTTTCAATGGGGAGCAGTGCGTCACGGATCGCGTAGTTGATAACGCTGTCTTCACCGATACCGATATAGACATCGGGGCCCATCTTTGCCAAAACCGAAGGCAACAGGGTACCGCCGGCAACCAATTGCAGGTTGACAGAGGTGTTCAGGCCGCTTGCCTCGGTAACCTTGGAAAAGTCATTGTTGATCAGGTTACGGATAACCTGTGCCTGGTCACGGCCGTAAGCCAGCCATACATCAATGTTATTGGCGCCGTCAGTCTCTTCGGTCGTAGCGCCCATGCGGTTGTAGTTACGGAAGAAGGACATGATAAAGCTCTTAACCTCGTGAGCGATGGAAGCGAAGAAGCCGGCTTTCGCACGGGGCAGCTCTTTGCTCTCTGCGCCCTGGATCACGATGTAGTCCAACTGGAGGGGCTGGGTCTTGGCATCGCTGAGCCAGGTACCGAGGGTACCGATATAGGACTTGAGCTGATCCAGATACTTTGCGACCTCATCCTCATCGCTGCCCATACGGTCCAGCAACCAGGCAACTCTCTCCAGGGTTGCCACATTGGAGCTCTTTTCGCCGGTAATCGCGGCCAACTCAGCGGCAACACCGGTCGCGATTCCGGTATTGGGATCTTCGTAATACAGCGCGCGGGACTGGTTGATCATGTCGATCATGGTATCCGGCATAATGGTGAAGAAGCCGTAGTCACGGTACTCATCAGGATCGGCACCGGTCAGCTTCATGATCTCCAGATAGTCCGCGTTGATCGCATCCAGGATCGCGTCTACCTTACGAACGATTTCACCCATCGAACCCAGCGTAACTTCCATCTCAATCATGTACTCTACGCCGGCCTCGAAATAAAACTCATAGGCAAGGGGCTCACCCGCCTGGGTAGTGGTTCCGTTGTTGAGCAGGGTGGACTGCCAGTTGGTGTTATAGTTAAAACGAAGCTGTGTTGCCTCAAAGAAGGGGATGGTACCGTCGTAGTAACCAAGAGAGCCCTCCTCAGCGCCCTTACTGGTGATGTACAGAGAGCGGCAGACATACATACCGTCCAGCACATTCTGGCGATAGCGAGCGGCAATGTTGTACAGACCGCTGGTGCCTACCTTGAACGCGTAACGCACCCACTGACCGGCCGTTTGCCACTTGTCGCCGCCGATGGTGTTGAGCACGGTGCGGTCGGTATCGGCAGGCATGGTAGCCGCGTCGGTACGGTCCTCAACAGGATAGATGTTCTGAGAGGAGGAAGCGCCGGCATACTCTGCTTGAATGGTAATCTTGTCGGTACCGGAGGGCTGTCCCTCATACTTGGCGCGGTACTCATCATAACTGATCAGGTCGGTATGGGGCACCAACACGATCGACTTGATGGTCATCGGCTCATTAACAGCCTCCAACGCCAAGGTTTGCTCACCGGCCTCAAACACGAACTCAAAGGTCTCCGCATAGAAGCCGTCAGCATCGCGAAGCTCATAAGCGCGCCATTCAGGTGCCTGCTCCATGCCGGGGCGGATCTCGTTATTATCAATATCGGTGGTCATGAAACGAACAGTGCGTCTGTTGACGTAATCGGTCATCGACTGGTTCCACACAGCGGGAATGGTCAACTCGACGTAAGCGCCTTTTTCGTCATTCATGATCTTGGCCTGCTCGGTAGTGAAGCCGGCCGCCAAAGCCTCTTCATACAGCTGCTGTACCGAAACCTTACCGTCGGGATCGGTTACACGAGCGGTTGAATAAGCGTTTTTCCAAACCTTGGGCAAGGTCAGGAAGCGTGCCTCGGCAAAGGGGATCTCGTCGTTGATCTTCAAAATACGCTCGATAGAAGCGGCCTTTGCCTGATCCGGCCAATATTCAATGATGATGCTGTACTTGCCGGTCGCCGGAATATTCACCTTCCAGGAGGTGGTACCGGTAGCGGGCGTGTAAAGCGCCGTTACGCCATCAGAGGTCACAACCTCTTTTGCGCCGTCAGCAGAAATGTCAGTGTTACTGGTTTCGATCTGCTCAAAGGACCAATCCCCCGCGCCGGGAATCAGGATAGCGCTCTCGGCACGCCTCACCTCAACATGCTGGATCTTATAGTCCTCATAGGTGATGGCGTTGAGCTGTTCCCTGATGTCCGCCAGAGTTTTGTTGGTCGTAGAGCCATTCATCCCCGGGGTAGCCGCGCCGACTGTCAGCGCGCCACCGAGCAGGAAGGTGAATGCCAGAACGAAAGCCAATAGGCGATGGAACTTCGTCTTCTTCATGTTTTCCTCCTCTGTTGTGATTGCGGTCGCCCGCAACCAATTGGTAATTGCTGCGGCACGGGCGGGCAATCGCCCTGCCGCGCGGCAGTATGTACGCCTGCGCACCCGCGTGAAGAAGAATACGGCCCGGCAGACCGTGGTCTTGCCGTTCCGAAGCCCTTCACCCTTTGTCGCAGACGAACACCGGCATCGGCACCAAAGCACCGAAGCCTTACGGTATGGCAACATTTTACCACGCCGCCCATCGAAAAGTCAAGGAGAAAATTCTCGCGCATTATGCGTGCGTAGGCAACGCACGGGCGAGCACTCGCTTCCGGGCACCATCGGCAAAACGGCGCGAAAAAGTTGAATTTCAGCGCTTTTTCACACGCTTCAAAAGCAAGCTTCACGAAATGTAAATCACATTTACGTCATTTCTGTTAAAAGCCCGTCCGCCACCCGCCGCAAAACGAAAATTTCGTTACTTTTTTGTGAGAGTTTTTTTTTCCGCCCCCGAAAGGTAAATTTTATTTACCGTCCGTGTCCCCTTTTCCATTTTCTGGCTAACGCCGCTTTTCAAGGAAACGGCACCTTTCTTCTATGCATCCTGCACAAAAACGCCTTGGAAAATTCTACACCCTCGCAAACTGCACAAAAACGCCAATTTTAACAAAACGTTCACATTTTTGCGCATATTTTGCTTACTTATTATAAAATGCGATGATTTTAGCGAAGAACCGCGGGCACTGTCGGAAAAGCGAGCGCCTGCCGATAAAAAGCAGCTTTTGCTCTCCTTTAGGCCGTTTTTGACAGGGGACGCCGCAAAACCGCTCGGATCCCCCTCTCTTTTGTCGCATCCCGCCGCCACCAAACCGTCGGCGCTCACCTTTTAGGTGAAGTTTGACATTTTCGATCGTTTGATGTATAATACTGTCATTCAAAATCGAAGAAAGGAGACCGGCTATGGCGAGTACCCCCACACCCGACCGAACAAAGCCGCCAAAAGCGGCAGGCCTTCGTCGCAAGGCCTTTTTGAGCGCATTTCCCCATACCTTACCTATTTGCGCCGGATTTCTTTTTTTGGGTATGACCTACGGCATCCTAATGAAGGTCTCCGGCTTCCCGTTTTATTTTCCGATACTGACCAGCATCACCATCTTCGCGGGCTCGATGGAAATGGTGCTGATCACCCTGTTGCTGGATGCGTTTGACCCCTTGCAGGCCGTGTTCATGACCTTTATGATCAACGCCCGCCACATTTTTTATGGCATCTCTATGTTGGATAAATACCGCCAAACGGGATGGAAAAAGCCCTATTTGATCTTCGGTATGTGTGACGAGAGCTTCTCGATCAATTATGCCACCGAGCCGCCGGAGGGCGTGGATAAGGGATGGTTTATGTTCTTTGTGACACTGCTCAATCAGTGCTATTGGATCGCCGGCGCCACGCTTGGCGGTGTTTTTGGCAGTCTGATCACTTTCAACACCAAAGGGCTGGACTTTGTGATGACCGCCATGTTCGTGGTTATTTTCTTAGAGCAATGGGGCAAAAAAAGCAACCGCCTCCCCCAATTATTGGGACTCGCGCTCCCCATCATTTCCCTGCTGATCTTTGGCCCTGACCGTTTTCTGCTCCCCGCGATGGGCCTGATCCTATTGGCGCTGACCCTATTGCGTAAGCCCTTGGAGAAAGGAGGACTACCGCAATGACAGTCGCGCAGCAGTTTATTCTCATCGGCACCGTCGCGCTCTCCACCATGCTCACCCGTTTTCTCTCCTTTTGGGTCTTTCCCGCCAACAAACCCACCCCAAAGTATATCTCCTATCTCGGTAAAGCGCTACCGCCTGCCGTTTTCGGGCTATTGGTTGTCTACTGCTTAAAAAATGTCAGTCTGGTCACGTGGAGCCACGGTATCCCTGAGCTGATCGCCATTGCGGCAGTTGTGATTTTACATCTTTCCTTCAAAAAAATGTTGCTTTCCATAGCCGGCGGAACTTTGCTTTACATGCTTTTGGTTCAACTGGTATTCTAACAGTCATGACCACTGCTTCAAGTGGTGGTTTATCTGCCCTAAAGACCGCAAAAAAAGGCGACAAATCGCATGATTTGTCGCCTTTTTTTATACCGTTTGGCGGCTTTTACCAATCAGTAGAGATAAACTTCCATCCACCCTTGATATAGTAAAAACCGGATAAAAGCGTGAAAATGAGCATAAGACCAACCGTGATGTAACAGGCCAAGTACACACCGATCAAAGCACCGCCTCCACCGCAGTGGAGCACCAAAGCCTCAATCAGCGGCTCGATAAAGAGCACACAGATGCAGGCAATCTGGCAAACAGTTTTGATCTTACCCAGCATATTGGCGGCAACCACTTTTCCGTTGGCGTTGAGCAATACCAAGCGCAGCGAGGTAATGGCCAGCTCACGAAAGATCACCAGCACCACCGCTACAAAATAGACGGTCACAAATGCCGTTTGGTAGCGAACCCCATACAGCTCCGGATTCATCATGCGAAACAGCATGGCCAGCATGGTACCGATCACCATAAACTTATCAGCCACAGGATCCATGAATTTGCCAAAGTTGGTGATCAGGTTTCTGGCGCGGGCAATCTTGCCATCCAGCATATCGGTCAGCGAGGTCAGGCCAAAGATCACAAGACCCGCGCCAAACGCCCATTCCCAAGGGATCACGCTGTCCGGCAAGAGCAAAAATACCGTCATCACGGGCACCATAAAAAGGCGGAACATGGTCAGCTTATTGGGCAAGTTCATTTTACTCATCGCGTTTTCTCCTTTGGTATCATCCCACGGCCGTACAGATCGTAATCCAGCACCTCACGCACCTTGACGTCAATCATACTACCGGGCGCGACACGGCGGTCCGCCTTGAAATACACCTTGCCGTCGATTTCAGGGGCATCAGCCGCGGAACGGCCGAAATGCGCTTCACTGACAGGGTCAAAATCCTCTACCAGCACACGGACGGTGCTGCCGATCTTTTTTTCGTTTTGCGCGGCTGTAATCTCCATTTGCGCTCTCATCAAAATATCCGCGCGATCCTGTTTGAGCTGTTCGTCGATCTGGTTCGCCATTTTGGCCGCGGCGGTTCCCTCCTCAGGGGAATACGCAAACACGCCCATGTGTTCAAATTTCGTATCTTCCACAAATTGACAAAGCTGCTCAAAATCCGCCTCCGTTTCCCCCGGGAAACCTACAATAAAGGTTGTGCGGATGGTAATATCCGGTATCTCACGGCGGAGCTTTTCAATCACGCTTGTGATCATAGCGCTGTCGCCGTGACGGTTCATCGCACGCAGGATCGGGTCAGAAATGTGCTGCAACGGCATATCAATATACTTCACCACGCGGTCGTTATCACGGATCTCGGCAATCAGCTCATCGGTAATTTTATCGGGATAGCAGTAAAGCAAGCGGATCCAGGGAATATTGGTTTCCTCCGTAATACGGCGCAGCAGCGTGTGCAGCTGATAGGAGCCATACAAGTCCTGACCGTAGCGTGTCACATCCTGAGCCACGATATTCAGCTCCTTCACGCCCAAAGCGTCCAGATCCTTTGCCTCAGCCACCAGGTCCTCGATCGGGCGACTGCGAAAGCGGCCGCGGATTGCGGGAATGGCACAGTAGGTACAGCAGTTGTCACAGCCCTCGCCGATTTTGAGATAGCTATAGTATTCGGGGGTGGTCAGCACACGGTCGCCACCCAGTCTGACAGTATTTTTATCCTCAAAAGAGGCGTATTTGGGGTGCTTTTTGTTCTCCCATCGCTTTTGCACATCCTCAACGGCCTTTACGATATTGTGAATACTGCCAACGCCAAGCAGGGCATCGACCTCAGGGAGCTCCGCAAAAATCTCTTCACGGTAGCGCTCAGCGAGACAGCCTGTGACAATAATGGCACGCAGAGAGCGATTTTCTTTGAGCCAAGCCACATCCAAAATATTGTCGATCGCTTCTTTTTTTGCGCTCTCGATAAACGCGCAGGTGTTGACGACAACAATATCCGCTTCGGTTTCATCCGGGGTAATTTCGTGACCGGCCGCCATCAGCTCGTGTAGCATGACCTCAGTATCCAGTTGGTTTTTGGGACAGCCAAGCGAAATAAATCCAATTTTCATTTCATGCGCCTTTCTTATGATGCTTTTAATATCATATCATAGAAAGCGAAAATTGTCAAGCAAAAAGCGCACGGCCGCGGCCGCGCGCTTGCATCATCCGGTGTCAAAAAGCAAGGTGCCCCAACGACAGTGCGGATAATTTTTATATACAGTCCTCTCCTCCCGCGCGATGTTATAAGGTCACGCCGTCCTTAAAAATAGCAATATCCGCATAGCCGGCCAGCTCGCCCTTGCTCTCCTGCCCCTCGGCAGTCTTGAGGCAAAGATCAAACAGCGCGCGGCAAAGCGTGTCGCGATCCGCACCCGTCAACAGCGCGCCGGCATCAAAATCGATCCAATGCTTCTTCTTTTTTGCCAGCGCGCTGTTGGTTGCGATCTTTAAGGTCGGGATCGGCGCGCAAAGCGGCGTTCCCCGCCCGGTGGTAAACAGAACCAAATGGGCACCGGCGGCCGTCAGATTGGTAATGGCCACCTGATCGTTGCCGGGGCCGTCTACCAGATAAAGCCCCCCGGCCTCGGGCAGGGTATCGCCGTAGCGCAGGGCACCGCAAAGAGGCACCTTGCCGCCCTTTTGCACGCAACCAAGCGACTTTTCCTCTAACGTGCTGATACCGCCCGCGATATTGCCGGGAGAGGGATTGTCGGCGATCCCCTCTCCATGACGGATAAAGTAGCCCCTGAAATCGCGAATGATGCCTGCGGCATCCTCAAAAACCTCTTTGGAAACCGCCCTTGACAGGAGTATTTCCTCCGCGCCGAACACCTCCGGTATTTCGGTCATCAGCACCCGTGCGCCATGGGCGGCAAAGGCATCTGCCACCAAGCCCACCAAGGGGTTTGCGGTAATGCCGCTGTAGCCGTCACTGCCGCCGCATTTTACGGCGATGGCCAGCTTGGAGATCGGCACCGGTACGCGTCGGTCGCCGGCGATCACGCGTTTGAGCTCCGCAAGGATGGCAAGGCCCTCCGCCATCTCATCCTCGCAGTCCTGCAAGTTCAAAAACGCAACACGTTGGGGGTCGTATTCTCCCAAAACCGCTCTCATGCGGTCAATGCCGTTGTTCTCACAGCCAAGACCAAGCACCAGCACAGCGCCCGCGTTGGGGTGATGGCAAAGACCGCTGAGCACCTGTTGCGTTCTCAGCAGATCTCCCCCCAATTGAGAGCATCCGTAAGGGTGAGAAAACGCCCGCGCGGCGCCCCCGCTTTTTTCAGCCAAAAGTCTTGCCACACCGGCAGCGCAGCCCACCGTGGGAATGATCCAAATTTCATTGCGGATGCCCACACGGCCATCCGCGCGCAGATAGCCCATAAAGCTGCCGTTTTTCATACCGTCAGCCGGCTTTTCAAAGGGCTTATACTGCCAATCCCCAAGCCCCGACAGGTTGCTTTTCAGGTTGGTGGCATCTACACGCTCTCCCGCGGCGATGGGGGCCACGGCATGGCCGATCGGAAAGCCGTATTTGATCACATCTTCCCCTTTGGCAATCGGGCGAAGGGCATATTTTTGCCCGTCCTCCCGCACTTCAACAGTGTCATCCGCGTGGATCCGCATAGCGCTCCACCTCCTCGGCAAACTCGGCAAGGCTCACGCCGCCAAACAGGTCAGTATCCGCCAGAATATCGGCGACGCTCTTTCCTTGCAGGCTTTCGGGCAAAAGCGCGTCCCCATCGCCCTCTGCCTTCAAATAGTAAACGAGCATCGCCAACGAAAAGACCAGCTGTGTGGGGTTCTTACCGTATTTTTGCCTGTATTCCAGAATAGAAGGCAGCACGCGCACCACGAATTTATCTGCCGAATGCAGGGCAATGGCCGCCGTGCGGTGGCAGATAAAGGGGTTGGAAAAACGGCTGATCACCTCGGCGGCATAGGCTCTTGCCTCACCCCCGTCCACCGAAAGGGACGCGATGATTTCCTCCAGACATTTGCGCAAATGTGCCGCAACGGTATCATTTTCTAAGCATTCACGTACCGTTTCCACGCCCAGAAGGCGGGCGTATGGAATCATAGATGTATGGGCGCCGTTCAGAATGCGCACCTTGATGGTGCGGTAGGGGGTCACAGAGGGGACCCATTTGATATTTATGCCTGCCGAAAAGAAGGGTAAACGAGGATCCTCCTCGCCCTCAATAACCAACAGATGGAAATACTCGCCGGTATTGACCATATCATCCTCATACGGCAGGGCAATCTCCCCCTTGGGCACCAAGCCCGAAACAATGCGGTCTACCAAGGTATTGCGAAAAGAGCAGGCGCTTTGTATCCAGTCCGCAAATTCCTTTTCCAAGCCCCAATCGGCAGCGTGCTGTAGCACGTAGCCGCGGAGCGTATCGCCGTTGTTCTCGATGAGCTCCAAGGGCAAGATCAGCATACCGTCCCCGCCCTTTTGATAGCGGCGGTACAAAAGCGCGGTCAGCTTTGCCGGGTAGCTCTCGGGGCATTTATCGGTGGGGCGGGTACATTTCTCATACCGTATGCCGGCTTCTGTGGTGTTGGAGACCACTACCTCAGCCTCCGGCAGCTCGGCCAGCGCCAAAAACGCCTCGTACTGCTCCTCCGCCGCAACCGAACCGGCGATCGAGGTCACTGCCGTAATATCACAATGCTCTCCGTCGCGCAGCACCTGGGTATAGTTGTAGTTTTGCACCGCCAGAGGGTCGGTCCCCCGGGTCTTGCTGCGCACAAGCATCACGCTACCGTCATAAACACCGGCATCGTTGGCCTTTTGGATCATCCAGTCGAAAAAGCCGCGCATGAACACGCCGCCGCCGAACTGAATCACGCGAATCGGGCGGTTGCCCTTATCCATTGACTTGATATGTTCCATTATTTTCCCTCCTTAGCAAAGCGATGATAGAGCGCTTTTACAGCATGATATGACATTTTTGGCCTTCTGTATTCATTGACAATACCCTTGTTATTATAGCTTCGGGCGCGGTCAAGCCCCATCTGGGGCGCGGTGCGGATGTCACAGAACTGCCAGATGTAGGTGCCCGCGATCATAGGATCCGCATGGAACAGCTCCAGACAATACGCGAGCAGCTTAGCCTGATACTCCTCAGTCCCCTTAAGATCATCAAAGGTGTGGTGGCCGTAAATGGCGGCACCGCCGAATTCGCTCATCACAACGGCCTTGTGCTCCATGCCAAGCTCCGCGCGTTTGTGACGGAAGCTGTCAAGGAATCCGCCCCACGCTTCAAGCGGCTTGCTGCCGTACCAGCCGATATAGACATTAAGGCTGATCACATCGCAGTATGCGTAGCAAATGCTATCCATCACCATATTGCTGGCAAAGGTCACCAGGCGGTTGCCGCCGTTTGCCTTCAGATATTCGTAGTATTGCTTGGACATCTCCACCGATTCAGGCAGGTCGCTGCGGATCTCGTTATGGGTGCCCCAAATGACGATAGATGGGTGATTGTAGTAGTAGCGCGCCATTTCACGGTGCATCGCAAGCCCCCGCTCGATCACCGCGGGGTCGGCCAATGTCTCGGGCGCGAAGCCGCATCCCCAGATCGGGATCTCGCTCCAGAACAGCACGCCGGTTTCATCCAGCATATCCAAAAAGGCGCGGGAATTGGGATAATGCGAGCCACGCACTGTATTACATCCCATATTCAGTACAATATCCAGGTCGCGCTTCATCAGCCCCTGCGGAAACGCCATGCCCCAATCGGGGTGGTCCTCGTGGCGGTTGATGCCCCTCAGCTCGATTTCACGGCCGTTGAGCAGGATTTTACCCTCCTTGGCCTCGACCAGACGAAAGCCGACACGGTCGATCAGGTCATCGGTATCGGTTACAACACGCAGATCGTACAGTTGCGGCGCCAGCACATCCCACAGGCGAATATCCGAAAGCGAAAAGTCGGGGGTGATCAGGGTCTTACTCTCCCCCGCTTGCAGGAAAACGTCCGCGGCGAAAACCTCTGCGCCATCCACAAAAAGGCGTAAACGGGTCTTGCTTTTCCGGCCCGCGGCATTGTAAAGTTCGATGGTGGAATGACACACAGCTGCCGTCAGATCGGCGGACAGTGTATAGTCAAACTGCTGATAAAGGGCGCAGATTCCCTGCAAACGCTCTATAGAAACACTGCGGGTGATGCCGCCATAGTGGTACCAGTCCACCTTCTTTTGCGGGATGGATCGCGCGTCGAAGCGGTTATCCACCCGCACGGTGAGCACATGATAGCCGGGGGTAACGTCACGCACGACAAAATCAAACTGGCAAAAGCCGCCATAATGATCACCAAGCGCTTCCCCATCCAGGTAGACCTTGGCCTCGGTCATCACCGCGCCAAAGCGAAAACGCAGCGTGCCGCCCTCGGTGAAGAAGCGCTTTTCATACCAGGCAACGCCCTCATAGTCAAGCAGTCCCAGCTCAGTGTTCCAGACGCCGGGAACAGTTACGTGGGTGCCCTCCGGCAGCCCTTGCGCATAGCCCCGGGCCTCCCCCTCGTCTTGCGGATCGGCGCAGAACTTCCAGGTGCCGTCCAGCGAGCGGACGGCTCTTTTTTCATGCTCATCAAACAATCTGTTCATGTGCGGCCTCCTTTTTAGCTATTAATATTATAAAGCATAAAAGCGTTTCGCGCAATATCTTTTCGTACGTATTTTTAGCACATCGTTCAGTATTTCGGCCCGTTTTTTCAGAATGTCATTCTTTTTTGGCATTTCGGTTGAATTTTGCATCCCCTTGTGCTACAATAAACGCATCAAGCAAAAAGGAGCGCGCTATGGCAACCAGACTGGAGCAATACGGCTACGGCACCGCGTGGCAGCACATCACCACCGACTATTACGAAGGCCACCGCCCCCAGATGACCGACTACCACATGCATGATTACTATGAGATCAGCCTGATTCTTTCGGGCAATGTAAAGGTTCTGCTCTCAGACAGAGCCGAACAAAGCGACCGCTGCCGCCTGGTGCTGCTTCGCCCCCGTACACCGCATTATATCGTTTGCCGGCCGGACCAGCTCTACCGCCGTCACAATCTGCTTTTTTCGAACGATTTTCTGGCCGATCATGCCGACGATCTGCAATCCCTGCTGCCGGCCTTTGGCAAAAATGGGGTTGTGCTGGAGCTGACTGTGACAGAAGCCGAAACCTTTCTGTCACTGATCCAGGCCATCAAAGCGGAACAGGATCTCTTTCGGCAAAAATTACTTTTGCTTTATTTTCTCTCGCTGGCAAAGGGCGCCAACCCTTCCAACGCGACACCGACAGCGCTCCCCCCTTTTATCTCAGGGGCGCTCGACTATATCAGTGAACATTACGCCGAGCGGCTGGTGGCGGAGGAGCTGGCCTGGAAATTACATGTTAGCCGCACCGCCTTGATGACCAACTTTAAAAAGCACACCGGCTCTACTTTAAATGAATACATCACTCGCTATCGACTTCGCCGTGCCATCAAAAAATTGCAGTCAGGCGAAAGCGAGCCGGAGGCCGCCAGGCTTTGCGGGTTCCACGATGCTTGCAATATGATTCGTTGCTTTAAAAAGCATCTGGGGATGCCCCCTCGCAAATATCTTGCGCTCCACGTATCGGAAGCCAAGGGCGGTTCCGCTGAATGAGAAAACGCCGCAACGACATAAATCCCTTTCGGGATTTGCGCAAGAAGCACAGCGACGAAACAGCAAAAAAAGCGAACACAGCAGCAAGATCTGTTGTGTTCGCTCTTTTTGCGCATAGAGGGAGTTTGCGCAATTCCAAGTTTTTAATGGGAATTTCCAGTTTCCTTTTTTATTTGTCTAAAATCAACTTTCTTTTTACGCATCCTTGTCCAATTCTGATGCGATTTCCAGGGCATTGCCGCCATCGGCCGTTGCGCTCTGCGCCGACAGACGCTTTTTGGCGATCAGCAAGCCCAACGCCG
The DNA here is from genome assembly GCA_015065215.1 of Oscillospiraceae bacterium. Lineage (GTDB taxonomy): Bacteria > Bacillota > Clostridia > Oscillospirales > CAG-272 > Firm-07. The sequence continues at coordinate 84,080 of SVQT01000002.1, read as the reverse complement.
TAGCGACACCGATCACGGTGACAATAACCACGGGGAGCCAAAAGCTATCCACAAAGCTCTCTACCGCAAAGCCGCTGAAGTCAAACGCGCCACTCTCGGCATTCTGCATATGCGGCGCAATCAAAACCACATCCACAGCGGCAACGATCACACCCAGCGCCGCGACAGCAGCGGTAAGACCGGAGCTTAGCCTGTTGCCGTGCTCCAAGCTCATGCGGACCGGTTGCTCACGGCGGAAATCCAGCACCGAGCCCAAATAAAAGGCCGCCAGAACCAAAACGATTGTTTCGGGGATCATATAGGTGGCGTTATAGCCAAAGGAATAGAGCAGCGCCGCCTGGGTAGGAATGGAAAGCCCCGCCCAAACGGTGGCACCCGAAATCACATGGCAGGCGTAGCGCAAGACCGAAGCCAGCAGCGCGCCGCAGACCAAGGCCCAATTCTGTTGCTTGATCACTTGACGGAACACGCCGCCAAGCCCCGCTACGGTAAAGGCGAGCAGGTAATCGAGCAGGATAATGGCAACAATCGACTGCCAGGTGGTAAAGTAGCTCAGATTCGAGAGCCCGAGCAATTGCTGCAAAACCGCGTAAACCACGCCGGTGCCAAGCCCCCAACCAAGACCGTGCCGATAGGCGATCAAAAGAATGGGTAGCATAGAGGCCACCGTTACCGAGCCGCCATACGGCATCTGCACAACGGTAAAAAGGCTGAGCGCTGTGGCAACCGCTACCATCAAGGCGCTTTCTACCAAGCGCTTGGTGTTTTGCAAAGTCGCGTTTCTTTTTTCTCTCATAAAAACCTCCAAAAAATAAAATTTACCGCACGAAAATCTCCGTGCGGTAAAAGATATTTCCCTCGATCTCTCCCTACGCCGGCATTATCCGTATCAGGTTAAGGGTTCGGACAATTGCCCATCTCAGCCGTCTTATTTGACAGCACCCCTGATTTCTATGCGGTTTTCGACAACAGTATAATACAGCGGCAAGTGTTTGTCAAGCCCCAAACGAAAATTTTTACGCGGGCCCTTGCTTTAATAGTAATTATTGGCGGCAACCATTGTAATATCAACGGTTTTCTTAAGCGCCTCATCAAAGGTGACCTGCTCCAGATAGGACGCGGTACGTTGCTGAAGCATATACTCCACCACCAAACCGGGAAGCGTACCGAACCACCGCTTATTTTCTTCCTTTGCCCAGGCGCCGGTATCCAACGCGGTGCGCATCAAAATATAGTAGCCCGCCTCAGGATCCTCCAAAATCACCAGATCACCGATTTCCAGCTTTGCCAATTCGGTTGAGAAGGTGTAGAAGACCGTATCGGTGGTGTAGGTACCTGCCGAGAAATACATGCCGTTGGGGGCAAAGTTCTCATTGAAGGAAAGGTTGTCGCTAAACTCCTTCATATACTCCGCAAAGAGCGCCTCTTTGCCTTTGCAATCCTTAGCGATCCTTTCAGCCACAAGCAATCGCTTTTCCATTTCATCGGGGCTGTAATAAGCGATTTTATTTTTCCCTTTGGCATCATAGTAATACTTCGGGGCGCCATTTTTGGTATCATAAGCGATGATCCATTTTTTGTAAACGGCATCGCCGTGCTCGTCCACCTCCTCGGTCATCTTACCGTTCACGGTATCGTAAGCGATCCTGCCGTCCTGTGTCAAATAGATCACGTCGCCCGCTTCGTCACGGCGCTTTATCTGCAATCCGTCCACCGTCTCATAGGCAATCTCGCCATTGACCGTATCATAGGCAATGGCATCGGCCAGCTTGCGGTAAACGGTATCGCCGTTTTTATCCTGTTCGGCGGTGGCGGTCCCTTTCTCGGTATCATAAGCGATCTGCGCCTTCAAATGGCCATCTTCGTCGGTCTGATAGTAGCGCATGCGGCCGTCGCCGTCTTTTTCGTGATCGTGATAGTAGTTGGCGATCAGCATTTGCTGGCCGCGGTAATAGGTATCCTGATAAAATTGCTCCTTGACTGTTTCCGAGATGAGCGCCCCGTTCTCGCCATACAAATGATCCTTGAGCTGAGCGATCTTCGCCTCAATGATAGCGGCATCCTTCAATACCGTCACATTGGCGCCATAGGCGGCCAATATGGAGTTGAGCTGGCTCTTGGAGCCGCCGCCGACCTCCTCGATCAGCTCGTCGATCCAGGCGTCAATGGCATCCTCCTCACTTTTATCAAGCCGCAGGCCAAGCTCATCATACAGAACCAGCGCGGCGGCAATTTGACGGAGCCCCTCGAAAACCTGATTGGTAAAGTATTCGTTTTGGGTCTGGTTGTTCAAATCCACATAGGTTGCCCAAAAGGTTTCGTCATTGACGGGGTAATTCGCCGCCGCCAAGGTCCCCTTCATACGGGAAAGATAGAGCTGGAACACATTGACCGAGATTTTTTCATCTCCCGCGGTGATCAAGGTTTTTCCGTGAGAGGCGCAGCCGGCAAGCAACAGCAATGCAACAAGCAAGCAAGCCAAAAGCGAAATGAGTTTCTTTTTCATCTTAACATCCTTTTCGGTTTTTTCGATCGTATCAAGCAGTCATCCTATTGTAACACAAAAACCTTTATTTGTCTACCGTTTTCTTTTTTCTGTCTTCGGCAATCTGGCCATACGCAAGAAAAAGCTCGATCAGATCCTCCAGCGCCGCGGTCTTTTTCTCAATATGATAGCGGATATACGGACTGGCGGAGAGCATCATGCGCATTTTTCCGGGGAAGCGATTGGCAAGCTCCATCCAGATTTCCACATCCAGCTGGGGCGCGCCGATATGCACATCGGCGCCGTCCTGCCGGATCTGGGTAATGCCGCAATTTTGCGCCAGCGAGCGAATGAGCGCGATCCGTAGCAGATTGGATGCAGCCTTGGGCAGATCGCCATAGCGGTCAAGCAATTCATCGGTCATATCGCTCATATCGTAACGGCTGGCAATCAGCGAAATCCGCTTGTACAGCGACATGCGCTGATTGGCGGATTTCACATACCGTTCCGGCAAGTTGGCGTCATAGGAAAGCGACACCACGCATTCCGCCTTTTCGGTTACCGTTTCCCCCTTTTCTGTCAAAACCGCCTCATTTAGCAGCTTCACATAAAGGTCATAGCCCACCGCATCCAGATGGCCGTGTTGCTCGGCACCCAGCAAATTACCGGCGCCGCGCAGCTCCAGATCGCGCAGCGCGATGCGAAAGCCGGCGCCAAACTCAGCATATTCCCGGATCGCCTCCAGCCGCTTGCGCTGTACATCGCCCAAGGCACGCCCCCGGGGGTAAGTGAAATAGGCATAAGCCCGCCGGGGAGAGCGCCCCACACGCCCGCGGAGCTGGTGCAGCTGAGAAAGCCCCAGACGGTGCGCGTTATCTACGATCAGGGTATTGGCGTTTGGGACGTCGACACCTGTCTCAATGATGGTGGTGCTGACCAAAATATCGGTCTCACCGGTAATCATATCGCCCCAGATCCGCTCCAGCGTTTCCTTGTCCATTTGTCCGTGGGCAACAGCGATCCGTGCCTCGGGAATTTCCCGGGATAGCCTTGCCGCTACCGTATGGATGCTTTCCACCGCGTTGTGCAAATAAAAAACCTGTCCGCCACGGCGCAGCTCACGGCGGATCGCCTCCTCGATGATCAGATCATCATCCTCCAGCACATAGGTCTGCACCGGTAAGCGGTCTCCGGGTGCCTCATCCAAAATCGAAATATCACGGATGCCGCTCATGGCCATATTCAGGGTTCTGGGGATGGGGGTCGCCGTCAGAGTCAGCACATCTACATTCCCCGCCATCTGCTTGATTTTCTCTTTTTGCGCCACGCCAAAGCGCTGCTCCTCATCCACGATCAAGAGCCCCAAATTTTTGAAGCTTACGTCAGCGGAAACAAGGCGATGCGTGCCCACAATGATGTCGGTGTCACCGCGGGCCAGCCGGGCAAGCGACTGCTGCTGCTCTTTGGGAGTTCTGAAGCGGGAGAGCATATCCGCGCGCACCGCAAACGCCCGCATACGGGATTGAATGGTGCGGAAATGCTGCATGGCAAGAATGGTGGTAGGCACCAAAATGGCCACCTGCTTGCCTGCCAGGATCGCTTTATAGGCGGCACGGAGCGCCACCTCGGTTTTGCCAAAGCCAACATCACCGCAAAGCAGTCTGTCCATCGGGGTGACGCTCATCATATCCTGCTTGATCTCCTCGGCGGCGGCGATTTGCCCCTCGGTCTCCTCATACGCAAAGGCAGCCTCAAAATCCCGCTGATACGCGTCATCCGGGGGAAAGGCAAACCCGGCTCTTCGCTCACGCTCGGCATACAGGCGGATCAGATCCTTGGCCATATCCTTCACGGCGGTCTTGGCCCGTGCCTTGGCCTTTTTCCATTCGCCGCCCCCAAAGCGGGAGAGCTTCACCATACCGTCATCGGCGTGCGCGCCGATGTATTTGGATACCGCGTCCAGACGGTCGCAAGGCAGGAACAGCTGGTCTGAGCCCGCGTATTGGATGCTGATATAATCCTTGGTAACACCGTCTATGGTCAGGGTCTCCAGCCCCACATAGCGACCGATACCATGCGCCTCGTGAACCACCAGATCCCCCGGCTCCAGCTCCGCATAGGAAAGAATGGCGCGTTTGGCATCCTTTTTCTTTTTGGCATGGCGGATACGTCCCGCCGCGGCAAGCCCGCCGGCACGCTGCTCAGTCGAAAGCGACAGTACCGCCGTGCGTGCCAAAGGCAGCTCAAAGCCCAGGGTCGGCTCCTGCCATTCGATCAATATCTCACCCGGTTGCGGCAGCTCGTCCTCACCGTCCCGCTGTACGCGTACCAAATGGCCATGCTCCTCCAATAAGGCCTTGACAGCTTTGGCGGAGGTCTCGTTTTCGGCCACCAGAATCACCCGCCAACGGGTATTCAAATAGTTGCCAATATCCTCTTCCAGCAGTTCAAATCTCTCTCCGTAGGCGGGGGTATGGCGAGAACGGAAGCCATAAAGGCCGGCAAGCTTTTTGCCGGAAAGCCCTTCCGCGATCGAATCCACATGCAGTGTAACCGCTTGGGCGAGATAGGCAAAAAAAGCGCTTTCCGGTTTGCTGTAATCCGCATAGCGGCCGGAGACAGTTCCCGCCTCCATCAATTCCTCTATGGCCCGCTCACGGTGCCACTGCGATGCCTTCAAGCGGTCATTTATGGCATTGGTTCCCCGCAAAAAAGTCAGCGAACGGGGTGGGAAATAAGACAAAAGACACTCTCTTGCCGGGTCGATCAGCGTCAGATATTTATCCGCGAAACGCAGCTCCCCGCCTCCGTCGATCTCAGCAAGCTCACCGCGCAGCTCCTCGGCGGCGCGTTCGTCTGTCACCTTGGCCAATTTTGCCGCCACCGCTTCACGGACGGCGGCGCGGGCGCTGGCATCCACCAGCACCTCACGGGCAGGCGGGATCTCGCAATCCGTGACAACGGTATGAATCCGTTGGCTCTCAACATCAAAAATCCCCATGCGATCAATCTCATCCCCAAACAGCTCAATACGCAAAGGCGCCATGCCGGTCACCATGCGGTTGTCAGCGGATAAAGCCCTCAGATGGGGCGCGAAAATATCAATAATGCCACCACGCACGGCAAATTGTCCCGCCCCCTCCACCATATCCACACGGGTATAGCCGGCGGCGGTCAGGCGTGCCGTCAGAACAGACATTTCTAACACCGAGGCACTATCCAAGCGAATGGTATTTTTCTCCAAGCGCTCGGCGGAGATGGTATAGCCCAGCGCCGCGTCCGGTGTGGTCAGGATCACGTCAAAATCGCCGCGCCGCAATCCGCAAAGCACCCGCAGCCGCTCATGCTCATACTCGTGAGAGGCGGTAATGTTATAAAAAGTCAGATCACGTGCCGCGAAAAACGCGACACGGATACCGTATTGCTCCAAAAAACCTTGCAATTTGGCGCATTCCTTTTCCTCGGAGAGCACGCAGAGCGCCGCCCCCCCTCGCACCTGTTTGAGATCGGTGAGCAAGGAAAGGATCAAGGCATTTGCCGCCCCGTCACAAAGGCCGCTCGCGGCAAAAGGCAGGGAGCGGTCTCCAAAGGCTTTGGCGAGATTTTCCGACAGTTGACGGTACTCCCCGTCGGCTTGCATACAGGATCGGATCAGCATGGCATCACTTCCCGTTGCATACTTGCATAGCGCCGGGGAGATCCCCCTTCAGGATCAGCTCGATGCCTGTATAGATCTTCTCCAACGCGGCGTTCAGCGCTTCTGCCGCCTCTTTTGGAAAGGGCGCCAGCACCCAATCGGCAAGATCGTAGTCCGGATGGGGTTTTACACCAACCCCAAGGCGCACCCGCGGAAATTGGTCGGATTGCAGCTGGTAAATAATATTTTTGATACCGTTGTGACCGCCGTCACTGCCCTTGGCGCGAACGCGAATACGCCCTACGTCAAAATTCACGTCATCCGAAATGACGATCACGTTTTCGGGGGAAAGCTTATAGAACGCCGCCGCTTCCCGAACCGCCTCTCCGGATAGATTCATAAAGGTCTGCGGCTTCATCAAAAGCACATGCCGCCCGGCAAAGGTTGCCTCACCCGTCAGGGCGCGAAAACGGGCGCGGTCAACGCAAACGCCCAGCTTCTCGGCAATGCGGTCCAATGCGAGAAAGCCAGCGTTATGGCGGGTGAGCGTATATTGCGCACCCGGATTGCCCAGCCCCACGATCATGTGGGTGACAGGTCCGGCCGGCGCGGGCGGGCGGCTTTCGATTTTTTTAAACAGATCAAAAATATTTGCCATAAGGTCTCCTTTTGCCCAAAACAGAGCAAGCACACAAACGCCGCCGCATAAAATGCGCCGACGATTGTTATTTATTTGTCACTATTATACACCGCAAACCGCGTTTTGTCAATTTCCTTTGTCAGTTTTAAGAAAAATTGCCAATCTTACCGTTTTTTTCAAAAAAAGACTTGTACTTTTGTTCATTATATGATATAATACTTGAGTGGCGTGCGGATTTTTGTCCGCGCGATCGTTAAATCAGGAAAATAAATTTACCGGAGGTATTTTGTAACATGGCAAAAAAGTATTGCTACCTTTTCACTGAAGGCAACGCAAACATGCGCGAGATCCTCGGCGGCAAGGGCGCCAACCTCGCAGAGATGACCAATATCGGTCTCCCCGTTCCTCAGGGCTTTACCATTAGCACCGAAGCCTGCACCAAGTACTATGAGGATGGCAAGCAGATCAACCCCGAGATCCAGGCTGAAATCAACGACTACATCGTAAAGATGGAAGCGGTTACCGGCAAGAAGTTCGGTGACAAGGAAAATCCCCTGCTCGTTTCTGTTCGTTCCGGCGCTCGCGCGTCTATGCCCGGCATGATGGACACCATCCTGAACCTGGGTCTGAATGAAGACGTTGTAAAGGTTATGGCCGAAAAGTCCGGCAACGCCCGTTGGGCTTACGACTGCTACCGCCGCTTCATCCAAATGTACTCCGACGTGGTTATGGAAGTTGGTAAGAAGTACTTTGAGGAGCTCATCGACAAGATGAAGGAAGAAAAGGGTGTGAAGCTGGATGTTGAGCTGACCGCTGACGACCTCAAGGAGCTGGCTGAGCAGTTCAAGGCTGAGTACAAGGCTAAGATCGGTCAGGACTTCCCCTCCGACCCCAAGGAGCAGCTCATGGGCGCCGTCAAGGCCGTATTCCGCTCTTGGGACAACCCCCGCGCGAACGTTTACCGCCGCGACAACGACATTCCCTACAGCTGGGGCACCGCTGTAAACGTACAGGCAATGGCATTTGGTAACATGGGCGACGACTGCGGCACCGGTGTTGCCTTCACCCGTGACCCCGCCACCGGCGAGAAGAAGATGATGGGTGAGTTCCTGACCAACGCGCAGGGCGAGGACGTTGTAGCAGGCGTTCGTACCCCCATGCCCATCGCTCAGATGGCTGAGAAATTCCCCGAGGCTTACAAGCAGTTCGTAGAGGTTTGCTCGATCCTTGAGAACCACTATCACGATATGCAGGACATGGAGTTCACCGTTGAGCACGGCAAGCTCTTTATGCTCCAGACCCGTAACGGCAAGCGTACCGCGCAGGCCGCTCTCCAGATCGCTGTTGACCTGGTTGCCGAGGGTCACAAGACCGAGCAGGAGGCCGTTTTGATGATCGACCCCCGCAACCTCGACACCCTGCTTCATCCCCAGTTCAACGCGAAGGCTCTGAAGGCCGCTACCCCCATCGGTCGCGGTTTGGGCGCTTCTCCCGGTGCCGCTTGCGGCCAGGTCGTCTTCTCCGCTGAGGATGCTGAGACCTGGAACAACGCCGGCAAGAAGGTCGTTCTGGTTCGTTTGGAGACCTCTCCCGAGGACATCACCGGTATGAAGGCCGCTCAGGGCATCCTGACCGTCCGCGGCGGTATGACCTCTCACGCGGCTGTTGTTGCCCGCGGTATGGGTAAGTGCTGCGTTTCCGGCTGTGGCGAGATCGCTATGGACGAGGAAAACAAGAAGTTCACTCTGGCCGGCAAGACCTACGTTGAGGGCGACTACATCTCCATCGACGGCTCCACCGGTAACATTTATGACGGTCTCATCCCCACCGTTGATGCCGAGATCTCCGGTAACTTCGGCACCATCATGGCTTGGGCTGACAAGTACCGCACCCTGAAGGTTCGCACCAACGCCGATACCCCCACCGACGCCAAGAAGGCAAGAGAGCTCGGCGCTGAGGGCATTGGTCTGTGCCGCACCGAGCACATGTTCTTTGAGGCTGACCGTATCGCCGCCTTCCGTGAGATGATCTGCGCCGATACCGCCAAGGAGCGCGAGGCAGCTCTTGAAAAGATCCTGCCCTATCAGCAGGGCGACTTCGAGAAGCTGTATGAGGCACTTGAGGGCACTCCCGTTTGCATCCGTTTCCTGGATCCCCCCCTGCACGAGTTCGTTCCTACCACTGAGGAGGATATTGCTCTGCTGGCCAAGACCCAGGGCAAGAGCGTTGAGGACATCAAGGCTATCATCGCTTCTCTGCACGAGTTCAACCCCATGATGGGTCACCGTGGCTGCCGTCTGGCTGTCACCTATCCTGAGATCGCCAAGATGCAGACTGCCGCTGTCATCCGTGCCGCTATCAACGTTCAGAAGAAGCACGCTGACTGGAAGGTGGTTCCCGAGATCATGATTCCTCTGGTTGGCGACGTCAAGGAGCTCAAGTACGTGAAGGCTGTTGTGGTCGCGACCGCTGACGCTGAGATCGCCGCTGCCGGCGTGAAACTGGACTACGAGGTTGGCACCATGATCGAGATTCCTCGTGCATGCCTCACCGCTGACGAGATCGCTCAGAACGCTGACTTCTTCTGCTTCGGCACCAACGACCTGACCCAGATGACCTACGGCTTCTCCCGTGACGACGCAGGCAAGTTCCTCTCCGCTTACTACGATGCCAAGATCTTCGAGAACGATCCCTTCGCAAAGCTTGACCAGACCGGTGTCGGCAAGCTCATGGACATGGCCATCAAGATGGGCCGCGAGAACAACAAGAAGCTGCACGTCGGTATCTGCGGCGAGCACGGTGGCGATCCCACATCTGTGGAATTCTGCCATAGCCTCGGTCTTGACTATGTTTCCTGCTCTCCCTTCCGTGTTCCGATCGCTCGTTTGGCTGCTGCTCAGGCTGCTATCAAGGGCTGATTCGAATAAGGATCTATACAAATACCGCAGACACAGCTGTGTCTGCGGTATTTTTTAAGGCAAAACTCTACTGTGCGTAGAGTTTTGTTGTTTTTTCCACAAAGCATAGGTTGAAAAACGGGCTTTTTTGCTGTATAATAAGGACAAAACTTAAAACGGAGGCAATGATATGAATCATGTAGCGGCGATTCTTGCCGCCAACATCAAGGGACGGCGCAAGGTGTTACACATGACCCAGCTACAGCTGGGCGAGCGGCTGGGCTACTCGGAAAAGGCGATCAGCAAATGGGAGAGCGGCAAGGGTCTGCCTCCTACCGCCATTCTGCCCCGTCTTGCACGGGCGCTGGAGGTCACGCTGGACGAGCTGATGCGAGAGCCGGTGCAGCGCCCCCTCTTTCTCGGCATTGACGGCGGCGGTACCAAGACCGAATTTTTATTGGCCGACGGCAAAGGGGAGATCCTGCGCCGCTTGGTGCTGGGGCGCTCCAATCCCAACGACATCGGCGCGGACGCCGCAAAGGAACTGCTCCGCAAGGGTATTTTGGAGATCTGCGATGAACAACCGCTACACTGCATCTCGGTTTTTGCGGGGCTCGCCGGTGGTGGCACGGCAGGAAACACCGAAATGCTACAGGCCTTTTTATCCCGCTTCGGATTTTTGTCGGTGCAATGCGGCAGTGATGCCCACAATGCGATTTCGGCAGGATTGGGCACAGAAAACGGAGTTGCCGTGATCATGGGTACCGGCTCGATCGCCTTTGCCCAGCAGGAGGGCAGACAACATCGCTTTGGCGGCTACGGCTATCTGCTGGGGGATGCCGGCAGCGGCTTTGCCCTGGGGCGTGACGTCATTGCGGCGGCGCTACACTACGAGGACGGCAGCGGCGCCGATACCCTACTCTACGACCTTGTAAAAAAGCAATGTAACGGCAAAACAGTATTAGAAAAGCTGGGCAGCTTTTATGAGGGCGGCAAAGCGCTCATCGCCGGATATGCGCCCCTGCTCTTCACCGCGCTCGCGAAAAAAGATGCCGTGGCGATAGCGATCTTGCACCATCATATGCAAGAGGTGGCTAAACTGATCGTCGGTGCCGCAAAACAGGTAAAAACCGATCCCGTTCGGGTGGTTTTGTGTGGCGGACTGGTCTTTGCCAACCGCCAATATATCCTACCGATCCTTGAGGAATATTTAAAAAAGGAGCCCCGCCATTATATCCTTTCGGTTTGCGAAACCTCAATGGCCCAGGGCGCGTTATATCTGGCGGGAATGCCAAGAAACCAGGAGAACATGCCATGTTAAACACAGAAAAAAGAAATGAGCGCACCACCCATATCGACAAAATGCCCACCGCCCAAATGCTTGCCGTGATGCAAGAGGAATATGCAACCGCCACCGCGGCGGTTGCCCCGGAGCTCCCCGCGATTGAGCAAGCGGTAGAAGCCATTACCAAGCGAATGAAGCAGGGGGGCCGACTCTTTTATATGGGCTGTGGCACCTCGGGGCGCCTTGGCGTGCTGGATGCCGCCGAGTGTCCGCCCACATACGGCGTGCCCCACGAGCTTGTGGTCGGCATCATCGCCGGTGGTGACGGTGCCATCCGACGTGCGGTAGAGGGTGCCGAGGATAGCTTTGAGGCGGGCGAGCGGGATCTTGCCGCCTTTTCGCCCACACAAAACGATACCGTGATTGGCATTTCGGTGGCAGGCGGCGCCGCTTATGTGCTGGGCGCCCTGACCCTGGCCAAAGAAAAAGGTGCCCTGACGGTAGCGCTTTCCTGCAACGCAGACTGTCCGATCGAGCAAATCGCCGATATTGCCATCCATCCCGATACCGGTGCCGAGGTGGTAACCGGCTCTACCCGCATGAAGGCCGGCAGTGCCCATAAAATGATCTTAAACATGATTTCCACCGCAGTGATGGTCAAGCTGGGACACGTATACGAAAACATGATGATCAATCTGCGCCCCTCAAACATTAAGCTCCGTGACCGCATGATACGCATTCTGCGCGAGATTACCGCCCTGCCCTACGATGCGGCAGAGCGCTTATTGGAAGAAAACGAGTTCAATCTACGCCTTGCCCTGAACGCCTATGAGGAGAGAAAATAAGATGGAAAAGCTTTCACACGGCAATCCCCTGACCGCACCGAAGCGTATCGTCAGCTGGTGGATCCGGCAGGAGGATCTGAACTGGCCCAACCACGACGGCATGGATCGGATCAAGCGCCGCGCCGAAGAGATCGCCCAATCGGGCGCCACCACGGCCATGATCTTCGGTACGCATTTTCGTTGGGATTTTTTACCCTACTTTACCCTGCTGCATGACTATCTCGCCACTGTGGCACAGGAGCTACACCAATACGGTGTCGAGCTATACGACCACCACTCGATCAATCTGGTGCATCGCTATGATACCAAAGAGGAAATGCGGCACGTGATGCTACACAGCGGCCCGCACCTGCCCCTTTCCCCTTCTCGCGAGGCGGCGACCTCCTGGGAATATCAGGGGAAGCGGTTGAACGATTGGCGTATGATCGACGTGAAAAACCGTGACGTGCTCTATTTTCCCCAATACGCCGCCGAGGGCTTTTGCATCCGCAACCCGGCGTTTGTAACCTCTTATAAAGACTATTTGAAGCAATTGATCGCTGACACCGGTATTGACGGTCTTTCCGCCGATGACCCGGTACATTTTATGCATTACAACTCCTGTGCCTGCCCCCATTGCCGCGCCGCGCTGAAAAAGCGCACCGGACTGGAGCTCCCCACGATCGAGGATCGCTCTTTCTGGGGTAACTGGGAAAACCCCGCCTGGCGCGCCTGGATCGATCTGCGTTTTGAGGCGGCAGAGGACTTTTTCGCCGCACTGAAGCCAATCTTTTCCAAGGACTTCCGCGTGACCACCTGCGGCCACAACAGCGCCGCCGCTAGTGCCAACGGCAGTGCCGCCGATGCCCGTTCCTTCCTCAAAGGCGGCTGTAACTACACCAATCTGGAAATGAGCGGCAATATGCCCCCCTACAAAAAGGATCCGGTCACCACCAACATCGGTATCCCCTCTCGCATCATTAACGCCAATCACCACCAGGCCTGCGCCAGAGAGCAGGGCGGGCGATGCTTCTCTACCGGCTTTGGCTTTACCGAGCAAACCGCCAACATCGTTTGGGCCGTTAACAAAATGATGGGGGCTGATTGCTGGTTTTCTACACTAAAGGATCGCCTGGGTCTGCCGGATCACATTTTGGATACCCTGCCCGACGAGGCGGCGATTATTGGTAAGGCTTTCCGCTTTGAGGCGGCGCATCCTGATCTTTTCACAGGCGAGCAGATTGGGCAGGTGGGGGTCTATTTTTCCTATGAGACTCGCAAGCACACCTATTTCGGCAATCTGGACAAGGGCTATTACAAGGATTTTTCCGCTACGCTGCAAGCCCTGTACGAAAGCGGCATCAGCCCTCATACCCTTTTTGATTTTCCGGAAGGGGCGTTTGAATATCCCTTGATCCTGCTCCCCAGTGCCGCCGCCATGACAAAAAGCGAAACCGCAGCGCTAAAGCGCTATCTTGCCGCCGGCGGCAAGGTGATTGCCACCGGTCCTGTGGCCTTGCGTGAATGCAAGCACAGCTGGCAACTGCCAAACGCCCCCACACTGCGCGATCCCGCCGATTTCTTTAGCTATATTGAAAACGGCGTCAAACATATCTCGGCCGCCTGGACCCGCAACGAGACAGTTCCCACCGCAGCTGACCCCGATCTTTGGCAAGAACCGCTGCCCGGACTTTTTTATCATCCTCACCGCATGGGAGAAGGCCGGATTACCTCCGGGGTACTGGCATATTGCGAAAAATTCGCCAAGCCGATGCCCATTCGCGTCCAAAACGCAAACGGCTATCTGATCTCGATATTTGAAAGTGGGCAGAATATGACCGTACATTTGCTGGCCAAGGAATTTGAGACCGATATTGACCATCATTTAGACGAAATCCGCTTTCATCGTAGCCGTGTGAACTATATCAACAAGGCAGAGCCCCTTGGTGTCACCGACCGGATTCGGATTGTCGCCCCTATCGCCCCGACGGTCTATACGCCGTTTTCCAAAGCAAGCGCAACCGTGATCAAAGAAAAGGACGCATGCACGGTAGCGCTCCCCGAAAAAACAGCTTATGCCATTTTGCGGTTTGATCGCCGCGCCTTTGAAGAGAAATAAAAAAACGCCGCCGCTTTGCGTGTCTTCTGAACCGAGCATACGCAAAGCGGCGATCTTTTTTATTCCTTTGTATCAGCAGGGGCAGTTTCTTCTTTTTCGGGCTTCTCCGGCAGTTCCTCCGCTTGCTCTTCTTTGGCGGCGGGGAGCTCCCCGGCAGGCTCCTTCTCCTCGGGCAACGCCTCTACCTCGGCATCGCCGTTCTCGTTTGTATCCTCCTCTTCCTTTGCGGTTTTTGGAGGCAACGCACGGTGGTTTTGTACGGTCAGTATGGCAAACAGCACAGCAAAGACGGTTGCCAGACCCGCAATGCAGTAAGCGAATACGGTATCACTCAGCTCAGGGGACGGTGCGGCCAACTGCCAAATGCCAACAGCCGAAAGCAGAATCGCCACGCACAGCATCCACAAGGGGATCTGCGCGTTCTTTTTCTTTTCTCTGGCTGCTCTTCTGGCAAGCTTGGCCTCTTCCTTTTCATCTTGAGGCGCCGCTTGCGCAACCGCCTCGGTTTGCTCCTGTACAGGGGCTTCAACAGGCGCCTGTTCCTCCGGCAGGCTTTGCGGCAAGGTCTGCTGCAAATAGGCGCGAATGATCAGCACCGTGCAACGGAGCCAGAGGGCAAGACCCAATACAGAAACCACCTGCATATCCCATTTTGAAAAAAGGCCAAAAAATTCGACGCCAAGCAATGCCAGTATCACAATCACCAAAATACCCATCTCGGCCAACAAAAAGGCCAAGGCTTTACCGCGGTAATAGGCAACCATCGGGGCAAGACCAATCGCGATATAAATGATCAGCGCGACAGCGGCAAGCAGATTGACAAAAGTGGTGGCATAATATTTCTCGCCAAATACACCGTTCAGATCAAGCACCAGCACCAGCGCCAAAACCACCAGCAAAACGCAAGTGATCAAGGTAAATATCCAATTTTTAATCAGTTTTTGCATAAGCGCCTCCTTTTGACAGCATCGTCAAACAAATTTATTATAAACCATTTTTCGCTTTTTTGCAAGAGCAAAATTCAATCTTCCTCATAGTCCTCGCCATCGTCCAGATAGCTTTTATCAATATTGAAAAGCGTGCGGACCACCCCAAAAAGGGCGCCGATCAGTACCGCCATCAAAGCAAACGCCAAAACGATCAAAAAGAGCGCCGTTACGGCAGTAGCGTAGGTGCGGAAGGCGGAAAGCACAATCTGCCCCACACGTCCGTCATCAAAAAGCATGACAAGTCCCAGACCGGCGGCGGTGATGCCGGCAAAAATACCAAGGCCGGCCAGCGAATCAAAAATTTCAATAGGGGCAATATGCACCCCAAAGCACAAGGCAAGCAGCAGAACACAGCCAATGATCCGCAACATCACCGGCCCCCCGCCCGCGCCAAACATGCCTGCCAGCAAAGCCCCGGTAGCGGAAGCGTAGGCCGCAAAACCGGCGCCCTGCTCGCCCAGGGCGGTCAGGGTGTTGAAAAAAGGCGCCAGAATGCCATTGAAGCAGCAAAGCAGGATCACCAAAACAAGAAACAGCCCCGTGATGGCCGGCCCCAGCGCGTAAAAGAAATTGCCCAAAACGGCAATCGGATTGCGCGGATTATAGGAGTGCTCCACATAGCCGTATTCGCCGTCAGGATCATGCAAATTGAGCATGCGCACCTCTTCCAGGCGATGAAAGAACAGCACAGCGGTCATGGCGTGCCCAGCCTCGCGCACCGGGGTGGAAAGCACCGACACGGCACGGATCAGGGGCAGGCCGCTATCATCGCCCACAAAAAAGCAAAACGCTCTTCTGCACCCCCACACAGCAAGCCCAAAAGCAAAGGGGGGCAGACAAACATAGCATAAAATTTCTAAAAACGCGGTAAAGAAATGCAAGCTGCGCCCCTCCTTATTTTTTATTTCATCTGTACTAATATACCCTTAAAGTATATCATATTTGCATGCTTATGTCAACCAAATAGCAAAGTGAACGCTTGACTTTCTGCTTGGTCGGTGGTATAATATCGTCTGTAACTTCATCAAACGGTCGCGCGGTATCACGCCGAAAGGTATTACCGTGAGGAAAGTCCGGGCTTCACAGGGCAGGATAGCTGATAACGTCA
Organism: Oscillospiraceae bacterium; assembly: GCA_015065215.1. Classification (GTDB taxonomy): domain Bacteria; phylum Bacillota; class Clostridia; order Oscillospirales; family CAG-272; genus Firm-07. The sequence goes on along the minus strand of SVQT01000002.1, from coordinate 68,096 downwards.
GCCGCAGGTGACTGCCGGGAAAGTGCAACAGAAAGAAACCGCCCCTTTTGGGGTAAGGATGGAAAGGCGAGGTAAGAGCTCACCCACTCCTATGGTAACATAGGTTTGCTGTAAACCCTATCCGAAGCAACACCGTTTGGGGGATGCCTGCCCGGCATATTCCCCCGGGTGGCACGGGAGCGATCCCGAAGCTTTACGGTGACGTAAAGCGAAGATAGATGACCGTTCACGACAGAACCCGGCTTATCGGTGGAGTTGCGAAAAAAGAGGCACAAAATGTGCCTCTTTTTTCGCAACAAGCCGCTCCGGCGCAGAACGTTTTACCATTTGGCCGAAAGCACGCTCAGGCCTCGGCCTCCTGCGTTGTTTGCGCAGTGGGCTGCTACCGCTTCCTCGGCGGGCAGATCGGTCGCCTCGATCTCCTCTTCAAAAAGCTCCTCAATCGGTTCCTCTTCAACAGGCTTTTTGAAAGAGTTGATCTTGGTGATGATCAGCTTTTTGACCCTTCTGCCGGCACGGCGGGTTCTGCGGGCCATTCTGCGCGCCTGTCTCTTGGCTTCTTCCGCGTTGTTTACCAGCTCATGAACAATGTAACCCGCGCCAAACGCGGCAACACTTGCCAAGGCCAGGTCGATCACTTGATTTTTCATCATGGTATCCTCCTTTTACTTGCCCCCGCTATGCCGGGGGCATTGTTTTTTAGGTGTTAAACTCGTCTTCCTCAAAATCGCCATCGCCGCCCATCTTAGCCATAAACTCTTGATAGGTGATCAGCACCTTACGGGCTTTGTTCCCCTCCGGCGCGCTGACGTACCCCAGCTCCTCCATGCGGTCAATGATCTTGGCGGCACGGCCGTAGCCGACGCCAAGACGCCGTTGCAACAAGGATGTTGCCACCTTCTGCGTTTCGATGGCCAGCTCCACCGCTTCACGGAACTTGGGATCTTCTCCACCGTCCTCATCGTCATCCACATCGTCGAAGCTGTCCGCGCTCTTGCGCCCCGCATTGGCGGCACGCGCCATTTCGACCTCGATCTGATCCATAAACTCCCGGTTGTACTGCACCTCGTCATTGTGCTCGATGATATACCGGATCACGCTTTCTACCTCCCTGCCGCTGACATAGGCACCCTGCACACGGGAGGGCTTGTTCTGCGATACCGGGAAATAGAGCATATCGCCCTTGCCGCAAAGCGACTCAGCGCCGATACTATCCAAAATGGTACGGGAGTCCACTTGGGATTTCACGGTAAAGGCAATGCGAGAAGGAATGTTGTTCTTGAGCTTACCGGTAATCACGTCAACAGAGGGACGCTGGGTACCAATGATCAGATGCATACCGGCGGCACGCGCCTTTTGAGCGATACGGCAGGTAAAGTTTTCAGGGTCGTTGGTGGTAGAGCCCATCTTCAGATCGGCAAACTCGTCGATCACGATGACCATATAAGGCAAATGCTCACGGTCGGGGTCGTTCTTGGTGATCTCATTATACTCTTCAATATTGCGTGCCTGCACATCCTCCATGAGGGTATAGCGACGCTCCATTTCCTGCACGGCGCAGGCAAGCGCGCCTACCGCGCGTGGCATTTCGGTCACGATCGGCAAATACAAATGCGGCACATGCGCGTAAGCGGCAAATTCCACCTTCTTGGGGTCGATCAAAATCAAGCGCAGATCGCGGGGGCTGGTTTTATACATCAAGCTGATCAGAATGGTATTGATGCAGACCGATTTACCGGAGCCGGTGGTACCGGCAACCAGTACATGGGGCATGCTGGCAAGATCGCAGGAAACGATATTGCCGCCAATACCAAGACCGATGGGCACCTCCAAAGGCTTTTTGGAATTTTTGAACTGTTCGGATTCCAGCAGAGTACGCATATACACCGTTTCACGAACCGCGTTAGGCACCTCAATGCCAATCACCGGCTTACCGGGCACCGGCGCCTCGATACGCACATCGGCGGCAAGCGCCAACGCCATATCATCCTGGCGGTTGATGACCTGGCGCACGCTAACGCCAACCTCCGGGCGGAACTCATAGCGGGTAATGGCCGGGCCTCTCGCGCATTCGATCTGATCACGGATGCGCACATTAAAGCTTGCCAGGGTCTCGCGCAAAATCTCGATCTTCTCCTGATTTTCAGCATCGTGATCGGTTTCTTTCACCGTCTTATCCTCATTGAGCAGTTCAATGGGGGGCAATCTGTGCTCACGGGGAGTGGGCGGCGGTGGCGGCGTGGGCTTTGGCTCATCTTTTAGCGCCTCAGTCCTTGTCACCACAGGCCGTACCATCCTTACCGGCTCGGGAGAGGGCGTTGCCGGTTCGGTTCTCACCGTTGTGGGGCGATTCTCTCGCGGCAACGCCGACGGCGCCGCCACAGCGGGCTCCTTCATCTCCGGCTCCTCACCGGGTAAGCGAAAGGATGTCCGCACCCCTCTGGCAGGCGATACCGGGGGAAGCACTTCCGGCTCAGTCTCCTCCTCAAAATCAAGAGAAGACATCTCGGGCAAAGGCTCGCTCCCGCTCGCCGCCGGTGCCTCTTGTGCCGCGCGGAAGCGCTCAAGAGGCTCCTCGCTTTGTACCGCGTTTGAGCGCGGCTCCTCGATAGCGGTCAGTGTCGCTGGCACAGGCTCAGCCGGCACCGTGGGGGACGGCTGCGGCACCGCTCTTGCCGTCAGCGGATCTTTGGTATAAATGGTGGTGGAAGGATGCCGCTCGGTACGTACACCGTTGTCATAAGTGACCTGGGTGGGGTGAGCGGGAGCATCGCCGCCACCGCCCAAGGCCTCCTCCTGCACTGTAGTGGGAGTTGGATAAGCGGATGTGCCCACCTCGCACCCGCTTTCCACGCTTCCCTTTGCGAAAGGCGGCTCGCTTTGTGCTTCACGGGGATTGATCACAATATGGCCCGCCGCTATCTTTTCCTCTCGCTCCTGGCGGGGTTCAGGGCGAACCGGTAAGGCGAACGGCGCAAAATAAGAGCCTTGCGGGACCTTCTCCTCAGGGGTAGCCTCTGTCGGGGGTGCCACAGGCGCGGCCGCGGCAGCTCTGCTGGCCTTTTCCGCTTCCAGCTGCCGCAAAATCTCATTTAGCTTTTGGTTGGGATCCTCACTCTGCCCCGCACGCTTCAAGATGCTGCGGGCGGAATCGTTATGCATCTCTTCCGGCTCATCATCCGGAATATCAACCAAATCCATTGCATTGTCGCCTGTTTCTCTGACCGTCTCTTCGCCAATAGGAACGCGCTTTGGCCGGGGGACAGGCGGGAACAGCTCGTCATCTGCCCCAAAATCGTAATAGTTCTGCCGCGGCTGCGCTCGTTGTTCCGCCTTTCCCGCAAGCTTTGCTTTTTCACTGTTTTGCACAGATGTCGGCCTTTGCTGCTTTGGGGCACGGAATTTGCGTTCTTCCTTGCCATCGTACAGCTCAGCCTCCCGCTTGCGGCGCAGCTCTGCCGATTGCTTGAACTTGGTAGAAATCCGTTGCCAAAGGCCGGCGGGTGTCATACCAATCATGTAAATACCGATGATCAGCAAAAGCGGAATAGCCAAAAGACCGGTGCCAATGGGATAGAGAGCATAGCCCATATACTCACCCACAAAGCCGCCGAACAAACCGCCGCCGCTAAAGGTGGAGCCTGCGGTATAAAGCTCCCACACGGCCACGTTGATATGCCGGTTGTTGTTGCCGGGCATTTCGATGAACACGTGTACAATGGCCGCCAGTAAGACCAAAAAGGAAAGCGAGAGCAGTAGCTTTTGAAACAAAATGCCTTCTTTGACATAGGTGCGCCAACGCAAGGCGATGATCACAAAGAACAAGGGGAGCAAATAGGCAATAGGACCCATCAGGCCACAAAGAAAATCGGCAAACCAGCTGCCGAACTCTCCGCCAACCCCGTCTAAATGGAACAGGTCCCGAAGCACCAGACTAACAGCGCCAAACAGGGCCAGCCAAAACAGCACATACGGCAAAATCTGATGCACAAAGCGCTCGGTATTGCTGGTGGGTCTGCGACGGCGAGGGCCGCCGGCATGCTTGCGCACAGGCTCCCTCACACGGCGCCTTTCGTCCTCCTCATCCCGATCGTGGCGATCGTCCTCCTGGGGGCGGCGCTCATCCTCCCGACGGCGCCGACGGTCTTCCGGATAACGGCGATCTTCCGCTTCACGGCGATCAGAAACGTCCTCATCGTAACGGTCATCGTATCGATCATCACGGTAACGGCGGTCATCGCCCTTTTTGCTGTCTTGATACAGGTCATCCACATCGTCAAACAAGCGGATCCTTTCCCGGCGCTCACGCTCGGGCTCTCTATGGGATCCGGTGCTGCTGCGTCGAACCACACGGTCCTTTCTATCTTCCCGCATTTTGCCATCCTTTCAAAAAAATCCATCGCCGTCAAGCGATTGACGGCGCCATTCCTGCATATACTAAGCAAACACAAAATATCTCAATAAACACATATCTATATTATAGTATAGCATTTTATTTAATCTTATACAAGAACTGATTTTAACATTTTCAAGGACTTGATATTTTGGAGGAGCCCATGAAATTCTTTTTTTCTCAAATTTTTCCGCTCTTGCTGCTGGGTGCCTGTGCCGGATTTCTAAACGGTCTGCTGGGCGCCGGCGGCGGCATCGTCTTGGTATATGGCCTGTCAAAGATGTTCAGGAACACGCCGGTGGACAAGCGTTCCATCTTTGCCACTGCCATCGCGGTTACACTGCCCCTTTCCTGCCTTTCGGCCATTCATTATTTTCGCCAGGGAAGCTTAAATGTAAACACCTTAGGGTGGCTCATTTTTCCAGCCATTGTCGGTGGCGTCACCGGCGCCTTTTTACTGCGGCGGATCTCTCCCCGCATCCTTTCCCGCATTTTTGCCGCCGTTGTACTGATCTCCGGCATCATCTTGGTGGTGTGAGATGATGTGGCTATTGGCATTTGTCGCCTTTGGGGTGGCTATTCTATCAGGTCTGGGCGTTGGCAGTGCCGGGCTTTTGGTGGTTTTTCTTACCGCCGTACTGCAAGCGCCCCAATTGGTGGCGCAGGGATTGAACCTTGTCTTTTTTCTCTTTTCCTCAGGTGCCGCGCTCACGGTGCATTTGTTGCGCACCCCTTTGCTTTTCGGGTGTATCCTTTTGCTACTGCCGGGCGGCGTTCTTGGCAGTTATCTGGGCTCGGTATTGGCCCACGCCATCTCCGAGGGGCTTTTACGGCGCCTGTTCGGCTTTTTGTTGATCGCCGCGGGTTCTATGAGCCTCTTTCGCCCCCAAAAGAACCGCTATCACTTGTAATAGAGCTTTATTTATGCTTTTTCGTATGGTTTTTGTTCGGCGCTCATGTGAAGCCCCTATATCAATGGCGATGTCAATCAATCCAGAATTTGACGATCGGCTTTCCTTTCCGTTCCCCCAAAACGCTATGCAAGCGCCCTTTTTGATGAAAGCTCCACAAAGCGTCATAAAGGACGGTGGCATAGGGCTTGAGCAAACCGCCCTCTTTGGCGTATTTGCAATCCACAAGGGGCTCTGACCATACATCTCGCCATGCCTCAAAGCAAGGCACATCGTAAAGCGATTTGGGGTTATCCTTCTGCCCTTTGAGCAGCTTTTCCATGCGCGCATAAATCTCATGCGCGACGCGGTAGTCGATCTGCTCCACGCGCACGCCGTCGATCTGCTTGCCGGTCACGGTAAAGGTACCGGGGGTCGCCTGACAGATCGAGGCGGGCGGCAGCTGCACGATATGAGAAAACGCAATGTCCTCGGGAAAGGCCAGCGGCGTGGTAGCAAGATAGGTCTCCTCCCCCACCGTGCCCGCGTGCATCGGGCGGGTCACATCACCGACGGTGACGGTGTCCGGCAGGTCCGCGTGCACGCTCAGCACAACAATATCGGCCGGGAGGGCAGAGATGGCATCGGTCATCGCGTCCAGCATACGCTCTTTTGTAGCGCCGCCCGCTTTGGCAACCATATCGCCGATCATCAGCGCATAGACCTCGGAGTCGTGATAGCGCATCCCGTTGGACAGCGCCAGCTGGCTTTTCTTGCTCTGGCTCTCATATGCGCTTTTTACGGTAAAGCCCCTATCCACAAAGCCTTGCATGATCTGGTTGGATCTCTGATAAAATTCCGGTGTATTCACATCCCGCAGGGTACCGTTGAGCACCAAGGCGCACTTGCCATCCTCACTGGTAAAGGGATGGGCATGAGATTGCAGATTGCCGGTGGGACGGGAATGAATGATGCCAGTGGTACCCGGAAAACGCAGCGCGTCGGTGGCGCGAAGCAGCTCATCTACATCTCCCAATACCTTAGCGGTATACAGCTTACCCTGATGAATGGTAGCAATACCCGTGCTCTGTCCCCCGTCAATGAACTGCTCTCGCCGCAGCATATCAATCAGAATGGGCGCGGCGGCACGGTTGCCGGTATAGCCTGCAATATTACACATAGCAAGTCCTCCTTGTCAAAATCACGTTTCAGTATAGTATGCTCTTTTTTGCCGGTCGCACTCCCCCGCTCCGTCATACCGAGTTGCGGCTTTCCTTGCGGAATTTCAGCGGCGAAATGCCGTACTTTTTCTTGAAAAGCACAAAGAAATAAGCCTCAGAGGTGCAAAAGGTGGCGGCAATTTCGGCAATCTTCATATCGGTGTTCTTTAACATCATTTCGGCGGCGGCAAGACGCTTATCGGTCAAAAGCTCAGAAAAAGTGCAGCCGTAAGCCCGCTCAATAATACGCGCCACCTGCTTGGTGCTAAGATATACTCTGCCGGCCAGGTCACTGAGCGTAATTTTTTCGGACAGGTGATGGTTGATATAATGCTCGATCTCGTTGATGTGCTCAGCGGTAACCGCCTTTCCTCTCTTTTCGGCATCGGCGGGCAGCAAATGAGCAAAAACGCGATTGAAAATCAACGCAACGAGTAGCTCCGCATCCCGCTGGGCGGTGGACGTATTCTCTGCTCTGCGCCGCGTCAAGCGGTCGATATAAAAGGCGATGTCCTCCTCCAGCGGCATGCGGCAAATCTCCTCGCCAATGCGGCTTTTCAATACCGTTTCGGCCTTTGTCCCCTCCTCAGGCGCGAAAAGCAGGCAAAAGCTCCCGTCGCTATCCGGCAAGGAGTGATGCTGAAAGCGCGGCGGGATAATAACAATCTCTTTTTCATAGGTCTTGGTAAAATCTCGGGTGACGATTTGCAAATGCCCCTCGGTTACAAAAAACACTTCATAAGTAAAATGCGTGTGTGTGCCCCTTACATAGCTGGGGTCACTTTCTGTTTGCGCGTGCTTTTTGATCCGGGGGCCGCTGCCCACCACAAAGACCTTGCATTTCATGCCCCCTACCTCAACCGGGTAGAACAAGGGCTTCTTTTCTATATTTTCCATGCCTTTAGTGTAGCATGTCGCGGCAAAAAAATCAAGTCAATTTGAAAAACTTTAAAATTCGGACATTTTTACTGTGAAAAGGTCTGACTTTTGGATTGAAAACAGCAGGATTTGGTTGTAGAATGAAAGCAAAGCGGAAGGAGGCATGTTTCTTATGTTTACACTAAAGATCAACACCGAAAAAAAGCACGTCATTTCCCCCTATCTCTATATGCAGTTTATGGAGCCGCTGGGGGTGGCCGATACCTCGGTCGACGCCGCCTGGGATTTTGTGGAGAACGAATGGTTCCCCGAGGTTATTGACAAGGTACGGGAGCTGGCACCTACCATGGTCCGCTTTGGCGGCTGCTTTGCCTCCTATTATCATTGGAAGGAAGCGATCGGCCCGATGGAGAGCCGTGTGCCGATGGTCAACTACGCCTGGAGCGGTCTTTACCACAACCGTGTGGGCACTCACGAGTTTCTGGATTTTTGCCGTCAGGTAAACGCCGAGCCGCTGATCGTGGCCAATATGGAATCTGAGGGCCTGGACTTCTGGCAGCGCCCGAAAAACGATACCGTTCGCATGGGTACCGCCGAAGAAGCCGCCGCGTGGGTGGATTATTGCAATAACCCCGATAACGCGCTGCGCATCCAAAACGGTGCCGAGCGACCCTTTAACGTAAAATACTGGCAGGTGGGCAACGAGACCTGCTACCGCACCGTGGGCTACCGCAATACCGAGCGGCACTACGGCTTCACCGCGGATCAGTGCTACGAGACCACCCAGCGCTTTGCCGAGGCAATGAGAAGATCCGATCCCACCATCAAGCTGATCGGCTGGGGCGACAACAAGACCGCCCATGACGGCGCAAACTGGTGTAAAAAGATGAGTGAGGCTGACGGCATCGACATGATCGCCTTCCACCACCACTTCGGCTCCGGTCTGGAGAACTCTCCCCTCACCGGCACCGCCTACCGTGACAATTACGAGTGTACCTGGATCCATCTGATGCACGCCTACAAGTCGCTGGACGCGCATATTTCGATGATGCGTGCCGATTGCGGCAGCAAGCACCTGGCGATGACCGAGGGGCATTTTGCCCTGCCCGGCCGTAACCGCAACGAGGTGCTTTCCTCCTGGGGCGCCGGCGTGGCCTACGCCAGGTGCCTGAATACCATCATGCGCCACAGCGATGTGCTGGAGATCGCCACCATGGCAGACTTTTTCGGCAACGTCTGGCAGGTCAACGCCTTGATGATCCCCACGCCCATCCGCGCCGGCAAGCCCTATTTACAGCCGGTTGGCGCGGTCATGTCGCTGTTTGGCAAATACCAGGGCAAGCACGCGCTGGATCTCAGCTACAAGGGCGCCGTGGACGCGGTGGCCTCTGCCACCGATAAGACGATCTTCCTGCACCTGGCCAACACCGACATGAAATATGCCCAGGAGATCGAGCTGGAGCTTGGCGGCGCTGCTGTGGCAAGCGCCGAAATGCACTATATCGCGGAAAATCCCGCCACCGAGATCACCCCTGTCAACACCGATGTGTTTACCGTGAAGGATGTCACCGTCGAGGGCAACCGTATCACCCTGCCCCCCGCCGCCGTTGCCGCGGTAGAGATCACGCTTGCTTAAAAAGGAGAAAACGATGAGCTACGTAAATTACAGTGTAGAAACCCTGAAAACCTTTTGCGAGGATATTTTTGAAAAGTTCGGCTTCACCCGAAAGGAAGCGGAGCAAATCACCGACGTATTGCTGCTGGCCGATCTTTACGGTGTGCAGTCGCACGGTACCCAGCGTCTGGTGCGCTATCACAAATCCATCATGAGCGGCTGCGTGAAGACAGACGCCAAGCCCCAGATCGTATTTGAAACGCCGGTGTCGGCTGTCATTGACGCCAACGCAGCCATGGGTCAGCTGACCTCCATCTTTGCCATGAACAAGGCGATCGAGAAGGCAAAGAATGTCGGCATGGCATTCGTAACGGTGCGCAACTCCAACCACTACGGCATTGCCGGCTACTACACCAAAATGGCCTGCGATCAGGGGCTGATGGCTATGTGCGTCACCAACTCCGAGTCGATCATGGTCCACACCAACTCCAAGCAGGCGATCCTCGGCTCTAATCCCATCGCCTTCGCCATGCCCGCCGAGCCTTACCCCTTCTGGTTTGACGCCGCCACCACAGTGATCCCCAAGGGCAAGCTGGAGGTTTATCACAAGGCTGACAAGCCCCTGCACGACGGCTGGGCCACCGATGAAAACGGAAAGGAGTGCCACGAGGCCAAAGCGGTGCTCGCCTGCATCGACGGTAAAAAGGGCGTTGGCGGTATTCTGCCGGTGGGCGGCATCAGCGAGGACTCCGGCAGCCATAAGGGCTACGGCTATAGCATGATCTGTGAGCTGCTCTGCTCGATCACCTCGGGCGGCTCCACCTCCAACCATCATGTGCGCAAGCCGGGCCAGAGCGCCGGCACCTGCCATGCCTTTATCGTGATTGATCCCAAGATCTTCGGTGATGCTGAGGAGATCAAGGCTCACCTCTCCACCTTTTTGCAGGAGCTGCGTGACGCCAAGCGCGCCGACGAGAATGTGCCGATCTACACCCACGGCGAAAAGGAAATGTACGCCAAGGAAAAGCACCTGCGCGAGGGCATCAATGTAGACATCAGCACGGTTCTGGAGATGGTGAACATCTGCCGTGACCTGGGGCTTGACAGCAAGCAATATCTTGGTGACGTAGACCTTTCCAAAGCCAAGGAGACCACCTACAGTGTTTAAAAGAGGCTGAGTCATGAGATACAGCAGTTGTGATCTCGGTACGATAGGCGTATCATATACATCGAGTGCCGAGAGCCCAACTAAAAAACACACATAAAAAAATGAAATTCGCTAGAATTTCTACCGAAAAGCCGCTTCACCATCACTTTTTTGATGGCAGGGCGGCTTGTTCTATTCTTTTTCGTGTATTTTTGTTCGGGCTCATGACGCAGCCCTTTTGCATAATATCCCCCCAAACGGTACAGAATAAAGGGCGAGGTGATGAAAATGACCGATCCCAAGAAAAAGGAAAAGCGCCCCGAGATCGAGGCGCCCTACGTGCCGGAATTTGAGATTCCGGATCCCCCTGTACCGAACCGTGCCCACACCGAAATGTCGCTGGGGAATTTTGATCCCGAGCACGGCATGTTGGGGAATTTTGAAGGCGAACACTAAAGAAAAACGCTCGGCTGCGCCGAGCGTTTTTCTTTAGTTCAACTCATCCAGATAGTAGAAGCGGCTATTGGCATGCTTGCCTGCGGCATCCCGTACCGTGATGCGGAAGAAGTAGTCCTCCGGCCTTAGCTTAAAGGACGCCTTGGTCACAAGGGGGTCATCCCCCTCGGAAAGGACCGCGCTCTTGCGGCGGCCTGCGGTGGTGAGGAACACACCCTTCGCCTCAGAGCAGCGCACGTGCACCGTGTCCCCCTCCATATACAGCTCGGTGATCTCGGGACCATCAGAGGCGTAACAGTTGCCCGCCTCCAGATTCTCCATCAGGGCGGCATAGGAAAGCGCGGGTGCCTTGACCATCGTCCATGCAGTACCAAAATGCTGCACGTTGTGGTTGTCATCGCCGCCCACACAGATCATCCGCTTGCCCGCGCGCGCCATCTGATCGTAAACGCAGGGGGCGTAGTCGATATCCGAGGCGCGCTGAGAGGCACCGTTGATGATCTCGATACCGTCCAGCCCCTCCAGCTTGGAATAAAGCGGCCAGGTGTTCAGCGACCAGTTGGGATGATTGTAAACGGTCAGGTAGCCCAGCTCCTTGGCCAGTCGAATCGCCTGGTTGAAGTTCTCGATCTTAAACTCCTTGATGGGGGTCTTGTGCACCCGCTCGGTGATGTCGGGGTGCTTGGCATAAAAGTTCATGTGTACCGCCTCGGCGTGGTCGAAGGCCTGCACCTCCCCCTCATATGCGGAAAAAGCGGGATGTGCCTTTTGCAAAAAGTCGATCTCATAGGATTTGATAGCGACGAAGTGCTCATCGGTCAGATGATTCAGATCGTGCAGCTGCCCATGCTCGGTAAAAGCAATGGCGGAATAGCCCATTTTCAAATACGCCTCTTTCAATTCCTCCGGGGTCTGACGGCCATCCGACAGGGTGCTGTGGCTGTGCATATTCACCTTATAAAACTGCCCGCCCTCGGGCAACAGATATTTTTTCATTACTTGATCCTCCTGTTGTCGTTTTTTGATACCGTCTGACGGCTTTTTATGTAATCGGCTCCTCGTCGGCAACCGTTTCGTCATAGAATAGCTCGAAGTTCCCGTTGTGCCCGTGATAGGTCATAGCAGGCGACACGTGCCAGGTTTTAAAGGTCTTGTCATCAAATTCCAATAGCTGATAGCCCCAGCGCCAGTCCTGGTGGAAGATATTGAAATCCCACTTGCCGTTGGTAGGCTTGGTGTAATAGGAAAAAGCGCCAATATCATACATCGAACGGTTGTTGTAGGCCTCGCCCATGCGAACCGTTTCAAAGCGGTGACTGTGCCCCACAAACAAAGCCTTTACACGCGGGTTTTCACGCAGGAACGCGGCAAAGGGCTCCCCCTCCCGCCGCCAATGGATGTAATGTGCGGTGATAAAAACCGGCAAATCGGGGTGCCTGGCCATTTCTGCCTTTGCCCACGCGATGTCAAATGGGGTGTACGGAGAGCCGGAAGCCCCGTTCGTTGGGGCATTGTAGGTATCCGCCATCAAAAAGAGTGAGCCGCCGATCACCGCCGAAAACTGACGGGGCGTGCCAAACATGGTTTTCCACTGCTCGGTGGTGTAGCTATCGTGATTGCCCGGCTGCACATACGTGGGCACCGGAAATTTTGCCATGACCTCATTCCGGAATTTCTCACAATAATTGTAAGGCAGGTTGCGAAAATCGTAATCGTCAACCGACAGGTCGCCTGGCATCAAAATTGCGTCTAAAGGCTGTTTTTCATGCTCTTTTAAAACAGCCTGCACAAGAAAATCCATCCGCTGCTTTTGCGTATAGCCAAGAATGGGCCCGTTGGCCTGCGAAGCGTTGGACTGCGGATATTTCTCCTTTAACTGCTTGGCCGTCTCCTCGGTGGTATAATGCACATCCGAAACAAGTAAAATACGTGTTTTTCTCATACCGTACCTGCCTTTTCTGTCAAAACCAAATAGCGCCACGGGCGCTCTCTATCCTCTTTTGCCGCATAGTCAATGCCCACACGCGGCAAGGCCGCAAAGGTGGGTTGCGGCGCGCCGTCATCCTCTATCCAAAGGCCGCTTTCCTCGGTGAGCGGTAAGCGGTTATCGGCGCAGGTAATGCCCATTGCTTTTGTCACCCTGCCAGGCCCCGAAAAGCCCTCCACGCCACGGATCAGCACCGCCTCGGGGTGATCTTGCGCGCCTGTGACCACGTTGAGCAAGCTGTGAATGCCATAGCAAAGATAGACATACGCAATGCCCCCCTTTTGGTAGAGCGTATCGGTACGCGGCGTTCTGCCCTTGTGGGCATGGCAGGCGGTGTCCTCTTCACCAAAGTAGCACTCGGTCTGTGTAATCCGTCGGCGCAGTATGGTGCCGTCGGGCAGACGTCGGCACAGCAGCTTGCCCAAAAGATCGAGAGCAAGCGCGGTGGCAGGACGCGCGAAATAACTGCTATCTAAAACCATGGCGATCCCCCCCTTTTTTCTCATTGTAGCACATCCCGAACGCTTTTTCAAGTAAAAAAAAGAGCGACAATCGCCCTTTTTATTGCTTTTTAACAACCTCGTATGCAGGCTTTCGTAGCAGGATGCCATCTTCCGTTGCCAAGATTTCCAACCGTTCCCCCGCTTCTATGCAAAAAAAGCTTCTCAATTCTTTCGGAATTACAATTCTGCCCAATGCGTCTATTTTTCGATTCATACCAATTTGCTTCATAATTTTCACCCCTTGCTTTTACCAACAAGCTTTATCGTAGTCAAAGATTTTTTATATAGGCATCTAAGATGTCGGATACCGTTTTTCTTTGTTTTGGCGTAAATTCCTCCATTTTTTTCATAATTTCATCCAATACATAAACCTTACCGCTACTTACCGCATCTCGTAGCAAATAATCGGCAGAAACCTCTAACGCTTCTACGATCTTCACGAAAACACTTACACTGGGCATTTTTAGTCCGCGTTCAATCTCGCCTAAATAGATTGCACCAATATCCGCTTTTTCTGCTAATGTTTCCTGTGTTAAATTTGCATTTTTTCGCGCTTCTCGAATACGTCCGCCCAATGTCTTTTTATCCACAGCGTCACCTCAAAGCAAATAACATCATTCTATGCTGTTATTATAAAAAATTGCAACGCCCTTTTGAACACGCAATAGTATAGAAACAATGCGACAGGCTAAAAAAATATTTTTCTTTCCTTACTCTTACATCTCCGCCCACCAAATACCAGTAAGCGATGCCAATAACCATTATAACCGTTGGTACCTTGACAAAAAAGTGGGGGGAGCATAACACACTTGAAAAATCGCAAAAATCCAACAGAACGCCTTGACTTTCCATTTACAATCTTATATAATTATCTTGTATATTTTTACATAAGGAGAATCCCCATGGTCAAACTTACCGAAAACGGCGTTTATTTGGTAGATGGCAAGGTTTCTGCCACTGCCCCCCTCTCCCCCGCACAGGCACGCAAAAACACCATTGCATATTCCATTCTGCAAGCGCACAATTCCTCCGGCAATGAGGAAAAGCTGAATATCCGCTTTGATGCCATGCTCTCTCATGACATCACCTATGTAGGCATTATTCAAACCGCCCGCGCCAGCGGCCTCACGGAATTCCCCATGCCCTACGCCATGACCAACTGCCACAACTCGCTTTGCGCCGTCGGCGGCACCATCAACGAGGATGACCACGTGTTCGGCCTTTCCGCCGCGAAAAAATACGGCGGCATTTACGTGCCCGCCAACCAAAGCGTCATTCACTCCTTTGCCCGTGAGGAAATGGCAAAGTGCGGCGCGATGATCCTGGGCTCCGACAGCCACACCCGCTACGGTGCGCTTGGCACCATGGCTGTGGGTGAGGGCGGCCCTGAGCTGGTCAAGCAGCTGCTGAAAAACACGTATGATATTCCCGCCCCCGAGGTAGTGCTGGTCTACCTCACCGGCAAGCCGAAAAAGGGCATTGGCCCCCACGACGTTGCCATCGCGCTGGTGGGTGCCACCTTTGAAAGCGGCTTTGTGAAAAACCGTGTATTGGAGTTTGTCGGCCCCGGCGTAAAGGAGCTGCCCATCGACTTCCGTAACGGCATTGACGTCATGACTACCGAGACCACCTGCCTTTCCTCGATCTGGGAGACTGACGAGGTGGTGGAGCAGCACTACAAGGCCCACGGCAGACCCGAGGACTACAAGAAGCTAACCCCCGGCAAGGTGGCCTACTATGACCGCATGGTAGAAATTGACCTTTCTAAGATGGAGAGCATGATTGCTCTGCCCTTCCATCCCTCCAGAGCCTACACCATCCATTACTTCAACGAGCACGCAAAGGAGCTGCTCGCCGAGGTTGAGGCCGAGGCCGCCGAGAAGTTTGGCAAGAAGGCCAAGCTGGATCTGGTATCCAAGGTGCGTCCCGACGGCTCCGTTATGGCAGATCAGGGCATCATCGCGGGCTGTGCCGGCGGCATGTTTGACAGCATTGACGAAGCCTCCTCCATTCTGAAAACCGGCAATGTGGGCAACAGCTACTTCTCTTTGTCTGTATATCCCACCAGTGTACCGGTGTCTTTGGAGCTGACCCGCATCGGCGTCTCGGCAGACCTCTTGGCAAACGGCGCCGTGATCAAGCCCTCCTTCTGCGGCCCCTGCTTTGGTGCCGGCGACGTGCCCGCCAACAACGGCCTGTCACTGCGTCACACCACCCGCAACTTCCCCAACCGCGAGGGCTCCAAGCCCGGTGAGGGGCAGCTTTCCGGCGTGGCGCTGATGGACGCGCGTTCGATCGCCGCTACCGCCGCCAACGGCGGCATCATCACCGCCGCCACCGACGTGGACTACGAACACACCGCCCACAAATACAACTATGACCGCTCGGTCTATGAAAAGCGTTGCTATTACGGCTTCGGCAAGGCTGATAAGGATGCTGATCTGATCCTTGGTCCCAACATCACCGACTGGCCGAAAATGTACGAGCTTGCCGACAATATGCTGGTTGAGCTTGCCGCCGTTATTCACGATCCGGTCACCACCACCGACGAGCTGATCCCCTCCGGTGAGACCTCCTCTTACCGCTCCAACCCCCTGCGCCTGTCCGAGTTCGCGCTCTCTCGACGCTGCCCGGAGTATGTGGGGCGCTCTAAGGCGATTGCCGCAGATGAGAAGAGCCGCCGAGAAGGCAACGTCTCTGACAAGATTACATTTGCCCTTTCCAAGGTTGGCGACGCCGATGCGCTGGCGCAGAACACCCAGTTCGGCTCCTGCGTGTTCGCGAACAAGCCCGGTGACGGCTCCGCCCGTGAGCAGGCTGCCTCCTGCCAGAAGGTTTTGGGCGGCTTTGCCAACATCTGCTATGAGTTCGCGACCAAGCGCTACCGCTCCAACTGCATCAACTGGGGCATTTTGCCCTTTACCCTTGACGAGGGCACCAAGTTTGACTATAACGAGGGCGACTTCGTCTTTATCCCAAGCGTGCGTGAAAAAATCGCCGCCGGCGAGGAGGTGTTCCCTGCCAAGGTGATCCGCGCGACCGGTGCCGTGGAGGAGATTACCCTGCACATCAAGGGCCTGACCGATAACGAGAAGGAAATCATTTTGCGTGGCTGTCTGATGAACTACTACGCCGCACAAAACAAATAACTTTAAAAAGGAGATCTCCTTATGGCAAAGCAGTATAAGCTGGGCATCAACATCCTTGGCGGAGCCAACCTGTCGGTCGCACAGCACATCGATCTGATCAAGCAGGTGGGCTGGGATGCCTTTTTCACCGGCTGGGATCGTAGCCGCGTGGAGGAATGGGCCAATGCCGCCGCGCGCAACGGGCTGATCTATCAATCCATCCACTCCCCTTTCAGCGGCAACCACAAGGTCAGCTATATGTGGCAGGACCGCGAGGAGGGTAAGTTCGTCACCGATCAACTGATTGCGTGCGTGGAAGATTGCGCCCGCTTTGATATCCCCGTGATGGTCATTCACCCCTTTATCGGCTTCAAGGATCACACCCCCACACAGATCGGCCTGGATAACTACAAGCGCGTGGTGGAGGCTGCCAACAAGCTGGGGGTCAAGCTTGGCTTTGAGAACGTGGAGGGCGAGGAGTATCTCGCCGCCCTGATGAAGGAATTTTGGAACGAGCCCTGCTGCGGCTTCTGTCTGGACACGGGGCACGAGCAATGCTACAACGGCGGCAAGGACATGGTGGCTCTGTACGGTGAAAAGCTCTGCCACACCCATTTCAACGACAACCTGGGCGTACTGGACAAGACCCTGCCCATTGATCAGAGCTGGAAAAATGATCTGCACCTCACCATGGGTGACGGCATCGTGGATTGGAAGGGCGTGATGGATCGCATCGACGCTACCCCTTACGAGGGGCCGCTGATCTGCGAGCTGACCCGTACCAACAAGCTGGGGCGCCCCGATCACGACAAGTATGCCGCTATGACTATCGACGAGTACTACGCCTTCGCACTGGATCGTGCGCGCAAGGTACTGAACAGGGGGCTTTGATATGGATCGCAAGCTTGGTATCAACGTGCTGGGAGGCATGGGGGGACTGAACGTGCCTGAGCACATTTCCCTGATCCGACAGGTGGGCTGGGATGCCTTTTTCACAGGCTGGGATCCGAACCGCACCGCCGCATGGGCGGATACTGCCGCCCGAAACGGCTTGATCTACTCCTCCATCCACGCCCCCTTCAGCCACGAATACCGCATCTGGAACGGCGGCGAGGACGGCGAGAAGGAGATCGCCACTATGATCGCTTGCATTGAGGATTGCGCCCGCTTTGACATCCCCGTGATGGTGCTGCACACCATGAACGGCTTTTCCTCAAAGACCCCTGCCGCCCCGACGCAGGTCGGATTGGATGGCTACGCCCGCATCATCGAGGCGGGCAACAAGCACGGCGTAAAGCTTGCCTTTGAGAACACCGAGCGGGAGGAATTTCTCGCCGCCGTGATGCAAAAATTTTGGAACGAGCCCTGCCTTGGCTTCTGCTTTGACAGCGGACACGAATGCTGCTACCGCAACAGTGATATGCTGGCGCTTTACGGCGAAAAGCTCTGCCACACCCATCTGGACGACAATTTCGGCGTGACCGGTGACGTGATCACCTGGTATGACGACGCGCACCTGCCCATGGGCGACGGCATCGTGGACTGGAAGGGCGTGATGGACCGCATCGACGCCTGCGGCTACGAAGGCATTCTCACCTGCGAGCTAAGCATGAAGGATAAGCCCGAGCGCGACGTCCACGGCGCCTATAAGAATATGCCCGTGGAGGAGTTTTACGCCCTCGCATTGGATCGCATAAAAAAGGTCGTCGCAAGACAGCTTTGAACATTGAAAACACGGGAAAACTCACCCCGTTGTAATACATTTTTCCAAATTTCGGAGGTATTGAATATGGAAAAGATCAAAATGACAACGCCGCTGGTCGAAATGGACGGCGACGAAATGACCCGCATCCTTTGGCAGATGATCAAAGACGAGCTCTTGCTCCCCTTTGTAGACCTCAAAACCGAGTACTACGATCTGGGCCTGCCCGAGCGCGAAAAAACCAAGGATCAGGTCACCTTTGACAGCGCCTACGCTACACAAAAATACGGCGTTGCCGTCAAGTGCGCCACCATCACCCCCAACAAGCAACGTGTTGAGGAATACAACCTGACACAGATGTGGAAATCCCCTAACGGCACCATCCGCGCCATTCTGGACGGCACTGTGTTCCGCGCGCCCATCCTGATTGACACCATCAAGCCCGCCGTGCGCAACTGGGAAGCGCCCATTACCATTGCCCGTCACGCCTACGGCGATATTTATAAAGCCACCGAGTACCGTGTTCCCACCCAGGGCAAGGCGGAAATCCTCTTTACCGACAAGGACGGCAACGAAACCTTCCGTGAAACGGTATACGATTTTGAGTGCGCCGGCGTTTTGCAGGGCTCCTACAACAAGGATAACTCAATTCGCTCCTTCGCGCACGCCTGCTTCCAGTATGCCCTTGGCACCAAGCAGGATCTGTGGTTCTCTACCAAGGACACCATCTCCAAGCAGTACGATCAGACCTTCAAGCTGATCTTCCAGGAGATCTACGATAACGAGTACAAGGCAAAATTTGAGGAAGCGGGCATCACCTATTTCTACACCCTGATCGACGATGCCGTTGCCCGCGTCATCCGCAGCAAGGGCGGCTTCATCTGGGCGTGCAAGAACTACGACGGCGACGTGATGAGCGACATGGTCTCCACCGCCTTCGGGTCTCTGGCCATGATGACCTCCGTGCTGGTCTCCCCCGACGGCAAATACGAGTACGAGGCCGCGCACGGCACCGTGACCCGCCACTACTACCGCCATCTGAAGGGTGAGGAGACCTCCACCAACCCCATCGCCACCATCTACGCTTGGTCTGGCGCGCTCCGCAAGAGAGGCGAGATGGACAACCTGGCAGATCTGATGCATTTTGCAGACAACCTCGAGGGTGCTTGCATTGACACCCTGATGGACGGCATTATGACCAAGGATCTCACCGGCCTGGTCGTGCCCGGCACCAAGGTCGAGGCGGTCAACTCCATCGACTTTATCAAGGCCATCCGCGCAAGACTGGAAAAGCGCCTCGCGTGATAGCGAAATTGGAAAGGGAGAGAGCTTTTGCAAAAGGGGCTCTCTCCCGAAAGCCTTGAAAACAGGAAGGCGTGTTATGTTTTGGGCGCACAAGGCTTGGGGACTTGCTTCAAGTATACGTTACACGTTATATCGCAAAACCATCTTAAAATGTACTTGAAATAAGATTTTGAGGTGTAAATAATGAGAAATAAGCAAAACAAGCATTTGGGCATCGAGATCGACCCGGAGCTACATTATAAGCTGCATTACATTTCCAAGTATGAGGGGCGCTCCGCTAACGCGCAAATTCTGTATCTGATTCGCCAATGCATCAAGGAATTTGAAAAATCCGAGGGCGTCATACAACTCCCCGACCTCACACAAACCGAAAAGCAAAAAGCAGACGGTCAGCACTGACCGTCTGCTTTTTGCTTTTGCCTTTCTTTGCGTCTGTTTTGAAAAAAGGATTGCAACAGCTCCTTGCATTCCCCCTCGCAAAGACCACCTTCTACCAGGGGCTTGGCCCCCAACGGAAAACGGGGGAGGTTGAGCACACTGCCCATTGCGCCCATGGTGGCATCCTTTGCGCCAAAGACCACGCGCGGAATGCGAGCGGAAAGGATGGCCCCGGCGCACATGGGACAGGGCTCTAAGGTAACGTAAAGGGTACACTCCGACAGGCGCCAGTCCCCTTTTTGCTTTCCTGCGGCACGCAGTACCTCGATCTCCGCGTGGGAGGTCACGTCGTTTTTGCTTTCACGGTGGTTGTGGGCGGCGGCGATCACTGCATCGCCACGCATCAAAACGGCGCCAATCGGTGTCTCTCCCTCCTCCGCCGCGGCTCTGGCCTCAGCGAGGGCCAAGCGCATCGCCAAAAGATCTGTTTTTTGCTGTTTTTCAATACCGTTCACCGGCTTTATTTTCTTTTCTACCATATCCGCCCCCCTTAAAACAGCAATAAGGTAAGCAGGGTGGGCAGAAACATCATCAGCACGCAAACCGCCAAAAAAACGATCATCGGCGCCGAAAAAAACAGCTGTACACGGCGCCCAAAGGCAATGCTGGCAGAGCCACGCGCCGCTTCGTCACTTTCCAACGCCAGCGGCGCCCTGACCGGCGGCTCGGAGTGATCCGCCTTTTGCCGCAGGATCAGCAAAACAGCCGCCGCGACACCAAACAAAAAGATCATCCCCTGCATGATCGCCAATGCCCAATAGGCTGTCGCCGGAGGAAGGCGCTCCGCCAAAATCGCTTGTATCAGCGAGAGAAAATTATTAAAGAAATGAAGCAGCACGCAGGGCCAGATCGAGCGGGTTTTGAGATAGATAAAGCCGAGCACCAGCCCCGCCGCGACAGCATAGAGCAGCTGCGCCGCGTTCTGATGCATGATGCCAAACAGCAGGGCGCTGAACAGCACGGCGGTGGTTTTGCCATAGCGTAGCAAATGCGAAAGCACAACGCCGCGGAACAAAAACTCCTCTACAAAAGCGGGAACAAGCGCGGTGGTCACAATGGTCAGCACCAATTGCGTGTTGGTGGTCACCTGGGTGCCAAACACGTTATCCACCACAACAGGTGAGACAGAAAAGAAGCCGACCAACGCCGCGTTGATTTGCGCCGTAGCAAAAATCACCGCCAAGCCCGCGAGCAGATACAGCGCCGTTTCAGCCGGCACAAGGGTCTCGCATTGGACTTGTACGTTTTTTTGCTTTTGAGAGAACAGATAAAAGCAAAAAGCGGGGATCACGAACACACACGCATACAACACGCCATAGCCAAGCTCACGGATCAAGCTTTTCCAGATATGGCCGATCGCCATTTGATCCAACACGGATCCTGCCACCGAAATGACAATGCCAAACACCGTAAACAGCGCCTCAAAGATCAGCATAGAAAACGCGATATGATTGACCGTAGCGCGATATTCCTGCTCGGCAGGTGTTCTCTCTCTTGCCATCAGCGCACCCCCCTTTCGCTAAAACTGCTATTATTGTACCGCATTTTGCCCGCTGTGTCAATGCAAGCGAAAAAAATTTGCTGTTTCTATAGAATTTACATAAAAAATATGTTATACTGAATGCAGTATGAAAGGAAAGGAGGCTCCCTATGACAAGCGCCACCAAACGCGCGGGATTTCAATCCCCCCATAACGATCGGCGCCCGATCTATTATTTTGAGCTCCCACCCTTAAGCGCCCCCCTCGAAGAATTGCAAAAGCAGGTTGCGTGCCAGGTGGAAAAATGCGGCCGCTGCGGGTGCGGCACCTTGATCCCTCAGCTGGCCTTCGGCACCGAGCTGAACAGCGCCGGCCTGGAAACAGTCAAAGCGCTCTACCGCTTGATCCTGACGCTTGCCAGCGAAAAAGGGCTTTCTGTCGGCTTTTATCTGGATCCCGCTTATGAGCATGGCGTTATCCACGCCATGGGCGAGATTGGCGAGCACGCGCTCCGTGCCAAGCTGCTGACCTGTCGGGAATATGTCTGTGAGCAAGGCCAAACAACCAAGCGGCGCCTGACCGCGGGGGAACGCCTTTCCTTGGTCGCTTTTGACGAAGAGACCTGTGACCTTATTGATCTGCGCCCCTTTGTCACAAACGGGACCCTGCTTTGGGAGGTACCCCACGGCAACTACATCATCAAAGAATATCTCCTTTCCGAGGACACAGACCGAGAGGGCGCCAATTACCTTTCCTATGAGGCATCTCTTGGCTATCTGCGCGCTGTTTTTTCGCTTTTTTCTGACACGTTTGCCCCCTTTTTGGGAAAAACGCTCAATTTGATCGCCTATTCCGGTGTGGGGTTCCACGGTCAAAACCGCCGCGCCTGGGATATTTCCTTCAACCGGGTCTTTACCGACCGTTTCGGCTTTGATCCCGCCCCCTACTACCCCGCTCTGTTCGGTTCAATCGGTAAGGACACCGCGCACATCAAGGCCTACTTTATGACAGTTCGCGCCTCGCTGCTGCAAAACGGTATCCTCAAAGCGCTACATGATTTTGCGGATGAGCTGGGACTGATCCCCTTCGGTAGCCTTTCTGAGCCCAAGCTGACCGCCTGTTCCTTTTCGATCGGCGACGCCATGCTGAACAACGCGCTCTCGCCCTGTGCCCTTTTTGACAAGGCCTATATGTACGGCACCAATTCGGTCAAAATTGTCGCGGGCGTAGCCTACAATTTTGATGTGGACCGTGTGAACGCGGAGCTGTTCCGCAATTATGCCACCCATGATAAGGAGCGACTTTATAAAGACGCCATGAACGCCTTTGCGCGCGGTGTGAACTGTACCGCCGTTCACCTGCCCGAGGCATTAACCGAAAACAGTGATTTCTGCGATTTGGCGGCCCGTGTGCAGACCATGCTACAGGGCGGCCAGCACGTGGCGGACATTGCCATGCTCTACCCCATCTATCATCTGCACAGCCAAAGCGGTCTCTATTTTTCACAGGTGAGCGGTTACGAGTATCCCTCGACCCCCTTTACCGCCGATTATATGACCCTGATCAACTCAATCTCGATCTATTCCGGGCATGATCTCACGGTTTTGCACCCCGAAATTTTGAACACCCGTTGCCATACCGAGGGTGGCGTGCTGTATCTGGATAACCAGCGAAACAAAGAATCCTTCCGTGTACTGGTTCTGCCTGCCACCTCGATCATCAGTTTGCAAAATCTGCGCGTGCTGAAAAAATTCTTTGACGAGGGCGGCAAAATTCTTGCTACGGGTCTATTGCCGTCAAAAGCCTTTGAATATGATGAAAAGGGCGAAAACGACAAGGCGGTGCAACTGCTCACAAAAGAAATCTTTGGCGAGGAGGCCTGTAACCCCGCCTTGATGCGGGATTACTGCTATAACAAAAGCGCTAAGGGCGGCGAAGCGATCTTTTTGTACTTCAACGCTTCGGCGGCGGATGGCACCCATATGACACGCAGCTCTACCGTCAATCAGGCGCTCAACTCCTTCTCGTTGCCCTTTGACATCTATCTGCCTGGCATGCCCCGTTTGGAGATCACCGGCGCGCTCAACTCTGTCTATCCCGAATTCCGTACCATCGGTCTGCATCGCAGAATGCCCGGCGGCGGTATGCTGAATCACATCCACAAGCGCTATGACGATTGTGAGATCTACTATTTCTCTAACACGACAGTGGCGGACTACAACCACCATGTATTGCTACGCGGCGCTTTTACCGTTGAGGAGTGGAACCCGCACACCGGTAAAACGCAAGCGAGAAACAGCAAGCTGCTATCCTATCAGGGGGAAGTTTATACCACGCTGCGACTGACCTTAAAGCAATGCTCTTCGACCTTCTTCCACGCCGTTCCCCTTGAAAAGGTGCCAAACGGTATCGAAAAAATCAACTCCATTCAACATCTGCAAAGCGAGCATGCCGCGCTGATGAGTGAATTTTAAAAGAAACGAGGTAACAGAAATGAAATTCTATCAAACCTGGGAGGGCAGAAGCTGTACCAAGGGCAGAGATGCCTGGTTCCCCGCCACCGTTCCCGGCAATATCCAAAAGAATTACGCTGTAGCCAACGGCTTTGCCGATGTGCAGTTTGCCGACAACTACAAGCAGTTTTTGCCCCTGGAGGACGACCACTGGGAGTATCGCACCCAACTGCAATACGATCAGGGGGACGGAGAACGCGTCTTTTTCGTCACCGAGGGCATTCAATATGAATATGACGTGGCCTTAAACGGCGAGGTACTGCTTTCCTACGAGGGTATGTTCCGCGGCCACGAGATAGATCTGACCGATAAGCTGACGGGAAACGATACGCTGACGGTGCACATCTACCCCCATCCCAAGAGTGCGCGGGGCAAGGCAGGCACGCGGGACGAGGCAAACGAGTCCTGCAATCCCCCCGTGTATTACGGCTGGGACTGGAACCCCCGTCTCTTGATCTCAGGTATCTGGGACGACACCTATATCGAGACCCGTGGTGAGAGCTATATCGCAGACTGTGAGGTGCTCTCTGACGTCAGTGATGATCTTTGCGTGGGCACCGTTCGCTGCACCTTTGACTGCGCTCTGCCCTGTGAGGTTTTGCTGTTGGATGCCGAGGGGAAGGAGATTTACCGGGGTACCGACAAGCAATTCACCGTAAACGCCCCCGAGCTGTGGTGGTGTAACGGTCAAGGCACCCCTTACCTCTACACCTGGATCGTGCGCAACGAAAAAGAGGAGCGCACCGGCAAGCTGGGCTTCCGCCGCATCCGTCTGCTGCGCAACACGGGCGCCACCGGCCCGAAGGAGTTCCCCAAGGGCAGATACGAGGCTCCCATCACCGTGGAGCTGAACAACCGCCGCATCTTTTGCAAGGGCTCTAACTGGGTCAACCCCGAGCTGTTCTGGGGCGAGATCACCCACGAGCGCTACGAGGAGCTGATCCGCTACGCCAAGGAATGCCACATGAACATCTTTCGTATGTGGGGCGGTGCGGGCACACCCAAGGAGAGCTTTTATGAGATCTGCGACCGCGAAGGCATTCTGATCTGGCAGGAATTTATGCTTGCCTGCAACAAGTATCAGGATGTGGGCAACTATATGAAAACGCTGGAAAACGAGGCCACCGGCATCATCAAAAAGTTCCGCTCTCACCCCGCTCTCGCCTTCTGGTGCGGCGGCAACGAGCTGTTTAACGGCTGGTCGGGCATGGATGAGCAATCCGCTCCCCTGCGCCTTCTCAACAAGCTCTGCTTTGAGTTGGACTACAAGCGTCCCTTCCTTTACACCTCTCCCCTTTACGGCATGGCACACGGCGGTTACGTGTTCTACGCCGAGGATCAGGGCGGCGACGTGATGCAGCAGTTCCAAAACAACTATAACACCGCCTACACCGAGTTCGGTGTGCCCTCGATCTCGGATGTGGAGACCTTGAAAAAAATTATCCCCGCAGACGAGCTGTTCCCCATCAAGGAGACCGAGGCGTGGGTCGCGCACCACGGCTTTAAGGCATGGGGACAGAGCAGATGGGTCTGCCAGGACGTTTACGAGCGCTACCTCGGCGAGCCGAGTTCCCTGGAGGCAATGGTAGAAGGACAGCAATGGATGCAAAACGAGGGCTATCGCGGTGCCTTTGAGGAGATGCGCCGTCAGTGGCCGCATTGCAGCATGGGCATCAACTGGGACTACAACGAGCCCTGGATCACCGCCGCGGGCAATGAGCTGATCACCTACCCCGCCAAGCCCAACCCCTGCTATTACTACGTGCAAAAGGCGATGCGCCCTACCCTGTTCAGCGCCAAGATCCCGCGCTTTGACTGGAAGGAAGGCGAGACCTTTGAAGCAGAGCTTTGGCTGCTCAACGACGCCCCCGAGGCGGTCAGCGGCAAGGTGCACGTGACCGCAAGAGTGGGGGAGGAGACCTTTGACCTGCTGGAGTGGAGCGCCGAGACGGATGCCAACAGCCACAAGCGTGGCCCCACGGTGCGCTTTGTACTGCCCCGCGCAGACGGCGAAAACAAGGTGATCCTGACCCTTGCCGCCGAGAACGGCATGGAGAGCGAATACGTATATCTCTATCGCCCCAAGAGCAGAAAGCCTGTTCTGCGTCAGTTGAACGTATAAGGAGAAAAGACAGTGAAAAGCTATCAGATCTGCGAGCTGCTCCCCATTTATGAAGCGAAGATCGGCGAGATCTCGCAGCCCTATGACTGCGAGGGCGGCAACACCGCCGTTTCCATTGTAGGCACCACGTTGGCGGAATTTTCGGCATACGTGTCCGCGATTTCCGCGACAAACGCGAAGCTCTATGCCAAAAATGAGATCGCGGGCAACCACTTTGCCACCTTCCTTGTGACCGATGCGGAGGGCGTGGAATACGCCGTGCATCTGATGTATTATCCCATCCGCGGCAACGCCCGTGTGGTGTGGGGCAAGAAGGGCTTTTTGCCCGTGCAGGATGATGCGGTGTTTGCAAGCGGTAACCACCGCACCTCGGTGCTGCAATATGCCAGAAACGGCGTATGGAACAGCCAGCCCGCCACCGGCGCACCCGGCATGGCGAACATCATTACCCTGGCCGACGGCAGCTTTATTCTGATCGACGGCGGCCCCCGTCAGCGGGAGCAGCACTTTACCAAGGCGTTTGTAGACGGCGAATGGGTGGATGCCGCCCCCAGCGAGGAGCACGACTGTGACAAGCTCTACCGCCTGCTCTGCGAGCGAACGCCCGAGGGTCAAAAGCCCGTGGTGGCAGCTTGGTTCATCACCCACGGACACAGCGACCACGTCGACCTTGCAGGCGACTTTTTGCGCAAATACAAGGACAAGGTGGAGGTGCGCCTTGCCGCATACAATCTCCCCGATCCCTTAAAGCACCCCATCAAGAACGAGCCCAGTGACATCCTGCACATCACGCTACAGCACATTGTCAAGGGCTTTGAGATCGCGGGTGCCACCCATTGGAAGATCCACACCGGTCAGCGTATGAGCTTTCCGGGATGTGAGGTGGAGATCCTGCACACCCATGAGGATTACTTTCCCAAGTCCTATGCCTGGGGCAACCACACCGGCTCCGCCTTCCGCTTCAAGTTCAAGGGAAAAACCTATATGGTGCTGGGCGACTGCGAAAGCGACATCTGCCATCAGATGTTCTATAAGTACGGCAGCTATCTGAAAAGCGATATTTTGCAGCCCACCCACCACGGTGCCAACGGCGGCAGCACCGATCTGAACACCGTTATTGACCCCGACATTTGCCTCTGGACCGTTGATGCATGGCGCTTCCACACCGATGGCCGCATGCTGGGCTTCCAGCGCGGCTACGAGTATAACTGGGTACTGCGCAACGACGAATTTAAGGTCCGCAAGCACTATCACAACGGTGAGGACGTTGAGATCTTTACCGACAAAAAAGTATGACCAAAAGTAAAAGGAAGCCGCGTAACACGGTTTCCTTTTACTTTTTGCGTTTCTTTATCAAGATAAATTCGGGACTTTTGAGAAGCAAGCCTTGTTCTGTGGCAACGATCTCCACTTGTTGCGCAAGGCCATATCTCTCCCGTAGCTCCTTGGGGATCAGAATTCGCCCCAGCTTGTCGATTTCCTTTATAATACCGATTTTTTCCATTTTTGCCCTCTTTTTGCAAATACAATTTCATTTTTC
Source organism: Oscillospiraceae bacterium (assembly GCA_015065215.1). Taxonomy (GTDB): domain Bacteria; phylum Bacillota; class Clostridia; order Oscillospirales; family CAG-272; genus Firm-07. Next base: position 40,778 of record SVQT01000002.1, on the reverse strand, counting down.
TGATCTTTACCACATTTATATCGCAAAAAAATGATAAAGTCAAGTAAATTCTCATCTTTAGCACAAATGGAGTTCGATATGAAAATTTACGACTTTAACGGTAAAAAGAATATTTGCGGACCTCGGGTAAAGGAGTTGCGAAAGAAATTAAAGCTCACGCAAGAGCAGGTAGCGGCAAAATTGCAGATAGAGGGTGTAATCGTAGAGCGCGATTGTGTCAGCCGCATTGAGATCGGTGATCGCTTTGTTGCAGACTATGAGCTATTGGTGCTTGCCAAAATCCTAAAGGTCTCCCCTGCCTACCTACTCGGATTGGAATAATATCCAAAAACCCCTGAAAACGGATACCGTTTTCAAGGGTTTTGTTTTTTTTACTCGCCGCATAGCAGCTTCTGCAACCGTAGCCAGGTGGCGGGGGCGCCCTCACCCTCGCGGATCTCTAAAATCACGGGGCCGTGGCGCAAGATCCTCGCATGCCACGCCCACAAAAAGCCGTCAAAGGAAACAAAACTATCGTGCCAACCCGTAATGGGGTGGTGATTGTGCATCTTCTTATCCTCTTTTGAAAAAACGGTCTGATGCAAATGGTAGGCGTTTGCCAAGGGGCCGATCTGCGCGTACCATTTGCCGATCGGATACTCCTGCGAAAGCGGCATATTGTTTCGCGCGTGCCCCACGTCAAGGCGCAAATGGCAGCTATCGGTGCCAAGCCGCTCGCGCAAAGCGTTCCGCCAGCCCAGTATATCCATGGGCGTGCAGCCGTAAGGCATCTTTAGAATATCCCGTTTGGTACCGGGGGACGTGTGGTTATTTTCCACTAAAATATCGATCCCTGCCTGCGCCACGGGCAGCAGAGCCTCTGCCATGGTGTCCGCAAGGGCATCAAAGGCATTTGAGCCGCCTTGCATCAGCTCAGTAGGAAGATGCGGCGGATGAACGGTGACCATATTTGCCTCCGCGCGGACAGCATCCTGCGCCGATGCGCGAAATTTTTCCGCATGCAGCACATCCGTATCAAATCCGAGGGATGGCAGATGCAGCGAAAAGGTCTCGCCGCCGTTTTTGCGCCAGCGCTCCAGCAGAGCAAGCTCCCCCTCGCCGATGCTCCGCCATTCCAAATGGCGCACACCGTTTGCAATGACAAAGGGCATATCCCGTTCCACCTTGCTCCTATTGTAGCAGGTGATGCCAAGCGCACCGGCAAGCTCCGCACGCTGGGCATCGCTCCACGCCTCGGGCATTCCGCGGGTATAACAGACCTCCTCTACGCCGGGAAGTCCCGTAACGGTATCGAAAACAAGGATCTGCGCCGAGCCGCGGATGCATTTATCCGGGTCCAGCGCGCGCAAGGAGACCGTAGGAACGCCTTCAAATTCCCCTTGCTCATATACATGGCGATGACCGCTTGCCCAAAGCAGGACGCGGCCGCCGCGTGCATGCTGTGACGCGATCCAATTTTTCAAAAACGCGCGGGAATCCTCATCCAGATATTTGGCAGGCTGGTGACTGCAAAGCAAAATGTCCTCTCCACTCGCAATACGGGCAAGACGCTCCCGCTCCCCTGCGGAAATGCGATCGTCAGCAGTATCAACACCAACCAAGCGAACGTCCCCGACCTGCAAGCCACGCGGGCAATTGATCAGAAATCGGCGTAGCAGCGGCGCGGTTTCAGGGGTGCGAATATCCGCATTACCGGGAACGATCACCGACGGAAAAGGCAAGCTGTTCACCCTTTCGCAAAAACGGATCGCAGCATCGGTGGCACCGCAGGCAGTAATATCGCCAAGCCACGCACAGGCATCCGGCTGCAAGCGCCGCAGCTCCTCCAACGCCCAGTCAAAGGCCTCCTCCTGCGGTGTGTTTTCTACATCCGACAGATGCAGGTCGGCAATCAAAGCAATTCTCATATTGTTCCCTCTTATCATCAAAAATCCGGTACCGTTTCACGATTTATTGCAATTCGTCCAGGAAATAGCCACGCGTCCAGGCGCGGTTGCCCGCCGCATCCCTGACCTCCAGGCGGAACCAGGGAGCGGTCCGCTCGGCACGACAGTCCCTTTCCCCCTCAATGAAGGGATTGATGTCAAAGGCGATCTCGTTCACGGGGGCTTCTGCCGTGCCGTGCTTCACGTGCTTGTACCGAATACTGGTCACAAGGCGCACGAACACCGCATCCGAGCAGGTCAGATGCACCACGCCGTCCTCAATGTAAAGCTCCTTGATCTCGGGGCCGTTGGAGGAATAGCAATCCCCCCGCTCCAGTGCCTTCATCACCGTCACGTAGTCCAGCGCCTCCGCCTTGATCATCGTCCAACCGCCATAAGCGCTGGCGCCAAGGCTATGGGCATCGTCTGCGGCAACCGGCACCAAATGCTGCCCCTGATTCAGCAGATCCTCAAAGGGCTGCACCGTATCCTCCATACCGCCGCGCGCGGAGCCGGTGTTATAGACCTCCACGCCCCAAAGCCCCTGCATGCCACTGTAATCGGTATAGTTATGCATCGACCAAACGGGATGGTTATAGCAGGTCAAAAAGCCGTCTGCCCGCGCCTTGCGAATAAGATCGTTGTAGGCGGCAACCGAATAGTGCTTGCGGTACTTATTGCTGGCGGCGAACTCGGAAATGTAGGGCTTGGACTGCTCCAGCCAGACAAACTTGCCCGCGCAAACGGCGCAGTCGGTCTTTTCGGGATCCATGGCATACAGGTTTAAGTGCGTGGATTTGTTATACTTGAATCCGCCGGGCCAACCGTCATTGATCGCCAGCTCCACCGCGTTGATGGCAAGGAACCTTTCGTCAGTCAATGCGTTTTGCGGCACAAACACCTCATGATCGGTAAAGGCGACAATATCATAGCCATGCGCCATATAGCCTGCCTTGGTCTCCTCAGGGGTAGCGGTACCATCCGACACGGTGGTATGCACGTGCAGATTGGCCTTATAAAAGCGGCCGTTCTCCGGCAAAAGATGCTTTCTCATCCCAAAGCTCCTCCTTTGTTTTTGCGTACCGTTTCGGCACTTAATTGCATTGTAGCACCCGGCGTGGCAAAAGTCAACCCCAAAAGCGAAAATACCGCAAGGATCGCGAAAGCGACCTTGCGGTATAGCAGTTATTAAGCTTCCTCCTGCATGGGCTCGGACACAGGTTCGGTGACCTCACCGGCAGGCTCGATGGCATCAGGGGCATCGGCGTATTCGCGGCGGAACTTCTTCCACATCGGAACAATGACCAAGCAAACGATCGCGCCAAGGGCACTGATGATCGCCCAGGAAAGCAGTGTAAAGCTCCAGCCAAGCTTTTCATTGTCGGCAAAAACGGCAAACAACGGTGTGGCAATGGCCGCGCCTACATAAGTACCGGCGTTCAAGAGGCCGGAAAAGGTAGAAACCTTTCCGCTCTTGATAAAGCGCTTGGGCACCACGGTAATCAGCATCAGGTTGATACCGTGCATGCAGGCCACGATGACCGCCATGAGCAGCATCGACACGATCACGGATGCCGCGTTGTCGTCGGGGATCCACAGATTGGCGAAATACAGGATCAATCCAAAAAGTGTGGAGCCGCCGAAGATCACGGCAGAGCAGGTCACCTCGTTGCGGAACACCTTACGGTGCAGCAAATCAAACACAGAAAAGCTGATAATGCTGAACACCGCCAGGATGACAGTGGCAAAAATAGCATTTTCCTCGCTCATGCCAAAGCTTTCCAGCAAAAAGGAGGGCATCCAGTTGGTCACGCCGTCACGTAGCATACCCTGTAACACAATACCAATAAAGATCAAAACAATCGGCACCCAAACCATTGCAGGCAGCGGAAGGGCCTTTTTGACAGGAGTGGAGGCAGGTGTAGCAGTGGCCTCGGCCATCGCCGTCTGAGGCGCTCTGCGGAACAGCTTGGGATACAGCAGTATCCAGATGACCGCAATGGCAATGCCCATGGCGGCAAGGCAAAGAATGATCCAGTTCCAGGACATCACACCCAACAAAAGCGGACAAAGCGAATAGATCAAAATGGTACCGAAGGAGGAACCCCAGGAAACACGCACTGCCGCATAGCTATACTCCGCATCGGTCAGATTGGCGGAAAGCAACCGCACAATGGGGGGCCAGAGCATGGCATGGGCGTAGCCGTTGATGCACCAGACCACCGTCATGCAGGGTACGTTTTGCATAAAGGATACACAGCCGCAACAGAACATCGCTACATTGCAGGCGGCGGCAAGGAAAAGACCGACAGTTAGCATATATTTGGGCTTGATTTTATCGCCCAAAACACCGTTGACGATCTGACCGGCACCGTAAAAAACAGTCATGCCGGTGATGACAGGAGAGATCGCGGTTTTGGTGATCTCCATATTGGTGTAGATGGTGACCAACATAGCGGCAACATTGATGCGCATAATATAGCTGGCAAAATAGACCAGCATCAAAAGATACGCAATGCCCTTGGCACGTTTGGAAATTGTTTGTTCCATCTGCGTCTCCTTCATAAAAAAGAAATACGTGTATATTGTATCACCCCATATAGGAAAAGTCAAGCAAGCAAGGAAAACTTTGTCAAATACTTGCTAAAACAACTCAAATTTCATACCGTTTTGGCACTTTTGATAAAAGCAAATAGCGGGAACGCCATCATGGCGTTCCCGCTATTTGCCGGATGTCAGTCTTTGATTTCGACATTGACCCTTTTGCCGCAGGTACCCGCAACCGACTTCATCACAGAGCGAATTGCTTTGGCAATTCTGCCGTGACGGCCGATAACCATACCCATGTCGTCCTCGTGAACGGCAAGAGTCAAAGTGACATCGTTTCCCTTTTCCTCTTCGGTCACCACCACGTCATCGGGATGATCCACAATGGCGCGCGCGATGTCGGCAAGGATCTCTTTGAGGTTGACCATGTCGCCACCCCGAAGCCTTAGGCGATAACGCCGGCTTTTTTGAGGAGTGCCTTGGTGGTATCGCTGGGCTGAGCACCGTTGGCAAGCCACCTCTTAGCGGCTTCCTCGTTCACCTTCAGCTCCTTGGAGTTGGGGTTGTAAAAACCAATCTCCTCGATGAAGCGGCCGTCGCGAGGGCTGCGCTGATCGGCAACAACGATACGATAGCATGCGGAATGGGTCTTACCGGTTCTGGTGAGTCTGATTTTAACCATGGTTAAAATTCTCCTTTGTTTTTATAAATAATTTTTTGGAAAACAGATGAATGGCCCCACGCAAAGGGGATTAGAACGGCATTCTCATTTTGCCTTTGCCAAAAAGTCCTTTTTTCATGCCGCCGTTAGACAGCTGCTTCATCATCTTGCGCACCTGATCAAATTGCTTCAACAATTTATTTACATCCTCAACGGTGGTACCGCTTCCCTTTGCAATTCGCTGTCTGCGGGAAGCGTTGATGATGTCCGGCTTTTCCCGCTCCTTGCGGGTCATGGATTTGATAATCGCCTCGGTACGTGCCATTTGCTTTTCATCAATTTTGGCATCCTTCAAAGCACCGGCATTGATACCGGGCATCATACCAAGCAGGCTTTCAATATTGCCCATCTTTTTCAGTTGCGCGAACTGATCCAGATAATCATCCAGTGTAAAGGTGGCCTCGCGAATCTTCTTTTCAAGGGCTTTAGCCTGTTTCTCATCAAAGGCCTGTTCGGCTTTTTCGATCAGGGAAAGCACATCACCCATGCCAAGGATACGGCTGGCCATGCGATCCGGATAGAAGGGCTCGATGGCGTCCACCTTCTCGCCCACACCCACAAACTTGATCGGCTTGCCGGTGACATGGCGTACAGAAAGCGCCGCGCCGCCACGGGTATCGCCGTCCAGCTTGGTCAAAATGACACCGGTTACATCCAGCTGACTGTTGAAATGCTCTGCCACGGTAACAGCGTCCTGACCGATCATCGCGTCAATGGTCAGCAAAATCTCGGTAGGATTGACCGCCTTTTTGATGTCCTGCAATTCGCCCATCAGCTCCTCGTCGATGTGCAAACGGCCCGCGGTATCAATAAAGACCATGTCAAAGCCCATCTTTTGGGCATGCTTCAAGCCCTCTTTGGCGATTTTAACCGGTTTTTCTTTTTCGCCCAGCGTAAACACCGGAATATCCAGCTTTTCGCCCAGGATCTGTAGCTGCTTGATCGCGGCAGGACGGTAAACGTCACAGGCAACCAGCAAGGGCCGCTTGCCCTGCTTTTTATACATCCCGGCAAGCTTACCCGCGTGGGTGGTCTTACCGGCGCCCTGCAAACCAACCATCATCACAACGGTGGGGGGCATCGGCGCAATGGTGAGCTTTGCCTGGGTCTCGCCCATCAGACGTATCATTTCCTCATTGACGATCTTTACGATCTGCTGCGCGGGCAGAAGTGATTCTAACACCTCGGTTCCCACAGCACGCTCGGAAACCATTTTTACAAAATCACGGACAACCTTAAAGTTAACATCCGCTTCCAGCAGGGCCAGCTTGATCTCGCGCATACCTGCTTTGACATCCGCCTCGGTCAGTTTACCCTTGTTGCGGAAAAATTTAAAGGCGTTACTCAATTTTTCGCTTAAACTCTCGAACATGATCAATACCGCCTTCCCTTGTTATTTTTGCGGGAGATTGCCACCTGCCGCCACAATGAGCTTTTCAACCGCCAAGCGCTGGTCATCGGCAAGCGGCATTCGCAACAACGCCTCGGCGGCATCCGCCACTTGCAAGGCACGCTGATGCAGGTGCAGACGCTCTTCTAAAAACAAGAGCTCTTCTTCTGCTTTTTTGATGCTGTCTCTCACGCCTTGACGGGAGATCCCCACCTCGGCGGCGATCTCACTGAGCGAAAGATCCTGATTATAGTAATAATCCAGCAAGGTGCGGTGGCGCTCGCCAAGCACAGCGCCGTATTGGTCAAGCAAAAAGGAGAGTTGCAGATTTTTTTCAAACATAGCGTCACCTGTAAAGCAAAATCCTTTACAGAGTATACCACACCTTTTTCCTTCTGTCAACCCCTTTTTTGATTTTCTTTTCGTATTTTTTGCCATTTGTATAAAATAAACCGAAAGAAAGCAGAAAATAAAGCAATCATTGTCGAGAAAACACTTGACAATCAAGCAAAAACGTGGTAAAATATTGCATTGATGCGGGCAAACATTTTCTGCCCGTCTCCTTACCGCATATAAATTCTATCATGTGTGCGGTCTAACGTCCATAGGGAGGTGTAAAATATGGAAAAGGTAATCAACTCTTACGAAACCCTGTTCATCGTTGATGTTGAAGGCGGCGAGGAGGCCATCAAGGCTTCTGTCACCAAGTTCACCGACATCATCGCAAAGAACGCCGAGATCGTAGAGGTCGCTGATTGGGGCAAGCGCCGTCTTGCGTACCCCATCGATGACAAGCCCGAGGGCTACTACACGGTGGTGACTTTCAAGTCCGAGCCTGAGTTCCCCGCTGAGCTTGAGCGTCTCTACAACATCGATGAAAGCATCATGCGCTCGATGGTAATCCGTCTCGAGTATGAAGCCGTCGCTAAGGCTGAGCCTGCTCCTGCTGAGGAAGCTGCTGTTGAAGAAGCTCCTGTTGCAGAGGCGCCTGCTGCTGACGCAGAGTAATCCGTTAAGGATAGAAAGAGGAGATGTTTGATATGTCCAGTCTGAACCTGAACAAAGTAGTGCTTTGCGGCCGTTTGACAGCAGACCCCGAACTCAAGCAGACCCAAAACGGCGTCTCCGTTGTCACCTTTACGCTCGCCGTTAACCGCAGATTCCAATCCCGCTCGGCTGATGCCGCCCAAGGGCAGCAGGCTGACTTCATCAGCTTGGTTGCTTGGCGTCAGACCGCGGAATTCATTTCCAAGTACTTCAAAAAGGGCTCCGCTTTGTGCGTGACCGGCTCGATCCAGACCAGATCCTGGCAGGATAACCAAGGTCAACGCCGCTACGCCACTGAGGTGGTTGTAGACGAAGCCATGTTTGTTGACAGCAGAAATGAAGGTGGTGCAGGCGGCTATATGCCCGATACCTACGCCGCTCCCGCTCCGTCCTTCGCTACCCCTGACGCAGGGGCCCCCAACTTTGAGGAGCTGAAGGCCGACGACGATCTGCCCTTCTGACAGATCACCAAAATATTATAGGAGGAATTCGTCATTATGGATAGAACCGAAACAACTACCGCGCGTCCTGTGCGCCCCATGAATCGCAAGAGAAAGAAGATTTGCATCTTCTGCGCAGACAAGGTGGCTTTCATTGATTACAAGGATACCGCAAAGCTTCGCAAGTTCATCAGCGAGCGTGGCAAGATCCTGCCCCGCCGCATCTCCGGTGCTTGCGCAAAGCATCAGCGCGAGCTGAACACCGCTATCAAGCGTGCTCGTCAGGTCGCTCTGCTGCCCTACGTTACCGACTAATAAAGTCTTTGCACCCACGCCAAGGCGTGGGTGCTTGCTTTTTGCCGTAAAATGAAGTATAATAAAGAAAAAGGAGGTGGGCGTATGCGCGTTTTTGTTACCGATCTGAATATGTCCCCCGCGGATGCGGCACGGCTGACCGCAGCGCTCCCCCCCTCAGCCGCGCACAGGGCGGGCAACCTTGCCGCCACGGTAGGCTTTCTTCTGGTGCGCTACGCCCTGTACCGCCTCGACCCACACGTCAGCGCCGATAACTGGCAACGCGGCGAGAACGGAAAGCCGCGCCTCCCTGCGGGCAAGCCCTATTTTAATCTTTCTCACAGCCGCTACGGCGTGGCGGTGATTGTTTGCGAGCAAAACGAGGTTGGCGTCGATTTGGAGGAAATCAAGCCGCATCCGCTCCGATTTGCCAAACGCTATTATAGCGAAAACGAGCAAGCGATGATCGCCTCCTCCGCCGCCCCCGAAAGTGAGATGATCCGTATCTGGACGGCCAAGGAGGCAGAGGGCAAACGCCTTAGCACCGGGCTTTCCGGGGGCATCGCGCACATTCCGATCCAAACGGCAGCCAGCATCCAACTAACGCTTGGCGAAAAGCCCCATTGGCTCTCGGTAGCCCCCACCGATGCCATGCCACCGATTGAATGGGTCACCGTGAAGCAGTTGTTGCAATAAAGAAAGGCTGATGCGTGGCATCAGCCTTTCTTTATTGGTTATCGTGAGCGAGAAAGTGTTTTGTCTTTTCGCTTTGAGGATTGTCGAATACCTCTGCGGGGGTTCCCTCCTCCTCGATCACGCCGTCGGCCATGAAGATCACGTGGTCCGATACGTTCTTGGCGAACTCCATCTCGTGGGTCACAATGATCATGGTGCGGTTCTCCTCGCGCAGAGAGCGGATCACGCGCAGCACCTCGCCGGTCAGCTCGGGATCCAGCGCCGAGGTGGGCTCGTCAAAGCAAAGGATCTCAGGGTCCAGCATCAAGGCTCTTGCAATGGCAACACGCTGGCACTGGCCACCGGAGAGCTGACAGGGGTAGTGCTCTGCCTTATCCGCCAGATCCATGCGCGCCAGAATGGCCTCCGCGCGCTCGTCGATGGCCTTCATTTCAGCATTGACCAGCTCCTTGTTTTTGTGGAGCTTTTGCGCCTTTAATCTTTCCTTGGCCTGTAGCTGCGCGGCCAAAACCAAATTCCCCTTTGCGGTATATTGCGGAAACAGATTGAAGGACTGAAAAACGAGGCCAAAATGCAGACGACGACGGCGCAACTCCTGCTCCGACAGCTTGCCCGCTCTGGCCAGATCGTCCATCACGGTCTCTCCGTTGACAACGATCTCTCCCTCATCCGGCTTTTCCAGAAAATTGATGCACCGCAGCAACGTGGTCTTGCCGCTACCCGAGGAGCCGATGATGGAAAGGACCTGCCCCTTTTCCAGGGAAAAGTCGATACCCTTTAGAACCTCGGTGCTCCCGAAGGATTTTTTGATATTCTTAACTTCCAAAAACGCCATAATTACACCTTGAAATAATCTAATTTCTTTTCCAGCTTGCCAAAGGCGATGGTGAGCAGACCGTTAAAGAGCAGATAGAATATGCCCGCGTAGAAGAGCGGCCACAAAATGACCTCTTTATTGACGATCTGCTTGGCAATGGTAAACAGATCCACGTGTACGACCACGCTGGCAAGAGCGGTATCCTTGACCAGGGTAATGATCTCGTTGGACATCGGCGCTATAATGCGCTTGGTTACCTGCAAAAGCACGACCTTGAAAAAGATTTGCCGCTTGGTCATGCCCAGCACGTAGCCGGCCTCATACTGCCCTTGCGAGATGCTTTCAATACCACCGCGGAAGATCTCGGAAAAATAGCAGGCGTAGTTGATGGTAAAGGCAATGCAGACCATCAGAATCTGCTGCTCAATGGTACGGATCGGGATATTCAGCCACAGTCCGGGGCCGTATGCGAAAATAATGATCTGCAACATCAACGGTGTGCCGCGAACGATCCAAACCAACCCCCTTGCGACAGCGCTGAGGGGCTTGAATTTGGACATAGACCCAAAAGCAACGACCAACCCCAAGGGGATGGCCGTTACTAAAGTGATGCCGAATATTGCAAGTGTATACGCAAAGCCCTCAAACAGCTGCGCGGTAATTTGCAAAAAACTCATCTAAATTATTCTTCCTCTTCCTTAACAACGCAGCTCATACCGGCAGAGCCGTCCTCGGCACCGATGATCGCCTTCTTCATATCGTCGGTGGTCTTGTACTTATCCTTGTCGTCCTTGCGGATCACAGCGACCTGCTTGTTGTTCATATAAGGAATGGTAACTGCCATCTGCTCCTGACGCTCGGGGGTGATGGTCATACCGTTCCAGATGCAGTCGATGGTCTTGCTCTCCAGCTCGTACTCCTTGGTGTTCCAGTTGATCAGCTTGAACACAACCTCGATCTGTAGGAATGCGGCAACAGCCTTGGCAAGCTCAATATCGAAGCCGATCAGATTACCGTCGTTATCCTTGTAAGCAATGGGAGCGAACTCGGTGTAACCAACGATGAACTTGCCCTCGTCCATAATGTAGTTGAAATCAACCATCTCGTCATCGGTAGGATCCTCCACCTCGATGGTGGTGTCGATGCAGATCTCAGACTTGAGGCCGTACTTGTCAGCAATGGTATCAACGGTGCCATTCTTGGCAAGCTCGATCAGCGCGATGTTGATGGCCTTGGCAAAGGCGCTACCCTTGCGGGCGGCAATGCCGTACTGCTCGGTAGCAAGGGTCAGACCCTCAACGATCATCAGGCTATCAGCGAACTCGGTGCCCTGGCTCATGTAGTAGCCGGCCATAACGCTATCCATAACGCCAACGTCAATGGTCTTGGCATTGAGGGCGAGCAGGACGCCCATCTGGTCGTCTGCGGGGGTAAAGGACTTGCCAAAGTACAGCTCCTGCTTAGAGCAAGACGCAAAGGACAGGACGCAACCGGCGATCATCAGAACGGCCAGCGCAATGGTGAGAATTCTTTTCATTTCTAAAATCTCTCTTTCTTTATAGTCGCTTTAGCGCTTTAGTTTGCTAAAGCACGGTACTATCATACCACTATCGCTTCGTTTTGTCAAGCCCTTTTTGTTTTTTTCTCGCTTTTTCTCGAAAAGCGCATGCTGCAAAACTGTGTTCAATCGTATAAGTTCAAGACCTCGACCCCTTTCTTAGTCGCCCAATGCAGAAACTTTGCAGCATGACCCAACTCACCGGTGACATACGCTATTAAAAAATCGGCGTGCTCTATCATCCATTTATTGCGCCAAGATATGGCATAACGATAAGGAATTTTCTCAATACCGCATGGATACAGTGTTTCATCGTACGCCCCCCCTTGCAGCTTTTCGGCAGGATAATAAGCAAGCACCACACTACAACGAATATGCGGATATTTCTTTTTTATTATTTGTAGCTCGCGATTTGAAATTTGCGATATATCGCACACGATTTATCGCAAATTTGGTTAAAATGATAGCGATATATCGAAAAGGAGGAGCCTATGAACACAAAAAAGGCCGTCGCCAAGCGCATTCTTCAATTGTGCAAAGAAAAGAATTTGGCGATCAATGCACTGGCAAATATTTCGGGCGTTTCTCCTTCGACTGTGTACAGCATGCTAAATGAGAAGAGCCAAAATCCCGGCGTTGTCTCTATCAAAAAGCTCTGCGACGGGCTGGAGATCACCTTGAAAGAATTTTTCGATAGTGAGATTTTTGATTCGTTAGAGCAAGAAATTCAATAAAAAGAACAAAACCGCCTCGGGCAAATGCCCGAGGCGGTTTTGGCATATGCGCGCTCACGCTTCGAAATTTGCGTCAGACCAGGCGCACCGGAGCAGACGGACGACGGTGTAGTAATCTACTCCGAGTTCGTCTGCGAGGAGCAACGCCGTATGGCGCAAATTTAGTGCGTGAGGAAGAACATAGCGGCAAAGAGAGCGCCAATGACCCAAGTTCCTACATTCACTTCCTTGATCTTGCCGGTGCAGACCTTGATCAGAATATAGGAAATCAGACCGAAGGCAATGCCGTAGGAAATATTGTAGGTAAAGGGCATCATGGCAATGGTCAGGAATGCCGGCAGGGCGATGGCGGGATCTCCCCAGTCAATATCCTTGACACAGCCCATCATGAGAATACCCACATAGATCAGCGCCACGGCGTAGGCGGTTGCGGGGATCAGCGCGGCAACGGGGGCCAGGAACATGGCAATAAAGAACATGATGGCGGTAAACATAGAGGACAGACCTGTTCTACCACCAACACCCACGCCCGCAGAAGATTCTACAAAGGTGGTAACCGTAGAGGTGCCGCAAATGGCGCCGGTGCAGGTTGCAATGGCATCTGCCATCATTGCCTTGTTCATATTGGGCACCTCAAGCTCACCCTTCTCGTTTTCCACAAGCAGGTTGCCGCCACGGCAAGCGCCGTAAAGAGTACCCATGGTATCGAACATATCCACCATACAAAATGCCAACGCGGTGGTGATAAAGGCAACAATCAGCGTGCCTACGTTATGGCCTTCCACCGCCAAATACGCAGAGAAATCAAAGCCGTTGACAAAGACCTGGCCAAAGGCGCCAGTGCCAAACTCCTGGAAGGCAACCAGGGGATTGAGGGTTTTGCCCGCCCAGAAATCAACGTAGAAGCCGTCAACGGTAAGGCCAAGCAGATAGTAGATCGCGGTAGCGCCAAGAATGCTCCAGAGAATGGCGCCCTTGACATTCTTCTTGGACATCGCGGCAACAGCAATCACGCCCAGAATGGTGACCAGCAGGGGCATGATGGAGGCCCAAGTGGCGCTCCCCAGCAGGTTGAAGGAGGCTAAATTAACCAGCGTGGCATCATCGTTCACGACTAAGCCCGCATTTTGCAAGCCAAGAAAGGCAATGAACAGGCCGATACCGGCGGGGATGGCAGCCTTAACGGCGGCAGGGACTGCGTCAAAAATGATGCGGCGCAGGCCTGTTAGGGTCAAAAGAATAAAGATCAGACCATCTACCAAACAGAACACCAACGCGTTGGCATAGCTAAAGCCCAAGCCAAAGCAAGCGGTATAAACGAAAAACGCGTTCAATCCCATGCCGGAGGCCTGCGCCAACGGTAAATTGGCCAACAAAGCAATCAAAACAGTGCCGACCACCGCAGACAGGGCGGTGGCGATATAAACCGCGCCAAAGGAAACGGTGCCAAGCTCGGCAAACATACCCGGATTGACCATCAGGATATATGCCATTGCCATAAAGGTGGTCAGACCGGCTATCAGCTCGGTACGAACATTAGTGCCTCGTTCTTCCAATCGGAAGGTGCGATTTAAAAAATCTTTCATCCTTGAACTCCTTTTCTTTTTTCGTAGAAACATTCGTTTGCTACATAAAAATTATAACATGTATCGCTTTCAACGTCAATCCAAATTTTTCATGTTTATTATATTTTTGTCTCTTTTCAAACAAAACAGACAAGAAACCGCAAAACGGCGTACCGTTTTGCGGTTTCTTGTCTGTATTCGCTTTTCGCTGCCCGGGCAAGCTCCCCTCAATATTCTGATCGAGAGAAATTGAAGGAGACAAGTGCGCACCGGAGCAGACGGACGCAGGCGTAGTGACCTACGCCAAACCGAGCATCGTACACACTCTCTACAATTTCGTTCTGATCGAGAGAAATTGAAGGAGACAAGTGCGCACCGGAGCAGACGGACGCAGGCGTACTTATTGTACGTCAAGGTCGTCTGCGAGGAGCAAGCGAAGTATCGTTCAATTTATCCGATCAGAATTAGCAAACGCCGTAGGCGAGCATAGCCCGGGCAACCTTCAGGAAGCCCGCGATGTTAGCACCAGCCACCAGATCGTCGCCAAGACCGTATTCGTGGGCGGCATCCAGAGAAGCCTTGAAGATGTTGTGCATGATCATGTGCAGCTTCTCGTCAACCTCCTCCGCGGTCCAGGAAAGACGCATCGAGTTCTGGGTCATTTCCAAGCCGGAAACAGAAACGCCGCCGGCGTTCACTGCCTTAGAGGGGGCAACCACAACGCCATTTGCCTTGAGGTAAGCAATTGCCTCGTTGGTGGTGGGCATGTTAGCGACCTCAACGTAGTATTTCAGACCGTTCTTGACCATAGCCTCAGCCTCAGGCATGCCAACCTCGTTCTGCGTAGCGCAAGGCATCATCACGTCAGCCTTAACGCCCCAGGGCTTCTGCTTGGGGAAGAACTGTACGCCAAACTTGTCGGCATAATCCTCTACACGGTTGCGGCAGGAGGCGCGCATTTCGAGCATGTAGTCGATCTTTTCGTCGGTAGCGACACCGTCGGGATCATAGATGTAGCCGTCGGGACCCGAGATGGTCAGCACCTTGCCGCCCAGCTCATTGATCTTCTTCACAGCACCCCAGGCAACGTTGCCGAAGCCGGAGATCGCAAAGGTCTTGCCCTTAATATCGTCACCAAAGTAGTTGAGCATATCCACCGTGTAGTAAACAGCGCCGAAGCCGGTTGCCTCGGGACGCAGGATAGAGCCGCCGTAGGGCATGCCCTTACCGGTCAGCACGCCGGTGAACTCGTCACGCAATCTCTTGTACTGGCCAAAAAGGTAGCCGATCTCACGGGCGCCAACACCAATATCACCGGCAGGCACGTCGGTATTCGCGCCGATGTATTTCTGCAACTCGGTCATAAAGGACTGGCAGAAGCGCATCACTTCCGCGTCAGACTTGCCCTGGGGATTAAAGTCAGAGCCGCCCTTACCGCCGCCCATGGGGAGAGAGGTAAGAGAGTTCTTGAAGGTTTGCTCAAAGCCCAGGAACTTCATAATGCTCTCGTTCACAGTGGGATGGAAGCGCAGACCGCCCTTGTAGGGGCCGATTGCGCTGTTGAACTGTACGCGATAGCCGCGGTTGACCTGGGTTTTACCCTGATCATCCACCCACGGAACACGGAACTTGATCACACGCTCGGGCTCTACAATCAGGTCGATAATGCCCTGCTCGATAAACTCGGGGCTCTTAACCAAAACCGGCTCCAAAGACTCCAGCACCTCACTGACGGTCTGGTGGAACTCCACCTCACCGGGGTTGCGCTGCTTCACTTGCTCTACGACGCCGGCGATATACGCCTTTACGTCTGCTTGACTCATGTTTGCCATGATGAACTCCTCCTAAAGAGAACAGAATTGATAATTGCATCAACCGCAATTAACTTGACCTTATTATTTTAGCACAGAAAACGGCGCCTTGTCAATAGAAATTTGCAAGTTCCGCAGTCGAAACCCTGCATTTTTTTCGTTTTTTTCGTATTTTTATGCGAACTTTTTGCTTTTTTGCCGAGAAACGATGAAAAAGATTTCAATTTGCCTACCTCATATTTGCCTTGCCGCCCACATAGAATAAAGCAGATCAAATTTGCAGAAACGAGGGGATCAGCATGAAAAGAAAAACAAAACGTAAGATCCTGACCTATACCGTTTGCGGCGTGGTGGCGATCGGTTTATCGGTGGGCGCTTTTTTTCTGTTTGGCCAACGGGAGGCAAAATCCGCCATAGTCAGTGTGGGCTTACAGCAATTCGCAAACGAGGCCTATCTCGCCGTGGCGGCACCCGCGGGAGAAAATCTTTCCTTTACCCCCGAATGGTTTGACAACACCCTGCAAGGGGGTACTGTCAGCGCCATCACTGTCACCGCTCTGCCCCCTGTAACCGAAGGGCGGCTGTTGATTGGGCACAGCGAGGTGTCGGTAGGGCAAACAATCGGCCGAGAGCTGCTCTCAATGCTTTGCTTTGTACCAAATGAAGGCATCTGCGAGAGCGACTTTGATTTTATCCCCACGACACTTTCGGGAAGCAGCGGCTATTCCCTGCGCTGTCATTTATCGGTCACCGACACGGTCAACTGCTGCCCCAGCGCCAACAAATCGGTGACGGCTGTTTCTACACACAGCACCCTGACCCTGACCGGGGCTCTTTCGGCCGAAGATCCTGAAAATGAAGAGATTCGCTATGAAATTCTTGATTACCCCGCAAACGGTACCCTTTCTCTGGATCCACTGACCGGCAATTTTTCTTATCTGCCCACAGGAAATTTCTCGGGCACAGATAGCTTCACTTGGCGAGCACAGGATATTCGCGGCAATTTTTCGGATGCCGAAACGGTAACAATTACGGTACGGGCACAAACAACCGGGTATCTTTTTTCGGATATTGAAAGCGACAACATACAGTCCGCGGCTCTGCGTGTCACCGAAAAGGGCTTGATGGGCGGTGAAGCCACCGGCGGCAAGCACTATTTTCATCCCCACAGGGCGTTGAACCGCGCGGCGTTTGTAACCATTTTGCTTGAAGCGGCTGAGGTCAAGGCGCCGGAGGCCACCGACACCGGCTATAGCGACGACGCGGAAATCCCCATGGGAATGAAGGGGGCCATTCGCTACGCGAGGGAGCAGGGCTGGCTTGGGGAGGATACGGCTTTCCGCCCCAACGATCCGATCACCAGGGCAGAGGCGGCCAAGATCGCCGCTAAGGTTTTGGAATTGAGCGCGCCCGGCTACCACGAAACGGTAGAGGATTTCACCGCCATTCCGGTTGATGTGGCAGATGCCATCTACGCCATTTACGAGGGGGGTTATATTTCCACCATGACAGACGGCTCCCTTGCCCCACTCGGCGAGCTGACCCGTGGCGACGCGGCAAAATTCTTTGCCCGTATACTGGACGGAAAGGCTTAAGAAAAAAGCAGGCAATTGCCTGCTTTTTTCTGATTTGCAATAGCGCTCGGGGATGTCCCTTTCCCCGCCGCCAAGATCGCGGTCAGCCCGCCCGCACCCAAAGAAGCCGGTTGTCTTCAAAAACCGCATGCAGCCTGCCGCTATCCTTCAACCAGGAAAGATAAGAGCGGACGGTGCTACCTACCAACACGTACTGTTCAAAATTCATCCGAAGGCTGTAGCGCTCAAAAAGCTTTTGCAGCACCCGTTCAAAGGGTACGGGGGTGGCACAGATTTCCAAAACGCAATCGGCAATCTCCCACACCTTGTCGATATTATACTGCGCCAGGGGGAGAATATCAGCAGTGGGGACGGCATGGGCAGGAACAAACAGCTTGGCCCGCATCCCCTTGACCTTTTCCAGGGTTTCCAGATAAGCGCCAATGTCATAAATGAAGCCTATGGCATATTTTTCCAGGGTTTCTTTTGAAGAAAGGCAATCGGCCAGATACACAATATCATCGGCAGTGCGAAAGCCCACCATATCAAAGAAATGCCCCGGTAGCGGGAGCACCTCCAAGCCCTGTGGCAGTACCGCCTGGCAAAGCGGCTTTGCAAGGCTTTCCTTGGCCATCAAAAACTTGTGGCGCAGATCCTGACAGGGATAGCCGCCATAAAGGAACGCCGGCTCTAAAATCGGATGATTGGTAAAATCGCACTCGATGCCGGGGGCGTAGATTTCACACCCCGTTTGGCCCTGTAAATACTGATTGCCGCCAATATGATCAGCGTTGGAATGGGTATTGTAAATAGCCTTCAACTTCCAGCCGTTTGCCTCTAACAGGCGTAGCACCTTTTTGCCGGCCTCCTTGTCATTGCCGCTGTCAATCAGGGACACCTGGTTGTCACCGCACTTCACGATCCCGATCTTGGCGGGGCAATCCACATAATAAGCATTTTCACTCACTTGAACCAGTTCGTACATGTTTCCCTCTGTTTCCGTCCCCCAATTGGGGGGGTATTCTTCACTTTATAGTATAAAAATCCGACAGATTTGTCAAGACCCTGAGAACACTTTTTCAAAACAGAGCGGAAAGGAAACCGCCGCCGCGGCTATACAGTCAGATGCTGAATATCCTCATCCTCATCCATGGAAAAGGTCAGCAGCGTGTCAGCCGCCAGCGGCGCGCCGTCAAGATGAAGTGCCCGAACGCGGCGGCAATGATAGGTTGTAAAATAATAGGTGAAGCTGTCGGTATCCGCGCAGGACGTGTATACCGTGAAAACATTTTTTCCGTCTTCGTTTTTTACGCAACCCAAAGGCACCGTAACGGTATCCATCATATGAAAAAATTGACCGACGGCCTGTGTGCCGGCGCCCTTTTTGGCAAGATGATTTTGGGCAAAAACCGCCCTGACAAACCGTGAGGATGAGGAAAAATCACCGGGCAAGCCCATGGCGCCCATGCCCTGAGAATAGCGGGCCAGCTCCGCGGTGTGGCATAAATTGTTTTGTGGGGGACGCGCGTCAAGCCACATGAAATCCGAAAGGTGTGTGACATGATAGTGAAACGGCGGATTGTTGGTCAGCACACCGAAGCGATTTTCATAAATTTCAAGCCCCGCCGATACCGATTCCACCGTGACAGCGCCGCTTTTGTCAGCGACGATCCAATGCAATGGCGTGGCTGGGAGCTCGGGCGAAAAGCTATCCGACGTAATGTTGGTGTCGCGAAGCAACGCGATCGCTGCGGATAGCGTTTCGCACTGCCCCAGTATCCATGGAATCAGCTCAAATGACGTGATATTGTGCCCGGTTGCCCGCGGCTGATGATATACAGCGTTCCCCGGGAAGTTTAACGCCGCGATGGAAAGCCCCTTCTCGTTGATCGCATCAAAATAAAGAGGGGTATTCCCCCGCACGCAGGCGATCCCCATCATGGCAGGATGCGTTAGCAAAGGCGCTTCATGCCGAAACCGCAAGCAAAAATTGCGTGGTGTGACCACCGCCATTTCGCCATAGGAGGCTTCTACATCCAATGTGCGACCGAACAAATGATACGGTTGCTGATAACTGATAGCCGTACACATACTTCCCCCTTTGATACCTCTCTTTCTTTTGTGATGTTATCTGTTTGTCAAAAGCCGATCCACATAGCGGCGCATCTCCGCTTTTGATCTCACCGCATGTGTTCCCGCTATGATCTCGCGCTTTTTTTCTTCTCCGAGCACGGCAAACGCTTGCATTGCCGCGGGATTTTCCGCCAGCGCCATGGCAAATCCCAATGGTAGTTCACGATATTCCATTCTAACACCCCCTAAGATCTTTGATCATAGCATTTACCGATCGCAAAACGCGCATACACATCAATCCTTATATCACAAACCCAAGTTGTGCTAAATGAATGACAAGAAAGCGTTGGAATGAACCGATTGGAAAGCGCGCACACTAAAGTCAAGAAAGGAGTGATGAACATGGCAGAACAAAAAAATACCGAAAAAAAGCAGGAGTTAAAAAACCAAAAACCGCTGACCGCCCCCGGCACCATCAAGGGCAAGATCGAGGTTCCGGACACACGCGAGCGCAGAGACGGCCCCGGCGGCAATTAAACTGCCTTTTTCTTGACACGTTTTAGCGCCTTTTTTGTTCAAGCAGCAAAAAGGCACCCATACGGCTGCGGTTTTTGTTTCTGATCTCTCTTCAAAAACGGGCAGGCGACCTTGCGGTTGCCTGCCCGTTTTTGAAGAGACAACGGTGCGATACACCGCCCCTGACGACACTTTGACGACTTTTTTGACGAACTTTGTACCTTTTAAGGCAGAGAAGGAGAGACGGCGGCAATTCTGCCTCCTACTCGTCAGCAAAGCCTTGCGGCTTTGGTTGCAAGATGCTTTCTTGTGTGGCAAAACACCATCTCACATCCTCTCAAAATGCCGCCACGTAAAGTTTTCGGCATCTTGCCGCACCCGCCCTCGCGGGCGCGGTTCTGGCCTCCGGCCCGCTCCACCAGAAAAAGGGCACGGCTTGCTGCCGTGCCCTTTTTCTGGCGGAGAAGGAGAGACTCGAACACTCTCCAAAATCTCTATTTCATGAGGTTTTCAACGATTTTGACGATCATTTGACGACATCACAGCAGTTGCTTTCACGCCCCATACCCACTATATCCCAGCAGCTTTTCCTTCTCGCTCTTGCTCAAATTCAGCTTGCTGATGTGGGCTTTCACGGCGCTCTCACCGTTGACGTTGGTGTATCCAAGATACCCCATCACCATGTACTTTTCCGCCGCAGAAAGTCGGAGCGAATTGACAAACGTCTGCAATTTCCGCTTTTTCGTGCCGGCAATCGCCTTGCCGTCCTTGTCCTTATCGGCTTCAATCGAGCGCGCCGTGGCTATGATGATCGCCAGCTTCTCGATGTCGATTGCCTCCGAGAACAGCACGTTCTTTTCGGCAAGATCCAGCCCGAGAGCATCCTCCAGCGCCAAGTCCCAATACACGTCATAGATAAACTTGATCGCCTTCGCCTGCACCTCGTCGCCGGCACTTCGGAATTGCTGGAGCTTCACCATGTCGACGACCGCATCCTGTCCGATGCCGTAGACCTCACGCAGCTTTTTCTGCTGCGCCCCGGTCAGGGTCACGGTCTCACCGTTCACGGTCACACTATCCCCGACGGATCTCGGCAGCACCGCGTGCCCCTTCTCCGTCAAGCGCCGCAAGGCATCCCGCGTGGCTCCGTCCGTGATGCCGACCTTCTCGTCGATCATAAGGCCTGCAATGGTGCCAACCATCCCGTCGTCGCCGGCTTCAATGGCTTTTTTCAGATCCGAAGCATAAGCGCGCTTCTTAAACTGGCTCTCCACCGTATAGCCCGCCTCGGGCGCCACACGGTTGAGCAGCCCCGTGGTCACGTTGTAAACATTCCGCACCGGCACGCCCGAGAGCTGCCCTGCGGCGTACAGCACCTTGCGCATATTAGCAAGCGCCTCCTGACGGGTGACCTCCTTGCCCGATGCCGCATCGCTTACAAGCTCAAAGCTGGCGGCGGCGGTGCCCAGCACGTCGTTGACAGTGGAAATAAGGAAGTGATCCATCTCAAAGCCGTCCTGGAAGAAGCTCCACAGATCTCGCACAAAAGGAATACCGCCAAGCATATTGCCAAAGGTATCGGCAATAAAGGTGCCAAGGTTCTCCTCCTCGTCGCGGCGATACAGCCACTTGAAGGCATACGCCAGCGCCGCGTTAAAGAGCGCCACACCCACCAGAGCCACGGTGGATCGTACACACTGCGTGCGAACACGCTTGATCTCGCCCTCCAGCCGTGCCGCTGCCTTGCTGTCCCCCGCTTTTTTGACCTCGCGCAAGCGGGTGCGCAGCACCGAAAGCTCACCGAAGGCATCCACAAACCGCGCACCCACCTTCATGGCATCCGCCGAGAACATGGTAAAGCCCTTCAGCAGCTCATCCGAGGAGCGCATCGCCGCCGAGCGCTCGGTGGCAAGCGAGTTCTGCTGGGTCTCCAGGATCACGCGCTGGAGCAGCTTTCCTGCCTCGATCTTGTTTTCCTTGGTGCCGACCTTGGCACCGCCCTTTTTCTCCACCTGCACCTGACAGGCTCCGAACAGACGGGTGATCACAAGGCGGTCCACCTTGCCGATGGGCAGCATGGCCACGTCACGGACCTTCTGCAAGGCGTTTCGCCCGGCACGCTGCACCGCGTTCTGCGAGGTGCCCACCGCCTGCGCCTGTACGGCAGAGCTGTCGTTGTTGCGCAGCCACGCCAGGCGGCAGTGCTCGTCCACATCCTTGCCGCTGACCCGCAGGCCCTTGGCAATGCAATCCGCATCCAAAATGTTGGTAGCAGCCACCAGCGAGGAGAGCTGCGTCACCCACACCTTGGGGTTAGCGCCCAGCTGATAGGTGGCGTACGAGGAGCGGATGAAGCCCACCGCATCGTTGTACCACTTTTCCTGGCTTCGCTTCTTAGAGATCCCCTCCACGTCCTGCTTCAATTCCTTGAAATACTTGATCATTTCCTTGGAGAAATTGTTGGACTGCCCAAGGGCGGTGCGCACCGTGATGGGGTTGTTGGCATTGGAGCCGATATTGAGGTTATACAACCGATTGAAATTATCGGTAAACACCCCGAGCCCGTGGTAAAGCGAGGTCGCCTTCAGGTGGCGCATGAACACGATATGCGCAGGCTCGATCAGCAGCTTGTGAGCGTTCTTGACCGTGTCCTTGTTCATGGAAAGGTTGGTCACGCGATCGCCCTCAAAGCCCGTGTAGGCATCCACGTTCTCGGCAAGCCCCGTGCGCTTGATGGGGTAGTAATACCCGCCCGTCACGTTGGAGTAGCCCTGCACGATCTCGTCGATCTTCACCTTCACGTCGCGGCACTGCTCGAAGGCACGCTCCATCAGCTCGATCAACGCCCTGTCCTCTGCGGTGAATTGGTCGTAAAGCGCCTCGCGCTTCTTTTCGATCACCCTGGCAAGAGCAGCGCGCTCCATCTCGGCGTTTTTCTTCTTGGTCAGGGTCAGCAGCTCCTCGGGGGGTAATGCCTTCCAGTCCTCGGCAAGCTGACGGTTGACCTCCTCGGCAAAGCCTGCCGAGATCTCCTCGGTGGCTTTTTTGCCCTCAATGTCAAAGCCCGCACCCGCAAGGCCCGCAAAAGCGTGCTCGCGCTTCATGGTCATATAAAGGGAGATCGCCTCCTGCAAGGGCATCTCGGTGTCACCGAATTTCACGGTGGCATCGTTATACCGCTTGGCGTAAGCCTTGTTTTTCTCCCAGAATTGCTCAAACTCCTCCGAGAGCTCACGCTCCAGCACGGCGGCATCAATGGTGCCCTGCCGCAGGGCCTCGTATTGCTCGGTAAAGAAGCCCGAAAGGTACCCGTCCGCCTGCCGCATCAGCATGGCGGGGTCGGCCACCATACGGGCAAATTTGCTCCGCATCAAATTGCTCCAGATACCGCACTTGGCGGCGATCTCCTTTGCCTGCCGCACCTTTTCGATGTAGTCCTTGGCTTCGGGCATGGCATCCACGCGCTTGCCGTCCTTAAAAACGGTGTTGTGCGCCTCGATCTCGTGGGCAAAGTATTTCACCACCGTCTCGGCGGCTTGCAGATCCTCCACCGTCAGCGCCCCGTTCTGACTGTTGCCGAGGGAGTTGAGAGTGTCCGCGATCTCCTGGCGGAACAGCGACCCGGTACCGCCATCCCCTTTGTAAAGGGGATTTTCCTTGGTGTACCACGCCGCAAGCTTCGCAAAATGCTCGCGGATCTTGGTGTCACTCACAAGCCCGCCCCGCCAATTCATCTTGGCAAGCTCGTCGATAGCCACCTTGAAGCTATCCCCACGGAAATTTGCCGCGTTGACGTAAAGCCCCTTCTTTTGGTTGGCCAGCTTTTCCAGTTCAAATTTCAGGCTATTCAGCTGCTTGTTGCGCTGCACCGCCTTGCTGTGCTCCCCTCTCCAAAAGTCCGCCTGCTTGCGGTATCCTTCGGTCGAGGTGTCGCTCTCCAGCTTCGCCTTGATCGAGGGCTTACCCGACTGCACAATGGTGTTCAGCGCGTTCACGATCTGCTCGTCCATCACGCGCACGGCATCCTCGTCCATTTCAAAGGACGTTTCCTGCATCACCTCTGCGTGGATCTGATGCCACGCAAGCTCGGTAAACAGCTCAAAGCCCTGCTGGTGCAGTCGCTTGTTGTACCCCGTCCAGATCTCGTTTGCGATCTCGCGCCTGCGCTCGGCAGAAAGCGCCTTCAAGGCATCGATGCCCTTCAAGGCTTCGGTCACCGCACCCTTGGCAAACACCTTGTCGCCCGCATAATTGGCGTGCAGCTTCGCCATCTCGCCCTTGGAGATGGTGACCGTCTCGCCGGTGACGTTGCGGGAGCGGCGGACTTTCGGCGGCTCCGTTACCACCCTGCCGTCGGCATAGGTGGTGGTAAAACTACCGTCGTCGTTTACCTTGAATTCTTTAATGCGGTCAGTTGTTCTACGACCTCTGCCTCGGTCAGTTCCGAATTGGCCGTTATTTTGCCACTCTTGATGGCGTTTTCCTTGCTCATAGAGTCCACGTCCAAAATCAGTTGAAGCGTAGAATCGGAAAACTCCTCCAGACGTCGGCTGTAAGCCTCGCCTTGCAGTAACATAAATTTTTCTCCTCTCTCTGTCAAGATCCGTTTCGTTATCAAGATCAATCTTCAATATCCGCGACACCTGCGGGCTTTCAATAGATCCCTTGGCATAAACGATGATATTATCGGTGCCATAATGCAGCGCATCGTCAATGTCACTCACGGCGATCATATACTCGCCGCCTTTTGTTTTGGGCGGATTCGTCTGCTTTGTCACGGCATCGGCGAACTTGCTTGTAAAGTCCTTCCACTCGCCGCTGTTCAGCACATCATTGGCTCTCACCCATCCAAAATTATTATACTGCTCCTCGGTCAGATTGTCAACGCTTTTCGGGTTGGCAAGGCGCCTGACCTTACCCTTTTCCTCATCCTCCTCCCGATTGGCCAAATGGATCTTACCCGCAGCATCAATGGTACCGCCCGCCTCGGAAAGACCCTGCATAAAGAGCTTTTCTGCCTTGCGCACAAGCTCCAGCTGCGCCTTGGCTTCGGGATCCTTGCGCACCTTCAAGTCCTCGCGGATCTCCCGGATCTTGGCAATCAGCTTTTCCGCCGTGGAGGGCTCTGTGGTGATCAGCTTTTTCACAAACGCCTTGTTGCCAAGCAAGCGCTGGTTGGCAAAGGCGGCAACCTCGTCTCTGTATTCGTCCAGGGCTTCCTGCTCGCTCTCGGTCAGCACCTCGCCGTTATTCTCCCTCTCGATCAGCTTTGCAACACCGTCCGCAACGGTCTTGGCATCTGCCTTCTTCCCGTCCTTGCCGAAAAAGTCCTGCAAATACCTGCGCTTCAGCACGTCGGTGATGGCAAGATTGCGCAAGGTCTCATTGTCCGTCACCAGCTTGGCAAGCTCCTTGCCGGCGTTGGTGTCCTCGATCGTGTGGAAGGTCTCGTGCACCACGGCTTCTTGCCAACCTGCTTTTTCCAGTTCACGTGTCACCGCTTCCAGGGCGGTGCCGTTCTCCACCGCATCCATACCGATCACCGTCAAGCCGGTCTTTTTATCAAAATAGGCAGGGCCCTCGGGCGCTTTCTCGGCGATCACGTAGTCACCCACAACACCACCGCTGCGCTCGCTCACAGCGCCCATAAACTCACGTACAGCATCTGCGTTTTTGCTTTGGTCCTCGGTCATCTCCCCCGTAAAGGCGCGCATCTCGTGTTCCTCGGTGGAGCCGTTCTTCAATGCCTCGGTGATCCGCTCGGCATCAGCCGTGGAGCTGCGGATATCCGCGCTGTAGGTGGTGTCCTCTGCCGCCTTGATCTTGGCATCCAGCGCCGCCGCCTGCTCGGCCTTCACGGTGCCGTCTGCCTCAAACATGGCCTTGAAGGTCGGCATCTTCTCAAACACCTTGGCACGCTTCTTTTCGGAGAGCTTCTGCAACCGGCCCGAAAGCAATTCCTGATCGGCCTTGATATTCTGCTCGATCTGCACCCGATCCGCCTGTGAAAGCCCTGCCTTGCCGCGCAGCTTCTTCTGCTCCTCAATATGCTCCGCCACACTATTGGCATCCGCATACACGCCCGTGGTTTTCATGGCGCGACCCACGGTGCCGCCGTACGCCACCGAGGTGCCCGCGCCGATCACGCCTGCCTCCAGCACGCCGCCCCAGAAATCCGCGTCGCTGTACTCCCGCAGGGCATCCTTGCCCTTGTAAATGGTTTTCAGCGTGGGGCTCACCGTTTCGGAGATCATCTCCTCCACGCCCTCGCCGATCGCCTCCTTGGCGACCCGCTTCAGCCCCACCTCGGCAACCTCCTTGCCGACCTGCTTTAGCGTGGATTTTCCAAGGCTCTTTGCCGCCGCCTTGGCGCCATTACCGTAAAGACCGCCGAGACCGGGGAGCAGCTTCTCGGTGCCTGCCTCTACCGCACCGACCGCCGTACCGTACAGCAGACCCTGCTCGTAGCCGGCGCCCTCCTTGAAGGCCTCCTCTGTGGCGCCGCCTGCGGCACCGAATGCGGTGGTCGCCAGCGCTGCCGCCTGCGATACGGCTGTAGAAGCACCGGCGCCACCCGTGGCCAACGTGACTGCCACGGCAGGCAGCATCTGCCCCACGCCGCCGACCACACCCTCGATGATCTCGCCGGCCTTCCCCTGGTTCAGATAGCTATCCTTCGTCAGATTTTGCAAAGGGTCGGCCACGTAAGTGCCGACCCAATCCTTGGCAATAAACTCCTGCAGCTCATCCTTGAACCTTTGCCCGGCAACAGCGCCACCGACCACGCCAAGCAAGCCGAAGCCGGGCACGCCGATATACGGTATCAAGCCCGTAGCAAAATCAACCACGCCCTCCACACCCTTCAGCGCTCCTCCCCAGAGGTTTGCGGCGAGGTCGCCGTATGTTGCCAACAGCTTTTTGCCCACGCCGGCCTTTTCCTCCTCCGGCTCCTGCGAAGCCGCAGGGGGAGAGGCCTTATATACGTTCAGACGGTTCTCCCGCACTTGCCGGATCGCATCCGCTCGTGCCGAGCGGTCGTAAAGTGTCAGTTTGTTTGCCATAATTACTCCTTCTTTTCCCCTTTCAGGTACTTTTGAAGCGCTTTATAGCCGCTTTTGCCCTCGAACCCGTAGTGGTCTCTCTCCACAATATTGGCAAATAGATAATTACCGGCGGCATCTGTGCCAATATACGCATAAAGCTCGTCACCGGCCTGATAGATCGCACCCTTTGTAAGCTTGTTGCGGCCAACGCTGCCAACGATCGCCTTTGCGATCTCATTATCGCCGCTGCTGACCTGCTGCGACGATTTGACACGGTATTTCTTACCATTTCCGTCTTTCACAGAGAATTTTTCGCTGCCATCCGTGTCCTTTTCGTTAAGCGAATCGTTGTTGACGCTGAGGCCTTCCACGGCAGAAACCGAAATGGGGTCTGCATTGAACGCCGCATCCGCCGCCTGCTGATCACGGTTGTTCCGATAGAAATCCAGACGCTGCTGCACCTGTGCACGTTGACTGTCCGAGAGCCCTGCCGCAACACCGCTTTGACCGTCCTCTCCAAAGAGGTAGTTACTCAGCTCGGCGGTGGTATTCCACGTCTGACTGTCAATGGTGGTCATGATCTCGTTATACAGGGCATCCTGCTCGGTTTTCTCCTGCTCCCGCACGTAGTTGTTGAGATCCGCCATGCCACGGTTAAAGGCGGCATCCGCCGCCCCCTTCTGCTCCGTCAGGGCGTTATACGCGGCAATTTTGGCGCTTTCGGTCATGCCAAGGCTCTGCCCCGCCGTGCGCTGGGGCAGGTATTTGAGCAGCTTCTGATGGTTCAGCGCCGCCTGTTCCTTGGCTTTCGTTTTCTGTGCCTCCAGCAGATTCTGCTGCTCGGTCTTGTAGTTTTCCAAACTCATCCTTATCTCCTTCCGGCGACTCTGCCGCCCAGTTTTCAAACGATTGTAAGTAATTGATCTTTTTCACGATGCCGCCGCGGTAGGTGTCCACCATAAAAAGGTAGGAGCGCAGCAGCTTGGCGATGCCGAAGGCAAGCAGAATCGCCACGTACAGCGCGCGCCACGCCAGCTCCTCAAAATGAAAATCGGCAATCATATCCACGCCAAAGTAGCCGAATACGACCGCCATCACGATCTTAGAGCCGACGTCGGTCAGATTGGTGCGGCGTTGGTATTGCTCAGGGTTTTCACCAAAGTTAAAGGGATCTCCCTGTCGCTCGCCGTCACCGGTCAGCGAAGCGGTAGAAAGTGGGGTCAGCTTCACTCGCAACGCCGCTCGCCAAGCCTTGCGCCGCAGCTTCACAACGTCCTTGTCACCCGTGAAAACAACCTCTATTGCCTTGCCGTCTTCGTCAAAATGATCCTCATAGCGAAGGCCGGCGGCGATCAGAATGCGGCTACGCTCACGCCTGAGCGCCTCGGCGTTCTGATCAGCACACCAGCCGTCCAGACGGTGGATGTGCCTCGCGATCCGATCCACAGTCTTGCCGTGCTCCTCTCTGGTCAAGAGCATCTGCGGAGCGTTCTTGCCCTTCAAAATGCCCTGTAGGTTGAGATTGAAGTTGATCGCCACACCAAGGGCAAAGCCAAGGGCGCCGTCGGCAAGAATGGTGCCAATACTCTTGCCGGAGGCGGTTGGCACGAACATCGCGGTGCCGATATACAAAAGCGCCACCACGGCTACGCCAACGTAGCCGAGGAAATCGCTCCATATCATTTTTCTGTCGCTCATACCCTACCGGTCCTCTCCAAGGCCGCCGTCACGGCGTCCGCCGTGGCAGTTGCCTGCCTTTCGATGTGGATCCGCTCACGCAGCCGCCTGATGTGCGGCACAAAGAAGATCCAATCCGCCGCCTTTCCGGCAAGCGCGCAGCCGGAAAGCAACATCAGATCCTCCAGCAGATTGCCCAGGAGCCAGGACATCACGAACACAAAGGACAGAACGATAAGAGCGCTCGGCACGCGTAGCTTGCCGCCGATGAGCAGTGCCACCATCACAAGGCAGATCAGCCCGCCCACGCCGATCTTTACGGTGTCAGCCACGGTGGTAAAATAGCGGGCGCGGTTGGCGCAAAGCACCGCCAGCAGCGGGCCGACCAGCACCAGATAAGAGCAGATGCAAAGGGTAATATAGCGGCGTCTTAGCTGCTTTTTGCCGTTCTTTTTCTCATTTGCTTCCATCCTGCTCCTCCTCCGCCAGCTTCACAATGGCGCTGGCGGTGCCGTTTTTTACAAGCTCGCTCTCATGTGAAAAGGCGAGCGCCATGATCTTCACACCTGCCGCAAGCAGGGCGTGATCCTGCTCGTGTCGCTTGCTGTCCGCAGCCTCCATAGCCACGATCCTGGCTTCCAATGCGGTGATCTTCTCTACAGCTCCCTCCACTGCCGTCGTCACCTTCACGATCCCCCCCGCGGCACCGTCAAAGCCCGCGGCGGAAAGCGAAGCCTGCGCCGCCGCCGCGTTGATTTTGGAGATCGACGGCCAATTCATGATGTAATACGACGCAATGGCAGACACGGCCGTCGTCACCAAGGGCAGTATTTTTTGCTCGATCACAGCCTGCCAGACGGGCTTGTCCGCGCCTCCAGCGGCATCGGTGGCGATCAGTACGCCAAGCGCGACGCCTGCCGCTAGTACGGCAACGGCCAGCAGCAAAAACAGCATTCTCTTTTTCATACGTTTTCTCCTTCTGCCGCGACAAGGCGCGGCTCCTTTCCCTCAAGCACACGTAACTCGTTGTGCAGTGCTACAAATTCAGCCTTGCGCTCATCCAGATCGGGGATGATTTCACCCGCCACGACTTGCATAAAATCTTGGCTTAATGCCTCAAGGCGTTTCCGGATTTTGATTTTTCTTAACACAGCCGCGTTGATTTCTTCAATGGTCATCCCTTCAAAATGTTCAGTCATGTAATGCTCTCCTTTAGCTAATTTCTCCAAAAAACTCAAAGTACACGGTGGCACCGTTCGTTCCATTCATCAGATTTGACAATGGCCAAGCGCCGAAATCGGCAGTATCCCGGAGATACGCTCGCCCAAGCATAATGCCTGATCCCTTGTTAAAAACCATCCTTGTGCCATAGCCAATGATGTCGTTGCCGCTCGTCACCGCCCACCATTTTCCTTTGCATACAGATACGTATGGCACATTTTCAGTGTTTTCACGAAGCAAACTGTTTAGCTGATCGTGGCCCAATACATAATACTCAGAAGTGCTTGTCGTACCGTCAAAACGAAAAGAACCGACGCAATGAAAGGTTCTACGGGTTGCGTTTACCTCACCTTGTAGCTCAACATGAACGGTGCCATTTCCTCTGGAATATCTTTCAAGCCTATCCACAAACCACATTTTATCCGTGATCGTGTGTGCTCGGTCATTGGTCAATGCCGCCCAATACCGGATGCCACCGACTTCGGACAACATCAACAGAATGGGCTTGTTCTGTTTGATCCACTCGGTATTCGTCTGGTATGTATACCCCCCTTCACAATCAATCCTGATGGAAAAAAGGTCAAGATCATTGATGCCAAAATATGCGTCATTGCCGATATTCGCCATATTCGGAATAAATACAACAAGCATACCGTTTTCGTATTTTTCCAAGCCCTCCAACGTCCCGGTGTAGATGATGCCATCATGGGATGTGGCGGTTACGGTGGAAATAACGCTATCTCCCCGCTCACCGTCCTTCACGGTAAAGGTCTTGGTGCCGCTCGCGTCGGTGATCTGTACCGTGTGCCCGGTGGCGATCTGTGTCACGCTCACGGTGGGCGAAACACCGTCCTTGCCATCCGCTCCGTCCTGACCGTTGGTGCCATCCCTACCGTTGGTCACGGTAAAGGTCTTGGTGCCGCTTGCGTCGGTGATCTGTACCGTGTGTCCGGTGGCGATCTGTGTCACGCTCACGGTGGGCGAAACGCCGTCCTTGCCGTCCTTGCCATCCGCTCCGTCCTGACCGTTGGTGCCATCCCTACCGTTGGTCACGGTAAAGGGATAGGTGCTGCCATCGGTCAGGGTCACGGTGTAGGTATCCACCAGCCCCGAGCTGCCAGTCTTGGCAATGCTTTTAATTGAGTTGCCCGCATCTCCCTTGATGCCCGTGGCACCCGACAGGTCGATCAGATATTGATAGCCCGTCTCACCCTTCACAAAGAGCTTTGCGTTGTCAGCGTCCTCCACCGACCCGGTGGCGATCAGCACAAAGCCCCCCTCCGGCACTTCGTCTGTGGCAAAGCCGGCGTTCATTTCGCCAACGCTCGTATAGGTCTTGGCAATGCGGAAGGGGTCGCCGGTCTCACCCTTGGCGCCGTCGGGCAAAATAAAGGTGCTGGGGCCATTTGCGTCGGTCACGGTGATCCGGTAGCCACCCTCCACACGGGCGGTCTCTACAGTGGGCGAAATACCGTCCGCACCGTCCCTGCCGGGTGCGCCGGTGGGACCTTGCTTTGGGCAGTCCAACGGTTCTGTCGAACCGTCACCAAAAGTCAACGTGATCTTTTCGGTGTCGGGGTCATAGGAAACCTGCTCCACCGCTTTAGCAAACGCCTTATTTGCCTCACCGATCAAGCGGTTGATGAGGCCCGCCACCGACTCATCGCCATCCACAAGAGCTTGCCAAAATTTCGGTTTGACCTGTGCCGCCTTCATGCCGCATGCGGCAGGGTTGTCGGGAAGCACCGCCGCCGTTTTTCGCTTCAGCGCATTCCGATCGGTCTCGCTGATCGGCGTGATTTTGTTCGCCATCATCTCACCCCCCTGTTGTTCTGGTTGATCTTATAGATCAGGGTCACGCCGGAAACGGCGCAATCCTCGTCAGTATTTGAACCGAATTTGAACTGAATAAAGTTGAAATTCCGCAGACACATCCGCTTGGTATAACTGCACGCAAATGCGGTATCAAAGGAAAAATTATTGAAATCGATGTCGTCAAAGGAAAAGCCCTTGTCACCGCCGATCTCCACCGCATTCTGCTCTACAGGTACCGCCAAGGCGCGGTCCGCGTGCATCTGCCGTAGCATGCGCCTCGTCTCATAGCCGAAGGTCACGTTACCCTCGATCCCCGGCTCGGTGGCAACGGTCAGCTGTAGTAGCGTTTTACTCTGGGCGTTGGTGCCGAAATCCATGATCGGCGTGATCCACTCCGCCTCCACGGGCGTCACGTGGATGAAGCGCCCCGTCCAGCTCGATGCTTCTCCGTCGGTACAGATGAAAAGCGGATGCTGCAGCGCAGGGTCCCGCGCCACGGTGAACCATTGGGCGGTGTTCACCTCTTTAACGTAAAGCTCCACCCCCGAAAGGCTCTCCAACGTACCGTCCTCCGATCGGGCGTATACGTTTCCTTCCAGCACCACACGTTCGTAATCATCGGGCGGCGTTGTAATACTGTAGGTGATCGCGCCGTCCTCTCTTGCCAGCATATTACCGCCCTTTACCTCGGTATAGGTGCGGTCGGTAAAGCTTCCCTCCGTAAAAGCGCATACAAGCCCCTCGGGCGTGCCGAAGATCAGCTTGTCCGCATATTCCGCAAAGCAGGTGGCAGGCACGTTCTCCCAGATCCACCATTCGTAGTTGTAGTCGGTGGTGCCCTCAAAGATGGCCTTGTAATGGGCATCCGCCACGTAGCACTTGCCCGTGTCGGGGAGGGAGAGATAGTAGCGGTTGCGGTACACGATCCCCGCCGCATCACTGAGCTTTGCGCTCGAAAGCTCGCGGTAGATGGGTCGGGACCGCTCTCTGGTGTATCGCTCACCGCTTGCCACGTTGGCGGAAAGCACCAGCGCATGTACGCCGTTTCGCGTCAAGGTCAGCACGTCCCCCGCAAGCGTGGCGACCGCGTGGGGGTTCACGGTACCGTCACCGGCGATACCGGCGGAAACCGGAAACCACTGCTTCAGCACAATGCCATCCTCCTCGGTGCGCTCCCTGCTGGTGCGGTAGAAGATGGTGGGTTCCCCCGCCTTCTCCTCCTTCAATACCGCCAAGGTGGTGTCAGAAAGCCGCGCATAGGCGGTAATAGCCGAATGGGCACCGCCCACCTCCATGGTGTTGCCGTCGGGGAAATAGGTAAAGTCGTTCCATTCGGACCAAAAGTCCATATTTTTGTACTTACCGTTACCGGCAAGAAACAGGCGGTCGTCCGCGCCGTTCGCGCCGAACAGCACACCAAAGCGGCAGTCCTGGATGCGACTTTCGTCGTAGTCATCACCCACGACCGCATCATAGGTGACCTTGATGTTCCCGGCACCCGGATCGCTCTGCGGTTCGGCGCCGAAATATAGCTTGATCCTCGTGTTGCCGTCGTCTGCCATCCGAATGCTGCCGGCTTCACTATTGACGCCGTATTGGCTGGCACCCGTATTGCCACCGGTGACGTAATCGGCGGAGGAAAGCTCCTTAAGGATCAGCTTACCGTTCGCCATTCCTTCCAACGTGGCAGCATACGGTATACAGGTACTAGTATAAAAAGTGCCGGTTTTATGGGTGACCCAGCTCTGCCCTTCGATCTCGATTTTAATAGAAGCGGGGGCCGCCTCACCATCCAGCGCCAGCTCATAGTTGCCGTTATTGTCGGCAGAAGAAGAATTTTCATTTTCCACGATCTTCCGTCCGATCAGCTTGTTGATCCGCTTCCTCGTCAGCAAATTGACCGCATCCAGCGTTTCCTGCACCTCCGCACTGCCGCCGATGCCGATGGTCGTAGTCGGCACGTAGGCGATCTCGGCCACCTCCTTCAAGGCGTATTCACCGTCAAATTCGCCGTACACAAGGTAGTTGCCGCAGCCCGCGATAAATGCCCTGCCGCCACGGTAAAAGCATTGAGAGCGCTCCTCGCTGATCCCAAGAGAGCCGTCGTCCAGGCGCGTCGTTACCCATTTGCCGTCGGGACTGCGCACCGCACGGTAGATGCCGGTACCCGCATGGACCAGCAGGATCTCGGTGCCGTTTTCGTCAAAGGGAAAAACACCGTGAACGGCAAAGGCCGCGCCGTTCTCATCTGCCATGCGGAACCACTGCTCCCAGCCGGGGCGCTTGTGGTTGATGCCATTGTCACAGATGAAATTCTTCATGCTGCTGGCACGTTCTCTCTCCACCCGCAAAGGCGAGGTGTTCAGATCCACACCCTTGAATCCCCCGAGCGTGGCCGTGTATCTGTTTTTCAGCGAAATGTTGCTTCTTGCCCTCATGTCAGATCCACCCCATACACCGTCTGCACAGTGCCCTGCCGGCTGATCTCAGCCCGGGCGGCGTACTGCTCCACCGCCGCCTCGTAAAGGTTGCGCGCCTCCCCTGCCTCGTCGGGC
This sequence comes from Oscillospiraceae bacterium, assembly GCA_015065215.1. Classification (GTDB taxonomy): domain Bacteria; phylum Bacillota; class Clostridia; order Oscillospirales; family CAG-272; genus Firm-07. The sequence goes on along the minus strand of SVQT01000002.1, from coordinate 6,759 downwards.
TCGTCCACCCGATAGACCTCGCTTTTCACGAAATACGGGATCGCCGCAGCCAGCGCATCGGGGAGCGGTATCTCGGTATCGTAGCCGCTGTTCACCGTCAAGCGCGTGAGGCGCGGACGGTACAGCACCGCATAGGTGGCGCCGGCGTCAAAATCCATTACGCGAAGCGAACCGCCATCCTCCAGGAGGAAAGGGTGGTCGTCGTCGATGTGATCACCGCTCTCCACCACCACGCGCACGACCTCAAAAAGCCCCTCGATCTCGTCATAACGGAAGCGCCGCCAACCGCCCTTCCCCGTGGGGCTCTCCAGCTCCGCACGCCTGAGAGGCAGCACGCGCTTTGTTTCCAGATCGGCAAAGCAACGGTTGACCGCGCTCCACATCTGCCGCAGCAGCGGCGCCCAGTTCTCATCCTCGCTGTAATCCTCCACGTTGTCGGCGGCAACGTCCTCCTCAAATCCCATCAGCTGCAAGGCCTCTGCCTTGATATCTCCCAGCGTCATGCTTCTTCCCTCGTTTCACTTTAATTTTTTGGTGTGGTCGAGAGGAATCGAACCTCTCCGCCGTGCCAGGAGTGAAAAACACAGCCTTCCCCTTAAACCACGTATGACACCCCTGCCGAAACAGGGGTGTTTTTTGATTTAGGCCGCGCTCGTGGCAACGGTCAACGCCAGATCGACGATCTCCTTGGGGCGAACCACCTTCGCGCCAAAGAGGATGAAACCCTTCACTGCATCAGCAAAACCACCTTCGGGGCGGTAAGCCTCTACGTGGCGCAAGGGCTGTGCATAAGCAATCGCGCGCTTGGTCTTAACCTGAATGTGATATTCGCCGTCGGATTCCTTCGCTACGGTGTTGGTCAGCTTCACGGTCATATTGCCATACTTGCCCACCTTGCCGTTCTTCATAATCTCACTGTTATCGGTATCGCGCAGCACGTAAGCCTTACGGAACAAGCGATAAACAGCGGGAGGGATGGTGATAACCACCTCGGTGGAGGGGTTGACGTTCTGCTCGTACAGCTTCTGCTGTGCCTTGTCGAACGCATCCAGAATGGTATCGTGAGTCACGGAGCTTTCCGTCACGGTAGATACCGTCACACCATCGGTGGTGGCGTTGTCCACGGTAACGGCAGTGTAGCCGTCTGCTTCAGAACCAGTCACGTGAATATGCGCCAGATACTTGTCCACCTCACCGGCAAGCGCCTCGTTGGCCTCAGCCATCAGCGCGTCCATCAGACCGGAAAGCGCCTGCGCCTTGTCCACGTCGTCCACTTTGAAGTTGAAGTAGCGGATCTGGTCGATCACCAGAACCACCTCGGTGCCGGTCTGAGTCTCGGGTCCCTCAATATTAGAAGTGCCCGCACCGACTCTGGTTCCACCGCTGTATGTAACCAGCGTGCGGATCGTAGGCTTCTGCACGCCCGTGATACGAACAGTGTCACCGCATTTCTTAACGGTGCCCTCATACTGACGGTTGGTATCCTCTGCATACACGCAGTTTTGATTCAGATCTCTGTCGATCTTCTCTGCCCACAGCTGGGGCACAAAATTATTGTAAGCCATGATTGAAATCCTTCCTTTCGATGTGATGCTACGACATCACCACTTGGATTTTGACCTCATAATGCTGTCGTAATGCTTTTTGACCTGTTCAGGTGTCATAGCTCTTACTTGCTCCGCAGTAAAGAAATCCGAATCCACCTGCGCGGCGCCGGCCAGTGCGCCGGGAGAAGCCTTGGCATTTGCCACAGCCTGCGCCGCCTTTCGGTTGGCGGCATCCTCGATCCGTGCGGTCATCTTCAAATAACCCTCGTAGATCTCGGCGAGGGGCTTCTCTCCCACCTTGCCCCCCGCGTAATCCGCAAAGGCCTCGTCAGCGATCAGCGCGTTCAGATCCACGTCGGGGTGCTTCTCGGCAAAATCGGCACGGTCCTTGTCATACCATTCCCGCTGCTCCGCCTCGGTGCGCTCCTTCTCGCGCTCTGCTCTCTGCTGTGCCTTTACGTGACCCGAATAGTCCGTGACGGGATCGCCGCCCTTCTTCTCGATCTCGCGCATGGTCAGGAACTCCGCCACGTCCTCGGCATCCTTCATGTCGCCGCCGGTGTAGGGGTTCTTGCCGCCAAGTGCATCGATGATCGCTTTGTTTCGGGTCTCGGTCAGCTCGCGCTGCCGTTCTGCTTCCCGCCTCTTGCGGGCAAATTCAGCGTTGGTGTCCTTGCTCTGGGGCTTTTTGCCCGTTTCCGCCTTTCCGTCCTTGCCATCGGAGCCCGAGGGCGTCCCCTCGCTCGTCTTGCCTTCGTCCTGAAAGGTCGCATCGTTCACCTCTGCCGTCTGACCACCCACTGCGGCGGCGGTCTGCGCCTCTGCGGCGCTTGTTTGCGCAGTGCCTTCGGCGACCGCAGGGACCGCCACGTTCATTTCTTCAGACATATCGTCCTCTCCGTCTGCAAAATCGCAAACGTCTGGATTTTTGCGCTATTCCTTGCGAATTGTTTGTATAAAAAGGCTCTCGCCGATTTATCTTGTAGGGGCGATTCACGAATCGCCCGTGATCGGTGCCTCTGTCGGCACCCGCACACCTTCCGCCTTTGCAATATGCTCGGCAAACTCTGCGGCATCACCGCGCACCTGCTTCAATGCCTCGTTGCCAAGACGTATCTGCTCGTTGGCGGCGTTAACGGCTTTCTTTGCCTCGGCGGCAAGGATCGCCAGTGCCTGCTGCAGGCGCCTGTTCTCCTGCTGGGTCTCCATCACGGAGGCAAGCGCCCGCTGCTCCTGCTCACGCTGCTGCTGCATGGCGGTCAGAAGCTGCTGCATCTGCTCCACCTGCGCCTTCAGCTGGGCGTTCTCGCTCTGCTTCAAGGCTCGAAGCGCCTCCTGCAGCTCGTCCTTATGCGAGATCGCGTCCTCGGGGTAGATGGCAACGTAGGTCTCAAAGTCGATGGCTTTGCTCGCCAGCGCCGCATCCAGCATATTGATATCACCCGCCGTGGAGGACTTGGAGCCTCTGGCGGCTTCCACCACCACGTCAAAGGTGAGATCGGCAAAAGCAGCGCCGTCAAAAACACCGTCGGCTATCTGCTCGGTACCGTCCTCTGCCTTCACGGAATAGGTAAAGTGCTTGCCCGCATAGTAGTGCTTGAAAAACTCTGCCAGCACCAATCCCTGCCGCACCTTCACCTGCCAGAAGCTCTCGCGCAGCTCCTCCACGGGCTGCTGTGCCTGCGCCTGCAGAGCGGCGATGGCGGCACCCGACATATTGGAGCCAACCGTTTCGCCGGTCATGACCTCGGTGGCACCCGAGACCGAGCGCAGGAGGTTCAGCATGGTGGTAGCAAGCTCAATGGGCTGGGACTGCATCACCTGCTCGGTGAGCTTGCGGATGCCGTTGGCGCCGGGCGAGTAATCGGTGATCACCTCCCCCGGCTCGTTGGTCAGTCGCTGCCCGCGCAACGCCTGGGGATGCACCACGTACTTGCCCCAAGCCACCTGCTGATTGTTCAGGATCAGCAAAGCAAACAGCAGATTGATGGCCTTTTGCACAGGCAGCAGGCCCTCCACCTCGCCAATACCGTAGATCGAGCCCTCACGGCGCTCGTAGCTGCCAGACACGATGGGATAAAGCGAGAAGCCGCGCACAGGCGCGCCGTTTGCGCTCCCGCCGTCTCCTTGTTCATCCATCCCCATCTCCCGCAGTGCACCCTCTACGTCGGGGGCAAGCGGACGGGGCGCGCAGATCAGCATACTCTTGGTGGCCTTCTCCCACCAGACCTCACCGTTCACGCGGAAATAGCGGGTCAGGACCGTCACAAGCCCGTCGCCCTGCTCCTTTTCCCCGTAGTGGTTCTCGGTGTTCTTATCGGGTGCGATATCAGCCTTGTTCACGTCGCTATCCGCCATGGCGCGCACAGAGGACACCTCCTCACGGGTGGCGATCAGGATCCATTTCTGCCGCTGCTCGTCATGGCAATTCGGGTTAGAGAAAAAGATCTTCAAGGGATCCACGATCTCACAGCGAAGGGCGCCCTTGGCGGTGGCATCCAGGCCGTGGGCGTTCTCATCCCAGAAATAGTGATAGTGATAGGAGCCTTTTTTCACGCCATCGTCAATGGCGTCCTTGTCCAACGCATCCTGCTTCATCTCCTTTTGGATGTATGCCGCAAAATCGTTGAACACCTTCACGCGATCCGAGTCGTTCTCGGCGTGATACACGATCTTGCCGGGCACCGACAAAATGGCAGATTTCTTGTTTCTGCCGATCATCTTGGTGCAGTTGAACACGGGCCTCGGCAGATTTTGCGTATTTTTTGTGGCGGCAGGCCATTGTCGGCCCTCAAAGAAATCCACGAATTTCGGGAACTTCTGCACAAAGCCCATCTCGCTCTGATAGCGCATACCGTCCTCAAAGCATTTGAGGATACGCCCGGCAGCCTCGTCGCGGCTCTCGCCGCGCTTTATTTCGTCTCTTTCGCTTTCCATGCGTCCTCCCCTTCTATCCACTCGGTCACGATCTGATCGGTGCTGACCTTATCCTCGTTTTCACGCGGCGTGGTAGCCGTTACGCTCTGCACCGCGGGCAATCCTCTTGCGGCGATCTCCCGCCGCAACTCGGCCATCTCGCGCCGCAGCTCCGAGATCTCCAATCGCAACGCCAGCACGTCCTCTTTTGTAAGCTCCATGTATCCTCCTCAAAAATCATCCCAAGACATGAAAGCTCCCTCGCTCTCAACCTCAGGGGTATAATGAAACATCTCTTCCAGCACGCGGTTTTCCTCCGGTAGCACGTCCTGCACACACACCGCCTGCTGCCCCCTTATAAAATGGGCAATGGCAAGCGCCATCACAAGGTCGTCGTGACAGCCCCCGATGGCCTCGGTGCGCCCGTTCTCCTTGCGCACAAAGGTGGTCATTTCCTCCAGCGTCTCGGGGTCACACTCCCTCGTGATGTCTTCGCGCATCCGCATGATCAGCTCCGCCACGATGATGGGCTTGGTGCGGGTGGTGGTCTCAAAGCCAAGCACCCGCTCGGGCACGTCGGCCATGCCGCTTGTGTTCTCCCGCAAATACAGATTGGGATAGCCCAGATCCTGCAGTCGCCGCATAGGCACGCGACTGTAGTTGGTCTCAATGCCGATCAGCGCCATGTTGTAATAGTGACCGAGGCAGTACATCTGCTCGGCATACAGATCGTCGTCCAGCCGCTGCTTGTGCAGGGTGGCGACGGTGCGCCCTTCCCTGTTGTCCAGCACCTTGGCGGTGAAAAAGTCCTGTCCCGTGCCGGCGGTATCACCGCCCACAACGTAAGGAACGAGCCCCGTCACACGCCCGTTCTTCTCTACCACCTCGGGTTCGGTATGCAGCTTGATATAGCCGTCAAGGGCTTCCTTAAAGGCAATATCGGCAAGGCGCTCGGTGTAGCCCACAACGGCGCCAAAACCGTCCTTCAAGGGCTCCACGATCTTGCGATAGGTGAAGTATCCCACGCGGGGCGGAGGTGCCTGCCGCACCTCAATCAGGCGGTTGTGGATGGCCTCGATATCAAACACACAGTCGCCCGATGCGATAAAGGCCTCCTCGGGGGTGCAGGGGTACTCCTGGCGAATGGACGCCTTGTCGATATATCCCTCATACTTGCGGCAATACCACGCAATCTGATCGCGGTCGAGCCCCATCCCCTCCAGCATCTTCACACGCTCGCAGATCCAGGTGTCGGAAATGCGCTCCAGTGCGCGGTGATCGGTGGTGCGGTACTCGGCAGTGCGCCACCAGCCGTAAAAGAGGTTGACGCAGCTGCCGCCGTCCCACAGATTTTTGAACTCGTTATAGCCGTTGGCAGTGCTCTCAAATACACGGAAAGCATCGTGGGTACAGGCCTCGCCGATACTCTTTTGCATGGCGGCAAGGGAGCACTTGTAGAAGGCCGCCTCGGAATAGTGCACGAAATTCAGGGTACGGGAACGACCCACCTGCTCGGCGGCCACCTGGATGCGCCAGGAGGAATTGAGCTTGTCAAAAAACAGCTCGTTCTTGCTGTTAAAGCGCTCGTTGGGTTTGAGCAGATCAGGCAGACGCTCATAGACCATGCGCGCCTTATCGTTGAAGATGGCGCGGGTGTTGTCGGCACAGTCGGCCAAGGTCATGCCCGAAAAGTTGCGCCGCACAATAGCAAAGGCGGTCTGCATGGCCGTGATCAGGGAGGTAAAGCCCTGCTGACGGCCCTTCAGCACGATATAAGCACGGTCGGTGCCGTTCTCCTCATACTGACGGATGAAATCCCGCTGCACCTCGTTGAAAAAGAAGGGCACCGTGTCCTTTTCCTTGTCCACGATGTGAAATGCCACCTCAATGAGCAGATAGGGACGGTCCAGGATCTCCTGCATCAGCGCACGGTCGGAAAGGATCCGCCGCGCCGCCGCCTCCACAAGCTTGGTATCATATTCCAAGTCGTGCCGCTCCTCCCACCGCTGCCGCCGCTTCTCGATCATGTCGGCAACGGTCAGCGTTGTGCTTGCCGTCATTTCTGCGTGGTACCAAGCACCCCGCGCTCGGCGCGATCCTCCACGCGCTTGTTCATCCACAGAAGGGCTTCCTCAATGTGAGTAATAGCCAAAGCATTCTCGCGGGTGGCGTATTCACCCTGATTGAATGCCTTCAAGCGGTCACGCACGATCTCCAGCAGATCGGTATCCAGCACGCCGTGCAAGCTGCTCTCCTCGGCGCGAGGACCGTGCTGAAAAACGATTCTGCCAACAAC
>SVQT01000072.1 GCA_015065215.1 Oscillospiraceae bacterium | reverse complement strand
GCGTCAGATTTCGGCTCTCGCCAAATGTGACATCCCCTGTTCAATCATGTACCGGTTTTGCGATCAGTCGATCTTTGTAGCACCTTCCGCGCGAATGCGAAGCACAATGCAGGCACCCTCGCCGAATACAGTATCCATCAAGGAGCGGAAGCCGGCCACATCCTCAGAGCGGAGGAATGCTTGAATGGTACCGGCAAAGCCGCCGCCGTGCACACGGAACGCGCCCTTTTTATCAGCAAGATAACGGTCTGCCAGGCACAGAGCCAGAGAAAGGCCCTGCTCGGTTAGATTTTTGGGGGTGTAGACATTTTGCAAATAGCAGAAGGAGGAACGACCGGAAGCAATCACATTCTCAAAGAATTTGTCCAGATCGCCTGCCTCAAGGGCCGCCTTTTGATCGGATACACGGCGGTTTTCGGCAAAGAAATGCAGGGCGCGCAGGATGGCACGGTCGCCAAGCTTTTCACGCAGCTCGGGGATAGCGGCAATAACAGCTTCCTCGTCGGTCTCGCGCAGAACCTTTTTGCCAAGAGCGGCGGCAACCCCCTTCATTTCGGCGGGAACCGCGGCATAATCGGGCGTTAGGTCAGCATGGTTACCGCCGGTGTTTACAATGCAGAGGTTGTAGCCTGCCGCGGTGATGTCAAAGTTGATCTTGCTGATGACGGGGGATTTGGGATCCTTAAAGTCAATCGAGATAATGCCGCCCACGCCACAGGCCATTTGGTCCATCAGGCCACAGGGCTTGCCAAAAAATTCGTTCTCGGCATATTGGGCGATCTTTGCGATCTCCACGTTGTCGACCTTGCCGTCATTGTAAAGGTAGTTTTCAATGTTGCCGATCATATCCTCAAAGGCGGCGGAAGAGGAGAGTCCGGAGCCCTTCAGCACGCTGGAGGTGGTGTAAGCATCAAAGCCGCCGACCCGGTAGCCGTTCTTTCGCATGCCCGCGCACATGCCGGCGACAATGGCGTCGGAATGGGCAAAGCGCTCTTTGCGGGGGGTGTTATAGTCGGCAATGTCCACCACATCTTCGGGGAAGCCCTCGGATTTTACGCGAACCGTCGAATTGTCGTTGGCGGCTGCCACGGCGATGATGTCAAGATCGATCGAGGCGGCAACAACGCAACCAAAGTTGTGGTCGGTATGGTTGCCGGAAAGCTCGCTGCGACCGGCCACAGAGAAGAGATGGATTTCACGGTCGGCGCCGTACAGATCGGCAAAGGCCCGGATGGCTTTTTCATAGCGCGCCTTGGTGGCGGCAAGATTTTCTTTGCCGTAAAGCGCGGTCAGGCGGCCATCCAACGCGCCGGAGGTTAGCTGATTGATCATTTCAAAAGTGTTCATTGTGCGATTCCTTTCATGATTATTCTTCAAGACCCATTTGTCCCATTAGTTTTCTGTTAAATTCTTCCGCGGTGTTGTAGCCCATTTTTTTCTGGCGGTTGTTCATGGCGGCGATTTCCAAAATGATGGCAAGGTTTCGGCCGGGCTTGACCGGTATGGTGATGCTAGGCACCTCAATCCCCAAAATATTCATGGTTTGACTGTCAAGACCGAGGCGATCGTACATTTTGCCTTGAACCCAAGGCTCCAGATTGATGACCAGATCAATGCCTTCTGAATTTTTGACCGCTCCCATGCCGAACAGGCGCCGTACATCCACAATGCCAATGCCGCGCAGCTCTACATAATGACGAATGATGGCAGGTGCCTCGCCTACCAGGCGTTTGGCGGAAACACGCTTGATTTCTACCGCGTCATCGGCAATCAAGCGATGCCCTCGTTTTACCAGCTCGATGGCGGTTTCGCTTTTACCAACACCGGAATCGCCCAGCAGCAGAAGTCCCTCGCCGTAAACCTCGACCAATACGCCGTGTCTGGTGATGCGGGGGGATAACTGTACATTCAAATAGGCGATCAGGGCAGCCATGAAGGGGCTGGTCTTTTCTTTCGCGATCAGCAAGGGGACCTTGTGAGCCTCTGCCATTTCCCGCATGCGGTCATAGGGGGACAGATCAGAGGTGATGATAACGGCTACCGGCTGATGACGGAAAAAATCGTCGATTTTGGCATTTCTTCTGTTCTCGTCCCGTTCCTGCAAGTAACTGTATTCCGCAATGCCAATCAGTTGGATGCGGCTTTGCTCAAATTTAGCAAAAAAGCCTGCCAGCGCAAGTCCGGGGCGATTGACCTCGGTATTGGAGATCATAATGTTTTTCGCATCATCGGGCAGATAAACAGGGGAAAGCCCGAATTCCTCAATCAGCTGAGAGAGGGGAATGCTATATGTTTCCTTCATTTGCAACCTCCTGACCGTTATTTTTATTATTATAGCATAATATTTTCATATTGGAAAGAGGATTTACGAACTTTTTCACAAAAAAGGACGCTTTGGGGCAAGCAATTCACAAAATATTCACAACTGTAATTTATAATAAATAAGAAAATATGTTTTGTGTTAGGAGGTCCCACGGTATGACCACCAAAAAAAGATGGCGCGTTCTTGCTTTTGCGCTTGTGCTTTTTACTCTGCTGACCTTTTGTGGCTGTTCCGCCGCTCGGGAAGCGCGACCCAGCAGCCGGGCGAATAAGGTTGTTGCCATGGCAGGAGAATTGGAGATTACATACGATACGCTTTATTACATTACCATGACCCGTATTGCCGAGCTGAAGCGTGCTGACGAGAATGCCCTGACCACCCCGGAACAGCAAGCGGCGCTGAAAGCTTTTGTTATGGGGCGCTTGCTTACCCGATCAGAGGCGCTTCGTCTGATCGGCCGGGACTATGGCCTTGAGGTGGACAAGGGTGTGATCGGTCGGGCGGTGCAGGAGGATATGGAGGCAATCATTGCCAACGCAGAGACCTTTAACGGTGATCGAAAGGCGTATATCGCCAGCTTGAACGCGGAATACCTTACAGACCGGTATGTGCGTACCTATCTGGCGATTGAGGAGCATCTGCCCCCCGCCCTGATCGAGACCATGCTGAAAAACGGCGATATTGACGACAGCGATGAAACTGCCTGGAGGCTGATTAACGGCGAGGACTTTATTCGTACCGTTCACGTACTTGTTAAGAAAGACAACGGTAAAACCGATGCGGAAAACCGAGCCAATGCCACTTTTGTTTATAACCAAGTAGCGGCCGCTACCAGCAATGAGGAGCGCTACGCGGCCATGCGCCGGCAGATTGGCGGCAAGTATAATAACGATATGAGTGATACCTTGGGCCACGGCTATTACTTTGCAAAGGGTGAAATGGAGCAGGCCTATGAAAGCGCGGCCTTTGCCTTGCCGGAATATGGCGTGAGCGAGGTGGTTGAAATGGCCGAGGGTTATTATATCATCATGCGCATGCCCAAGGAAAGCACCTATGTGGAAGAAAACTTTCAGTATCTGAAAGAAAAATCCTATTATTTGACTCTCAACCAAAAGGTGGAAGAGCGTTTGGCGGGGTTGACGCTGGAAATGACCCGTTACGGCAATTCCCTGGATCTGATGCATTTGCCCCCTGTGGATGCCGACGGTGGCGAAGCGGGATTTGTCATTCTTGTGGTGCTCAGTGTGGCGACAAGTGTTGCCATTGTGGTTGTCACTTGCGGTATTTTGATCAAAAAGAAAGGCAAAGGAGCGAAAAAAAGCAACGTTCGTCTGCTTTCCCGCAAAGCGAGAAAATGATTCCCGAAAGGATTGTTAAATGGATATTTTACTCCAATATTTGCTCCTATTCTGCGTCTGTGCCACCGGAGGGTGGTGCATAGAGGTGGTTTATCGGGGCATCCGCCACCGCAAGGTGGTTAATCCCGGTTTTCTGACCGGATGCTGCTTGCCCCTTTATGGCGTAGGCGGTTGCGTGCTGTATTTGATCTCCGGGATCAAATTCCGCATGCCGTACGCGGTCCTTGACGTGGCCATGGTATTGCTGCTGGCCTGCATTGTTATGACCTTGATTGAACTGATCGGCGGGTGGATTGCCGTGCGGTGCTTTCATGTGCGCTTGTGGGATTATTCCAAGGAATGGATGAATTTTAAAGGATTGATCTGCCCCAAATTTTCACTGTTTTGGACCTTGATTTCCGCTGTTTTCTATTTTGGTTTGTATGTACCGCTACATGTTTATGTGGAGCAGGTCATCGACGTGCCGTGGCTGATTTTGATAATCGGCATTTACGTTGGTGTGTTTTGCGTGGATCTGGTTCATTCCTTGCGTCTGATGCAGCGTATCAAATCCTACGCTACGCATATGCGCACTCTTGTCAATATTGATCAGCTAAAGCAGAGCGCCAAAGAGCATTTTCGCCAGGAAACCGGGCGCAAGCGCCCCTTTAATTTTTATCGCATGGTCAGCAATTATATGACCGATATTCATGGTTATCGGGATCAGATCCATCGAAAGTGGGGAAATAAGGATGAGGAGTGAAGTAGATAAAAAAGCCTTTTTGGCAGTTGCCAAAGAGGTGGTCGGCAAGCATCGCTATAACGAGATGAAGCAGTATATCTCGCACTCAGACATTACCGTTTATTCCCACTGCATTCAAGTGGCGTACACGGCCTATCGCATCGCTGTCAAATACCGGGTTCAATGTGATCACCGCGCCTTGATCCGCGGAGCGCTGCTACATGACTACTATCTTTACGATTGGCACGACCCGAATAAGGGGTTCCGCTGGCACGGCTTCAAGCACCACAAATTCGCGCTGGAAAACGCCGGGCGGGATTTTGAGCTTTCGCAAAAGGAGCGGAACATTATTTATTCGCATATGTTTCCCCTGACCTTTTGGTGTATTCCGAAAAGCAAAGAAGCGTGGCTGGTGACCTTGGCTGACAAAATCGTGGCCACTAAAGAGACCTTGCGCAAATATCAAAAACAAGAGAAACCGCACCCCGTATGCGGGTATAAGGTTGAGCGGGGCGGCTAAAGTGGACATTGAGCAAAAAAAGCCTGCTATGTTAAAATAAAAAAGTCTACTGCCCCACATTGTATGGCCATACAATGTGGGGCAGTACATATTGCGACTTGCCTTCTTTTATCCTTTCAATGGCCTCTTGATTTTGTTTTTATAATGTGTTATAATATATACTGTATATTTGTGTCTTGCGTAGCGAGTGCCCGCGCAGGAGTAAGGAGGACAAGATGGAGCGCATTTCCAAAGAAAATTATTATTTGGATATTGCCCAAACGGTTGCTGAGCGGTGCACCTGCTTG
>SVQT01000023.1 GCA_015065215.1 Oscillospiraceae bacterium | reverse complement strand
TAGTTCATAACATATTTGTTACCCACCTTGATAACACAAGGGCCCTCGTTCCACAGGGTTGGCTTGGCACGCACGTGCAAGGACTTCAGCTCAAAGGGCTCGGTAGGAGTGGTCATCAGCATCGGCTCGCCCACCACCTCGGTCAGGTCGTCGTTCATGCGCATGCAGTATGTCTGGCTCTTACGCACGCCGTCAATCCAGTTCTCAGAGCAATCGCGGGAGTAATAAAAGAAGTTTCCTTCTTCACATACCAAAACTGAGCCGTCAATGGTGGCGTAGCCCAGATCGAACATGGGCTTGCCATGAACATCTTGAAAGGGGCCCTTGGGGTTGTCGGCAACCGCCACGCCCAAACGCAGAGAGCCGTTTAGCCGAGAGGAGTAGTGCATGACAAATTTGCCCTTATGGTAGATGACCTCAGGTGCCCAAAAGTCTTTTTCTCCCCAGTAGTCGCAGGCCCTAAAGCAGAGCACAGGCTCGCCCCACTCGGTCAAATTTTTACTTTCCCACACATAAAAGCCCTCGGATTGAAAGGGGGAGGTGGCGTAGCAATAGTAAGTATCCTCAAAAAGCAGGATCTGGGGATCACCAATTTTGGTAATGTCGGTAATGATCATAATTTTTATCTCCTTGTGTGAAATTAACTGATGGTATCCGCATCCAATGTGAACATATTGTCTACCGTCTTTTTGAGCAGCGGATGGGCCAAGAGTCCCGGGTCCGCGGTAATCAACTCGCGTGCCCGTGTAAAAGCGGCAGTGAGTAAGCCAGTATCGTCACAAAGGGCGGCAAGGCGGAATTTTACGCCACCGCTTTGGCGGATGGCATCGCTATCGGTGCCGGAAAGAAAATCACCGGGACCGCGCAAGGCAAGATCCCGCTCAGCAATGGCAAAACCGTCGTGGGTCGAGCGCATCACCGAAAGGCGCTTTGCGGCGGTGCTTTCGCCGCCTCTGTCGGTGTCGGAAACAAGGATGCAATAGGATTTTCGCTTGCCGCGCCCCACACGTCCGCGGAGCTGATGCAATTGGGAAAGCCCAAAACGGTCCGCGTTTTCCACCACCATCAGGCAGGCATTGGGTACATTGACCCCAACCTCAATCACGGTGGTAGAGACCAAAATGTTGGTGTTCCCGGCGGCAAAATCCGCCATAGCCTTTTCCTTATCCTTGCTTTTCATTTTGCCGTGGACAAAGGCGACCGAGAGCCCGGGTAGGGTTTCTTGCAGCTCTTTAGCGTACTGCACCGCCGCTTTCAGCGGGGGCTTGTCATCGGTCAGCGGTGCCGTTTCGCCGATTTCAGTCAAAAGCAGCTCGTCAATTTCCGCATCCCGTTCCTCCACCGCGGGGCAAACGATATAGACCTGCCCCCCCTGGGCACAGAGCTTTTCGATAAAAGCGCAAAGACGGGGGCGATAGCTTTCATCTACCACAAAGGTATCCACCCTCTGCCTGCCGGCTGGCATCTCGTCAATGCGGGAAAGCTCCAAATCACCGTAAAGGGCAAGAGCCAGTGAGCGGGGGATGGGGGTCGCGCTCATAACCAGCATGTGGGCGTGCTCATTTTTTTCGGAAAGCGCCGCACGTTGGCGCACGCCAAAGCGATGCTGTTCGTCGGTGACGATCAGACCGGGGGCGGCAAATTCTACCCCCTCAGAAAGCAAAGCCTGGGTGCCGATCACAAGGGGCAAGCTGCCGTTCGCAAGGCATTCCTTAATCTTTCTTTTCCTGGCCGGAGCGGTAGCGCCGACCAACAGCTCTGTTCGGATGCCTATTTTTTCAAAGAGGGGGGCAAGATCCTCATAATGCTGACGGGCCAGAATTTCGGTAGGTGCCATCAAGGCAGCTTGCCTGCCGCTTTGTACCGCAACCAGCATAGCGGCCGCGGCGCAGATCGTTTTGCCGCACCCTACATCACCTACCACAATGCGGCTCATCGGTGTGGGCTTTGCCAGATCGGCGCAGATTTCGTCAATGGTACGGGCCTGCGCGCTTGTCAGTGTGTAGGGGAGCTGTGAGAGCAGGGGGGTCAGATCATTTTTGTCACAGATGGGCGCTCCGCTGCGCACAGCCCTTTGTTTGGTCAGCGAAAGACCAAGTGCGAAGATAAAAAACTCATCAAAGATCAACCGCCGTTTGGCGGCGGCAAGCGAAACGTAGTCGGTGGGATTATGAATGTTTCGCAAGGCAAACCCAAGGGTGGAAAGCTTTTCGGCGGTGCGGATTTCATCGGGTAAGGGATCTTCTGTCTGCGTTGCTTGCGCCATTACGGTTTGCACGTTGCTGATCATCTGCTTTGGCGAAAGTCCCTCTGAGAGGCGGTAGACAGGCAACAGATCCGGCAGGGGAGCGTTCTCGTCGATTGGCTCGGATTCCGGTGAGGTCATTTTGTATCGCCTGGCGGTTTTTTGTACCTTGCCGTAAAAACGGAAGGTGGAACCCAACAGAAAGCGATTTTTTAGGTAATCTTGATTAAAGTAGGTGATCTCGCAAACGCCGCTTTCGTCAAAGGCCTTGAATTTCAGCAGGGTCATTCGCCCCCTGATACGAGTGCTTTTGGGCTCGGAGCCTATTGTCAAAACAGTGGCGGTACGCTGATCTTCGGGTGCCTCGGAGAGTAGCCGCACATCCCCTCGATTTTCATAAGCCCTGGGGAAATGATAGAGCAGATCGGTGGTGGTATGAATGCCCAGCTTGGCGTAGGCTGCCGCTTTGGCAGGACCGACCCCCCGCAGGGTAGAGATGCTGTTACTTGGTTTGGCCATATGCTCACCTCCCTCCTGTTTAAAATCTCTTTTCATTATAGCAGAAGCATACTTTTTTTGTCAAGAAAAGCGGCAGAAAAAGCGTCGACAAAAAAATGTTGTCTCAAAGTCAAATGTTTGCGCTGAAAAATCGTTTACTTTGTATCTTTTTACTTGACAATTGACTCAAACTGCGCTATAATATGGATAGTTATACCTATGGGTGTGCTTTGACAGCCCAAAACCTGTTAGAAGGAGAATGAAAAATGAAAAGAGTTCTTGCCTTGACACTGGCAATGCTGTTTGTGCTTTGCGCATTGGTTGCTTGCTCGAACGATCAGACAAACGAGGGCGGCACCATCACCCCCGTTGAGAGCAATGTGAGTATCCATAATGTAGAGGGGAGCCAGTATAACGATCAGCTTTACTTTGATTACATCAACGGTGACGAGGTTGTGATTACCGGTTTTGCCGCTTCTCATGTGCCTCACGCTTTGGTGATCCCTGAAAAAATTGATAATCGACCGGTCACCACCATTGCCGCGGGCGCTTTTATGAACAAGGTAAATCTTACCGCTGTTACCCTGCCGAATGGCATTGCTGTGATTGAGGATATGGCTTTTGCCGCGTGCAACGCCTTGACCTCGATCAATATTCCCGACAGTGTGACCCTGATCGGTGAAGCCGCATTTACCAATACCGCCATTACCGAGATTAGCTTGCCCAATAGCGTTTTGGCTTTGGGTCAAATGGCATTCTTTAACTGCCAGAATTTGGCAACCGTTACCTTGTCCACTGAATTGACGGCAATTCAAAAGCAAACCTTTATGAATTGCGTTGCGCTGACGAGCGTTACTGTCGGTGATAAGGTTGAAGCCATTGAAGATTACGCTTTCATGGGTTGCTCCCTGTTGAGCAGCTTGACCCTACCCGCCAGTGTAACCGCCATCGGCGAGTATGCCTTTGCAAACTGCACCGCCTTTACCAGACCCGCTTTGGATGAGACTGTCGAGATTGGCACCAACGCCTTCTACGGTACTGTAAGCGCCTAACTTTCATCAACCAAAAAGCGAGCGTTCACGCTTCATGCCGCGTGAGCGCTCGCTTTTTTACTGTTTTAAAAACGAAGTTTCGCAAAGGCTTTGCATCCCACAAAGCAAAAGGACGCGCTCGGCGGTATCCAGATAGGAGGTTATTGGTTCCTTGCAGTAGCGGGGATCAATGACGGTCAGATCATAGTGTCTTGCCAGAAAGGGGAGCAGCGCATTGGCAAAGCTGTCTTTCACCACCAATAAATGGGGGCGATTGCCGTCGCTCTCTATTGTCAATTTGTCATAATTCCCCCCAAAAAACACACCGTAGCCATCTCGGGTTTCCAACCGATCAAAATCATAAAACCCCACGAACGGTGCGGGTTTTTCATTGATCTTTACCACGCAAGCGCTGTCATTTTCATAGCGGTACAGAGTAATACTGTCAGGAGCAATAAAGGGGAGACCTGCCGCCGCGTGTGAGGTGCCGTAAAAATGGTTGCTCACCGTGACCGGCGTGAATGCTTGCTCTGGGAAAGGGGTGTAGCCAAGCGAGCGGGCTAAGTGGCGGTAGGCAAGATAAGCGCCCTGTGTGCTCCAATGGTGATCGGTGCGATACCAGCATGCATCTGTGTTCAAATCCGGAAAAGTGATCGCGTAAGGGCAGTTTTTCTGTAGCGTTTGCCACGGGGCTTGGTTTTCGCTCGCGTCATAGAGCGATGGCAACACATCTTCTCTGGCATCGATGCGGCGTGGGGAGATGGCAACCGTCAGTTTTTTGCCGTACTGTGTATGCCACCTTTCAATCACCGCTAAATTTTGCAAAAAAAGCCGTTCGTTCACCGCAGTCCGCTTGGCAAGACTGCCATCGACACAAAGAAGGACACCGCCTACCTCCCGTTGGCCGATCAGAATCTGATATAGCGACCTTGTCTGCCGCAAAATTTGGCGCGCCGGGAACCGCTCTGTGGCGTAGGTATCCAGTGCCGCAGTATAGCTACCGTCCGCCAGTCCTGCGGCTGTAGGCGTGGGAAATTCTGCCAGTAAACGGTTTTCCTGGACGGAAAGTCGCGCGCAGGGAAATAGACTTAGCCCCACGCCTCCCACAACCAGTCCCAAGGCAGACAGCAGGATCAGAGTCTGATCCCAAAATCGCATTTTTCTCATTTTGCCGCTCCTTTTTTATATTAGTGTTTAACAGTCAAAAGTGAGCATACAAAGAAAATTTAAGAAAAAAGTCACCCGCCCTGCGCAATCGAGTGAGGGCGGGTGAGTGCTATTTATTTGATCTGATCGATCATGCTGTCGATGAGGGCCAACTGAGCGTCGTTCAGACGCTTCATTTTTTCGCAGATGGCTGTGATTTTGCTGGGATTTTGTGTCTCGGTATCAAAAAACTCCTTTGGTGTCACGCCCAGATAATCGCAGATATAAAAGAAAGTGGCCATGGCGGGATAGTTATTTCCGTTTTCAATGTTATTAATATATCCTTCACCTTGACCAAGTGCTAGGCTCATTTCCCGCGCGGAAACTCCCTTCTTTTCGCGTAATGCAGTCAATCGTTGATAAAATGTTTTCTCCATAAAGCTATTTTCACCAAACAAAGCTATCACCACCTGTATTTGATTGTACCATATACATGAGTGAATTTTATCTCACCAAACGGCGTATTATACTTGACATATCCTGCTAAACGGGATAAAATAAAGAAAACATCTATTTAGAATAGAGATATAAAAATGAAAACCCTCGAGTATAAGAAAATTTGGCTTGAAAAGCAATTGAGCTTGTTTGAGGAGCGTGAAAAGGAGCTTTTAGAAAATTTAGATGTGATTATTTCCGCCATCGTCATGCGCTATTGTCGGGCGTATCCGCAAATGCTGGAAAAAAACGAAATGATACAGATTATGCGCAATCACGCGTTTGAAAGAATAGACTCGTACCGTGTGCGCAGGGGCGACATCAAAAACATCTTTGATGTATCACGGTACGATGCCGGGGAGCTATTGCCATGCGTTGTGTGGTGTGTTGAATTATTGAAGACATACGAGCAGCAGGGCAGAGATTAAAATGGTGATTGTAAAAGGTTTTTGATTACTTGACGGCTACAAAACAAGAGAAAAGGAACCCCGTTTTAAAAAACGGGGTTCCTTTTCTGTGTGATTATTGGTTCAATCAGTCCAAAGCATCCTTGATCGAGAAGTCCATGCGGCCCTTCTTGTCCAGACCCATGTACTTGACCTTAACCACGTCGCCCAGCTTGAGGACATCCTCAACCTTTTCGATGCGGGTTTTGGCGATCTTGGAGATGTGGACCATGCCCTCCTTGCCGGGGGCGTACTCCACGAAGCAGCCAAACTCCTTGATGCCGGTGACGGTACCGGTGTAAACGGTGCCGACCTGGGGTTCAAAGCAAATCGCGTCGATAGCTGCCTTTGCGATGGCGGCGCTTTCGCCGTTGATGGCGGCGATGCGAATGGTGCCGTCGTCGTCAATGTCAATCTTGGCACCGGATTCAGCGGTAATCTTCTGGATCACCGCGCCACCCTTACCAATGACCTCGCGGATCTTATCAGGGTCGATTTTGATGGTAGTCATCTTGGGGGCGTACTTAGAAACCTCGGCACGAGGACCGGGAATGGCCTTCAGCAACACCTCGTCGATGATATAGTCGCGGCCCTTATGGGTCATCTCCAGGGCGGCCTTGATGATCTCAGGGGTGAGACCGTCAACCTTCAGATCCATCTGGATCGAGGTGATACCCTTGTGGGTACCGGCAACCTTAAAGTCCATATCGCCGTAAAAGTCCTCCAGACCCTGAATGTCCATCATGACGTCCCAAGAGCCATCCTCGGCGGTGATCAGACCGCAGGAGATACCGGCAACGGGAGCCTTGATCGGAACACCGGCGTCCATCAACGCAAGGGTAGAGCCGCAAACAGAGCCCTGAGAGGTAGAGCCGTTAGAGGAAACAACGTCAGAGACCAAACGAATGGCATAGGGGAATTCTTCCTCAGAGGGGAGAACAGGCACCAAAGATCTCTCTGCCAGCGCGCCGTGGCCGATCTCGCGACGGCCGGGGCTGCGGGTGGACTTGGCCTCACCGGTAGAGAAGCCGGGCATATTGTAGTGGTGCATATAGCGCTTGCTGGTCTCGTTGTCGATGCCGTCCAGCATCTGGGCCTCGGCAAGCGTGCCAAGGGTAGCAACGGTCAGCACCTGGGTCTGGCCACGGGTAAACAGGCCGGAGCCGTGCGCGCGGGGCAGAAGACCTACCTCAGAGCCCAAGGGGCGGATCTGATCCATGCGGCGGCCGTCAACACGCTTCTTATCCTTGAGAAGCCAGTTGCGCACGATCTTCTTTTGCATCTTATAGAGCAGCTCCTCCATCTGGGTGGAGAGCGAAGGATACTTCTCAGAGAACTTCTCAACGATGGCATCGTAAATGGGAGCTACGCGAGCGTCACGAACGTTCTTGTCATCGGTGTCAAGTGCCACCTTCAGATCCTCCTCGCAGAAGGCGAAGATCTCGTCAAACATGTCGTGATCCAGCTCGCAGGAGGGGTAGTCAAACTTGGGCTTGCCGATCTCGTCGATGATGGCGTTGATGAATACCAGCAGATCCTTGATCTCGCGGTGCGCCAGCATGATGGCATCGTACATGGTCTGGTCGTCCACCTGGTTTGCGCCGGCCTCGATCATGACCACCTTCTGCGCGGAGGCGGCAACAGTCAATTGCAGATCGCTCTTCTTGTTTTGCTCAGCGGTGGGGTTGATGACGAGCTTGCCGTCAACAAGGCCAACCAGAGCGCCGCCGATGGGGCCATTCCACGGAATGTCGGAAATAGACAGGGCGATGGAGGCGCCGATCATAGCGGTGATCTCGGGCGAGCAGTCGGGGTCAACCGACATCACAGTCAGGGTCAGCGCGACGTCATTGCGCAGATCCTTGGGGAACAGGGGTCTGATCGGGCGGTCGATGACACGGGAGGTCAGAACTGCCTTCTCAGAGGGCTTGCCCTCGCGCTTGAGGTAACCGCCGGGGATCTTGCCGGCCGCGTACATTCTCTCGTCGAAGTCAACGGACAGGGGCAGGAAGTCGATGCCGTCGCGGGGACGGACGGAGGCGGTGGCGCAGCAGAGAATGGCGGTTTCGCCATAACGAATGAGGCAGGAGCCGTTGGCAAGGCCGGCCAGCTTACCGGTTTCTACCACCAGAGGGCGACCCGCAAGGGTGTAGCGGAACACCTTGTAGTTTTTGAACTCCATGGGGGTGCTGATAGCATTTTCGGACATGATAGTCCCTCCTGAAATTTTATTTTCACCTACATCGATAACAATTAAATACGCGTCCCACCGGGGTCGGCCGCATATTTAACTGCTAACCATGCAGGAGAATTGCGGTTTTTTGGATGAAAAAGCGATAGGAGTGAGGAGCCGAAGATCTCCGCTCCTCACTCCTATAACAGCTTACTTACGCAGGTTCAGCTTCTCGATGATTGCGCGGTAACGCTCAATATCGATCTTCTGCAAATAGCCCAGAAGGTTTCTTCTGTGACCAACCATCTTCAGCATGCCGCGGCGGCTGTGATGATCCTTATGGTTGGACTTGAGGTGCTCGGTCAGAGAGTTGATGCGATGGGTAAGGATCGCGATCTGAACCTCAGGGGAGCCGGTGTCGCCCTCGTGTGTGGCGTACTGCGCAATGATTGCTTGCTTTTCTTCTTTGAGCATGGTTTTATTCACCTTTCTGTTTACTATGCGCAACCCCAGCGGCAGGTTGGTGAATGCCGCCATAGGCGGCTTTGTCCTGCGACCGAGAAAGCGTCATGCAGGAGGTATTATAACACAATTCAACGCAAAAGTAAAGGCTTTTTTGAAAAAAACTCTTATATTTATTTTATAAATGTAGCGTGTTCTGGCGATAGGATTTTGGTGAAAAGAGCACGAAAGGTTGATTTCACGCTTTTTTTGTGCTAAAATGAATGCAGAAGCTCAAAAGGAGGCCGTTTTGATGAAGATCAAAAAGATTGTTTCGAAGTTGACGCTAAAAGAAAAGATTGCCTTTTGCACCGGTAAAGATGGATGGCATACCAAGGCGATCAAGCGCTGTGGCCTTTCTTCTATCAAAATGTCGGATGGTCCCCATGGCCTGCGCTGTCAGCCCGACCACGCCTCGATGCTTGGTATCAATCACGCCCTACCCGCCACCTGCTTCCCGCCCGCTGTTACCGCGGGCGCCACTTGGAACAGGGCGCTTTTTGCCAGAGAGGGCTTTGCTATTGGCAAAGAAGCGGGCGAAGCGGGCGTTTCGGTGGTGCTTGGCCCCGGTTGCAATATCAAACGCAACCCGCTTGGCGGCAGAAATTTTGAATATCTTTCAGAGGATCCTTATCTTGCCGGGCAAATGGCGGCGGCCTTTATACAAGGTCAACAGCAAAGCGGTGTCGCCTCCTGCGTCAAGCACTTTGCGGTCAATAACCAAGAGTACAAGCGTATGAACGGCGATAGCCAGGTAGACGAGCGTACTTTGCGAGAGCTCTATTTGCCCCCTTTTGAAACCGCCGTGAAAAAGGGAAAAGTGGAAACAGTGATGTGCTCCTACAATAAAATCAACGGTGTTCATGCCAGCGATAATAAAAAGCTACTGACCTATATTTTGCGCGACGAATGGGGATTTGACGGCACTGTGATCACCGATTGGGGTGCGCTTCATGATCGCATTGCCGCTTTTGAGGCGGGATGCGATCTGAATATGCCGGGCGGTAGCCGCTATATGGAGCGGGCAACGGTTAAAGCGGTGAAAAGCGGCGCGCTGTCCGAGAGCGCTATCGACAGTTCCGTTGTGCGGATTTTGCGTTTGGCGCAAAAGCGGCAAAGTAAAAAAAGAAAACACTTTGACCGTGAGGCCCATCATCAACTGGCCTTGCAGATTGCCTTGCAGGGCGCTGTTTTGCTAAAAAACGAGGGCGTTTTGCCACTTGTGGAAAAAGATACGGTGCTGATTGGTTATATGGCAAAGGAGCTGCGCTATCAAGGCAGCGGTAGCAGTCATATCAATCCCACCAAGTTGGTGAGCATTGAAAAGGCTATGCCGCAAGCCCTTTGTTTGGCTTGCGGTGACGGCCAGGGTACTGTCAGCCAAGCAGAGCTTGCCATGGCCGCAGAGGCGGCAAGTAAGAAAAAAACCGCCGTCGTGGTGGTCGGCTTGCCGGATAGCTATGAGTCTGAGGGCTTTGACCGTTCCCACATGCGATTGCCACAGGATCACTGCCGCTTAGTAGAGACGGTTGCGGCAATAAACCCCAACACGGTAGTAGTTTTACTGGGTGGAAGTGTCGTTGAACTGCCTTTTGCCGATCGTGTTAAGGCGATCCTGTATATGGGGTTACCCGGTCAAGCGGGCGGGCAGGCGGCGGCTGAATTGCTGACCGGTAAGGAGTCGCCCTCGGGTAAGCTGACAGAGAGCTGGCCGCTTTGCTATGAGGATGTTATCTCAAAAGAGACCTTTGGCCAGAAGAATACAGAATACCGAGAGGGGATCTATGTGGGCTACCGCTATTATGACAAAGCGGAAAAAGAGGTGCGCTATCCCTTCGGTCACGGCCTTTCCTATACTGCGTTTGCCTATAGCGATCTTTCGGTTGAAGGTCATCGGGTAAGGGTTACCATTACCAATACAGGTGCCGTCAGGGGCGCCGAGGTGGTGCAGCTCTATATTGCGCCGCCGCAACAGGGTGTTTTCAGACCCAAACGGGAATTAAAGGGATTTGAACGTGTAGAGCTGGCGCCCGGTGAAAGCAAAACGCTGACCTTTTTCTTAAACCGGCGCAGCTTTGCGATCTGGCAAGAAGGCTGGCGCGTACCGGCTGGCGCGTACACCGTTGAGGTTGGCGCATCGTCCAGAGATATTCGCTTGCGCCAGCGGATCGATCTCAGCGGTGAGAGCATCGACGCTCCCGCATGGCAAGCGGCGTCTTTTTATCAAACGGCAAAGGGAACACCGAGCCGCGCCGATTGGGAATGTCTGATGGGCCACAAGGTTCCTCTCACGCCAGAGCCGCAAAAAGGGCAGTATGGCATGGATAGCACTTGTATGGAAATGCGAGCGGACGCCCCGGTAATCGAATGGCTCAGCAAAACCGCCGAGGCGGTGATCTCGATCGCCTTGGGGGGCAAAAAGAATCCGAATGACCCTACCTACCGCATGGTTTTGACCGGCGCGATGGATTGCCCCATGCGCGCGATGGTCATCAACACCGGCGGCAAGCTTGGCGAACCGTTGGCCAAGCTGCTGCTGCGCCTGGCCAACGGTTCCGGGGCAAAGGCATCTAACCGACAAAAGAAGCAATACAATGTGCTGTTTTTGCACGATGATGGAACTC
Source organism: Oscillospiraceae bacterium (assembly GCA_015065215.1). GTDB lineage: Bacteria > Bacillota > Clostridia > Oscillospirales > CAG-272 > Firm-07. The sequence continues at coordinate 22,041 of SVQT01000023.1, read as the reverse complement.
AACAAACGATAGAAGATTTCTTGCTATATTGTGAATAATTAAAATAAGTCAAGAAAAAGGGGCTGAATTTCAGCCCCTTTTTCTTGACATTACTTTATGTAACCGTTTTTTTCTTTGTTCTTTTGTTCCTCTAATTCTCTCGCCCGTTTTTTGTCGTTTTCTTTGGCTTCTTTGACGCAGGAAATAATCAAATTGGTATACATTATAATGTAAGGGAGCAGTGCCATAAAGCTTACAACAATTTTTGCAGATTTTGAAAAGAAACAAACGAACATAATGACAAAAGGGATACAAAAAAGAGCGATTTTGGCTGCCATACGTGCAAAGGGAAGTTCTCCCTGAAAAAGCTCTTCTTCGTTTTCAGGGGACAATACTGTATTATACCCATGTGTGTATTGCCCGCGCTCGAAAGACTCCACCCATAGTCTTATTCTTAATCTGCTGGGTAAGAAGAAAAACTGGGCGATCAAAAGGAGCGCACTGACGATTGGAAAAGCCGAAAACCAATTAAAATTGACGTGCTCGCGAAGCCGGATGGTAGCCACGATAATGCCACTAATTGTAATACCGTAGTAGATGATCCAAAACAGTTTCTTTCTCATCAGCCTCCTCCTTCCATCAAATTGTATTATCTATTGATCACCAAATCGCCGTGTCGTAACCGCACCAATCATCGGGCGTAAATCCGGTTGCGCCCTCGTGGTAATAGACGGTGTAGGAAACACCGTAAGAAGAGCCGTGAACAACGCCGGCTTTTTCGTTTTCGTATGCTTCGGGTGCGTTGCTCTCAAATTTTACGGCAGTCAATTCTGTGCAGCCGTTGAATACCGATTCATCCATATCCGTAACGGTGGAGGGGATCGCGATCTCGGTCAGTGATTTGGCGGAATCAAAGGCGAAGTCGCCAATGCTTTGCAGTCCCTCGTTCAGTGAAACCGCTGCCAAACAACTACATTTTTCAAAGGCGCGTTCCCCCACGCTTGTTATGGTAGAAGGGAGTGTGATGGACGTTAATTCGGACCAGGAAAACGCCTCATTTTTGATTATTTGCAAGCCCTCGTTTAGCGTGATCGTTTCCAATTTGCTGCAACTGCCGAAAGCGCTTGCTTCGATGGTGCGAATGCTACTCGGCAGCACGACAGATTGCAATTTGGTGTTGGAAAAAGCAAATTCTCCGATCTCGGTCAGTCCCTCCTCCAAAACCACGCTCTCTAAACCGGATGAGGTAAATGCGAACTGCCCCCATTCGGTAAGTCCTGCCGGAACGGTGACGGATTTCAGCGATTGACAGTATTGAAAGGCTCCATCACCCAGCCTGGTCAGCGTGGCGGGCAGAGAAAGATTGGCAAGCGCGCCGGATAGGAAAAACGCATACGAACCGATAGAGGTCAGTGTGTTAGAGAGATTTACTGTAGTCAGAGCATTGCAGGAAAAGAACGCCCCTCTTTCCTTCGCTCAGAATGACACGGCAGAGAAAAAGAGGTCTTTTCGATCGCCTCAAAAATGGCACCCGCAGCGGGAATCGAACCCATAACTAACCCTTAGGAGTTTTCATAGGTGTTCGTGCCTATCTGCGTGTGGGTGTTTTTCTTGCGAAATGAGTGTAAAATCCACTCAAAAGACAGATTTTACGCTTGGTGGGTCGTGGGTTTATAGGTGGTTTTTGCGGTGCTTTGTAGTGTACGGGTGTACAAGGGGTGGACAGCAATATCTAGATAGAAAATTGGTAATTATTTATTTTGATTTCAAAATATTTTTATTATTTAAACATTTCTAAAAAACGCGCTTTTATTTTCGAATATCTTGAAGCAATAAATTTTTCATAATTGCTCACGAAAAGTGTTTGATCTTCGGATGTGTACGGATATGTAATCCATTTCAAATCATCTTCTACTGTAAAACTGTACTTTTCTTCAATAACAGAAATTGGTAAAGAAAGATTTGTAGCCTCATATATTGTCTTTTCTTTCTTGCCCCTATTAATATCTTCAGGAAGATAGCACAAATTAGCAATACAACAGATTGGCAATTTTAAGTCATTGAAATTATTTAAAATATTTTTCATGCGTTCTTTAGTAGCCAAATGTTCAATGTCAAATTTTTGAGAAGATAACTGATCACTTGCTGTAAATAATGTTACATAAATACAGTTTAAAATTACACAATCCGCATTCACCGGATTGGTAAACCTTTCGTTTTGCTTGTTTTGCAATTGAGCAAAATAATGATTGTCAAGCAATGATCCCCAACGATCTAACGAGATATCTTCTAAATATTTTCGTTCTTTAGTAAATGAGTACACTTTTGCAGCACCGCCATCATGCCATTCTCCAGATATTATGTCTGCAACGTAATGCGATAGCAATTTCTTCGCTATAATCTGAGATTTTCTATTCCAATCATCTTTTTTAGTTTCAAGGTTGTTTATGTCATACATTTCTCGAAATGTAAAGGATATTAAAGAAATAATCTGATACTTTGAGTGTAGAACATTAAACTTGCGTTTATTACCCTTAAAACTACTAACAACTGCGATAGCATTGGACACATAAGTTATAGACTCCTCTATTCGACGCTGTAACTTATTAATGTTCAAACGTTGAAGAACTTTATCCAAATTTGAAATGGATTTGGTTTGATTTATACAAGCATCAACGATTTCAAAACTGATTTCATTCACATCGTCATCTTTGTTTTTGGATTCTACTTTTAAACAGTCAAACTTATCATACCAATACTTTCCTAACCCAAATAAGAATTCAAAAGCTGTTAATTCTTTTTTTGTACGCATTAATGTTGCATCGAATCCGTCTATTTCATAACCTAGATCGGATAATGCCCAATACTTTTTAATCACTTTTTCTATAACTTCTGTGTTATTGACAAGAATTGGTTTGTGACTCCAAGTTGCGGAATAAATTTCAAAATCATTTAGAGGAGTACCATTTTTGTTAATCCTATTGAATATTTCATTCAACAATTCTTGTGGCCCCGAATATACAACAATAGGAACGCTAGAGGCGCAAATATTATCGTATTTTTCTTTTCGTTTGGCATAAAAAGGAGAGATCGCATTTTTGATTTTTGTTCTACATATTCTATAGTCTTCGGTGTTTGGAAAACTATCGTATATTATGTCGGCTAAATCAGATAAATCCACGCAATCAAAGCGCTTCTTTTCATAGAAATATGAAAGTATTTGTTCCTCAATTTTCTTGTTTATAGATTTAGATTCGTTATCGGGAAACAAAGCTATTCTTATAGCATCTAAAACTTCCTCATCTACACTATTAATATTATTTTTGGCGAGAGGATTAAATACATAATCACAAGCAGTGGACCCACGTTGTAAACCATCGACAACCGAATACTTATTGATTCCTTCTTGTTTTGCAAAAAGTAATGAGCCAAACGGATACCCTCTGTCAAGAGAATCTATAAACTGACTGCGCTTTTTGGGTTCCCAACGAAGTCCACGTTGAAAAATAGGAATAACAACTTTTCGATCAGTAAATGACGTTGATGTGTCTCTAAAATTAAAAGCTTTAGCCACATCTCTAATCGTCCACGTTTCAATTGTATAATAGGACATATATGCCTCCTTATAAGTGACATTATCTAACTTATTATACTATAAATATACATTTATTGCAAGCACTTTGATAAATATATAACCAATCCATCTTCATTTACGTAATGCAATTTTGGGAACAGGATAAGGAGAGGGGTCAAATTGCCATCACTTTGACAATTTAACCCCTCTCCGAGAGTTTCGCAAGTGGGATACCCACCTTGCGAGAAAGCAGTCAAGTTGACCAAAAGATGATTTAATCACCTGCTAATTATTTGCGAAATCTGCTCTTTGTTAAGCTCGTATGCATCAAAATCATCTGTAGGCGAAATATATGCTTTGTAAATATGTTCAATTCCTGCAGTCATAGCAGCACGAACAATTAACGTTTCCTCTGTTTGTTCGGTTTTTAACCCTATAATAATTTTAGAGGGTATCCACTTAATAAAGGTGTTTTCTGCGAAACGGTTATGCGAGATAATTCTCCATTCAGAGTCATATTCATGACATTTGTGTTTGATTAAAGCCACTTTTTCGGCTTCCCATGACATAGGAATATCTGATATGTATCGTTTGGCAAGTTCTTCATTGTTCAAATCGTTTGCTATAAATGAAAAAACACTTTGGCTAAAAGCATAATTTGTAGCATCGTATTTTTCACTTGAGTAGTAAACAGGGTAAATTGACGCCCTCTGATTATTAGCACAAATTTTGCATTTTTCTTCTTTTCCGCATCTGTATTTCGGCTCATCTGCCAAATCATACACAAGGCAAAAGCCTGTGTGATTACTCGCATATTTTAACCAAAGAGTTTCGTTTAGAGGATCTTCTGAAAAACAAATGGAATAAGAGTATTTTTGCATTTGTGGTCTAATTTTTTCATTCAAAGTTGAAATTGCAACCTTCAATAAATCCCCGTGTGTTAACGACTCAAACAAACATTTAAATTCTTCGCTTGGTCTAATATTAAACTGTTCGCAAGCCTTCTGAAAATATTCGAACGCTTTTGGGGATTGCAAGTCTATAGAATTTATAATGCTTTCAATGCGTTTCCAATCAATATGCAGATATGTGTCAAACGGATCATCATAATAGTATGCGGAAGAGAAAAACATTTTGTTGGTCTGTAATGCTTCTATAGAACGCATAGTTATTGGTCTATATCTACAAATAAATCTTGGATATTTAATCGAATCAAAAAATCTTGAAATGTCCTTAGAGCTACTGTCGGCATCTAAAGAACACAAATTGTCCCAGAAAATCTTTCTTTCATCGTTATTCATTGTTTAAATCCTCTTGATCGTTGATATGTATATATTCTATCATAAATAACCACTTTTTTCAATATTAAAAAGTATCGTAACAAAAAGGTAGTCATTTTTTTGACTACCTTTCAAGAGAGTGGCACCCGCAACGGGAATCGAACCCATAACTATCCCTTAGGAGGGGATTATTATATCCATTTAACTATGCAGGCGTGCTATTTAATTGTGATTTTCGCTTGGGCGTACAAAGGGTGTACAAAACTGCGTTTGGCGAGTTTAGGACACAAAATCCTTGTAGTGTTTTAGTCTATCTTCATAGGGTTTCAATCTATCTTATGGGATAGACCTGCTACTTAGGAGGGGCTTGTTATATCCATTTAACTATGCAGGCGTATATAAATTATGGAAGAAGGCATAGATGATCGCTAAACAGTATAACATATTTCAGATGAAAAGGCAAGGGCTTTTTGCAATTTAGGGAAAGTGGGAGGCGCGGAAAGTGCGAAAAATCGGGCGGTGGGTGGTGCTGGCGGCAGCGATTCTGGGCTGTCTGTATATCTGGCACTTCTCTATGGCAGACGGCGAACGCTCTGCCATTACCAGCGGCAAAGCGTTGGCTTTTTTGAATCAAATACTTTCTGATTGGGGTATCTCCTTTCAATTTGCCCATATAACGGTGCGCAAAATCGGACATTTTATAGGTTATTTCATATTAGGGAGCTGGGTCTCGCTTACATTATGGCTTTTTGAATTTACCCATTACCGCATCATCAGCTTGCCGCTCTGCTTTCTTGTCGCTTGTGCCGATGAGAGCATTCAAAAATTTTTCCCCGGGCGGGTTGCCTCTTTTCGAGATGTGCTGTTGGACAGTGCCGGCGCCGCTTGCGGCATTTTGTTGTTTTCCTGTACCGTTTGGGCACTTTCTGCGCTTTTTGCCGGTCGCCGCAAAAAAATCGAAAAATAAATCAAAAATAAATCAAAAAAGCCTTGACATCCATCTTCTGATTATGGTATAATGAATGGCCGCTTGAAAAAGGCCTATCAAAGTGTGTTGCTTGCGACACCGCCTGAAATCAGCGAGTCTATAAAGAAAGAGAGGTGCTTTTCGTGTACGCAATTATCGAAACCGGCGGAAAGCAGTACAAAGTCAACGAGGGCGACGTTATCTTCGTTGAAAAGCTCGGCGTTGCTGAGGGTGAGACCGTAGAGTTCACCAGCGTTAAGGCTCTGTCCAAGGACGGCGCTCTGAAGGTTGGTACTCCCGTTGTTGAGGGTGCCAAGGTTACCGCGACCGTTGTCAAAGAGGGCAAGGGCAAGAAGATTGTTGTCTTCAAGTACAAGTCCAAGAAGAACGAGAAGAAGAAGATGGGTCATCGCCAGCCCTACACGAAGGTTCAGATCACTGCCATCGAAGGCTGATCCGAGCTATGACGACCATCACATTTTTCAGAAGCGACGGTATCTTTTACGGGTTTGAGGAAAAGGGCCATGTCGGTTATGCCGAATGGGGGAGCGATCCCTTTTGCGCCATGCTTTCCTCGCTGACCATGTATATCGTGAATGCCATCGAGGATGTATATCATGGCGAGGTTCGCTATGACATCAACGATGATGATACCGTGATCACCGTTCGCTCCCGTTCCGCCCTTCCTGCCTATGAGGAGGATGAGCGGGTACGGTTTGCTGTTTCCGGTCTGTTCCTTACTTATTACGCCATGCTGGAGGACATGCTCCTGCACGGCGATTTGTATGAGTTTACCGGTGATGGCGGCCTCGTCATAAAGGTCGAGGACAAGGATTTTGTGTAAACCGTGCAATGGCACGGAACCCGCGTCGCATCATGTATGCGCGCCAATTTGATAAGGAGGATTACGAACCATGTTGAGAATTAGTTTGCAGTTCTTCGCCCACAAGAAGGGCGTTGGTTCCACCAAGAACGGCCGCGATAGCGAGTCTAAGCGTCTTGGTGTGAAGGCAGCGGACGGCCAGACCGTTACTGCCGGTAGCATTATCGTTCGCCAGAGAGGCACTGCGATCCATCCCGGCAACAACGTCGGCATTGGTAAGGACGACACCCTGTTCGCTCTCATCGAGGGTAAGGTCAAGTTCGAGCAGAAGACCAAGGACAAGAAGCAGGTTAGCGTTTACGCTGACTGATTTTCAAGAGAAAAAGCACCGCCGATCTCAATCGGGCGGTGCTTTTTCTTCTACCCATTATTGATTTTTGCACATTGGAGTGTTATAATAAAGCTACAATTGATATGCAAATACACCCAAAGGAGAAATGAAGATGATGAAAAGAATTGTGGCTGTTGTTGCGGCATTGCTTTTGTGCCTTTCTTGTGTGGCGTGCAAGGGACATACTCATACGCCCGGTGATTGGGTGACCGATTTAGAGGCAACCTGTGTAGCAAAGGGGACCAAGCACAAGGCGTGTACCGAATGCGGAGAGACGGTAGAGACCGGTGAGATCCCGGTGGCGCAGACACATATGTTTGCAAACGGTGTATGCTCGGTGTGTGGAAAAGCGGAATATGAAAAAGCGGATCTTGCGACCATTTATAAGACGGCGGCAAAGACCGCCTGGCAGGTCTTGGGAGCGGGAGATCCCACGCAAGAGGCGCAGCCTCAGCCAACATCAGGCGCGGCTTCCTTGCTGCTGAGCCCGTTATCCTTCAACCTCCCCGGTGAGCTCCCTGAAATTACTGGTGGCTCTACCCTCAAATCTCTCAAGGCGGATGCCTGTACCATGTTCGCGCTGGTCAATATGATCGGCGAATATTACGAGAATGACGCCTTTATCGTTACAACCGATGCGGTCAGCTTTACCATTCAGTCCAATTCCCTGATGTCGCAGCCTGTGACTGTTGAAATCACATTGCTGCCGCGACTGGATACAGAAAACGGTAAAATCTATCTCGAAATGATTTTGGATATGCCGGAGCTGTCAAATACCGCATATTATCATTTTGTTTTGGGATATGATTTTGAGGGAGATGCGGGTGTGACCTCCTTTCATCTGGTGATGATCCAAGGCGGAGGTGACAAGAGCTACAGTGAGCAGAAAATGAGCGCGGACGGTAAGTTTTATAAGCGCAGTGAATTTACGCCCGAATTCACATCGGCTGCTGACGCTCTGATGACCGCGTTTGAAGCCAAAAAGGCGGAAGGGCAGACCATTACCGGTGATTTGGCGGAGGAATTTGATCGTTACTGCTCGATTGGCAGCAGAGCGTACATGAACGCCATGAACGCGCAAATGTAATTTCAAATAACAAGGGCTTGCTCTCGCAAGCCCTTTTTGTATCCCCGACTCTTTTGCGCAAAAACAGCATCTTGCCGCTCGCGCCCACGCGCTCGCGGTTCTCACTCTCATCCCTCCGCCACGACAAAAAAGCGGCCCCCGATTGGGGGCCGCCTGCCATGGCGGAGAGAGAGAGATTCGAACTCTCGGTAGGGTATTAGCCTACACACGATTTCCAGTCGTGCGCCTTAGACCAGCTCAGCCATCTCTCCAAACGACTTGTATATCATATCAAATTTTTGTTGGTTTGTCAAGAGGATTGTGAAAAAAAGTTGCTTTATTTTGAAAAAAATTGCGGGTGCGGCGCTTGCCGGAGCTCAAGTTGACAAAAGCTTGAGATCTTGCTATAATCATAGATAAACGAATCGGAAATACAGAAAGGATACAATATGAAAAAATCTGTCAAGATCCTACTTGGTGTTCTGATCGGCATAATATGCCTTGTTTTGCTGATCCTGCTTGGCTTTAAGCTGGTAGACGGTATTCGTCACGCCGCTTTTTACCGTAAGGCGGATGGGGAAATGAAGATGCCCGGCATTCGTGACGGCTTTGTGCAGCAGGGCTTTGACTATGTGGAGGGTGAAGAGGCGTTTCTTGTTGCCGGCTATATGAAGGGGGAGGCTGCCTCCCGTGTGTATTTGCTCCGTGACGACGGCAGCGAGAGCTATACCGAGCTTAAAAAGGCGGACGGCACCGATTATCGGGGACATACCGGCGGCATCGCGCATTTCGGTGACTACATTTACATTACAGGCAGTAAGGGGCTGGACGTCTTTTCTTATCAGGAAATTCTTGCCGGCGCAAAGAGCGCAAAATGCCTTGGTACGGTAGAAACCTATAACGACCCTGCCTATTGCTACACCTACAACGGCTATATTCTGGTTGGCTCTTTTTATCGACCGGGGAATTATGAAACCGAAGCGTATCAGCGCATGGCGACCCCCGGCGGCGATCAGAACCGCTCGATGATGGCGGTGTTCCAATTGGACGCTAACGCCGCGTTCGGCATCGATCCGGTTATGAGGGCAGTCATTTCCACACCCGATCAAGTGCAGGGGATGTGCATCAATGATAACGGTAAAATTGTACTTTCCACCTCTTACGGTATGGCAAGCTCAAAGCTGCTGGTGTATGATGTAAATAAAATCGCGGAACCTGATGTCAGGGCTTTTGCCGGTACGACCAAGGACGGCGTGGACTTTTCTTTTTCGGAGCTGCCCATTTATTATTTGGAAAGCAGCTGTCAAACCGAGGTGATCAAGGCACCCCCCATGTCAGAGGAGTTGGTGTATCTGGACGGTAAAATCTATATTATGAACGAGTCAGCCAGCAATAAATACATATTCGGAAAGATCACTACCGGTAGAAAAATTTATGCATATTCCTATAATGAATGAATTTTATAGCGCCAAATTCGCAATATTTTTTGTGCAAATTTTATATATTTGTGCAGGTTGGCCAAAAACAATGCGAATTTGGCGCTTTTTCGCTTTTTGGTGTTGACAAAATGGCAAAGGAATTATATAATGAAAGCGCGGAGACCTTTTCAGGCTCTGACAAAAATTTTTAGGAGGAAAAAGTTGTGAAAAAGAAAATACTTGTTCTTGTTGCAGTACTTCTTTGCTTTGCCACGCTCTTGTGCTCTTGTGGAACCACTTCCATGAAGTTTAAAAAGATCGTTGACAAAAAGGCAGAATTCCTCAACGAGAACCCCACCCTGACCGCGACCGCTGTGGTTGACATCAAGGGTGAGATTGAGGAACAAGCAGGTGACCTGGTTGTGTTTGAGGGTGTCGATGACAACGACAACACCGTTTGGACGGTGTATAACGTTGCAACCGGCGCTACCGTTTGGACCGCTACCGAATCTGAGACCGTTTCTTATATGGTTATGCCGATGGAGCAGTGGGACACCACGTTGATCAACATTATCAAAGCTACCGCGCCTGCATCCGCTGACGGCGATATGACCTATGAGGTTAGCTTGTGCGACATCAACGGCAACGCTTTCTGGACCAAGAGCGGCACCGAAGAGATGATGGAGGACGGCATGGAGGAGCCTTACATGGCCCTGGACCTGATCGGTATCGACGGTCAGATGTTCCGCATTGCCGATGACGGTAGCGTTTCCAAGGTGTTCGATTACTCTCCCTTTGCAGAGCTGCCCGAGGTAGATTATACTCTGGCAGGCTACTACTACGAAGTGAATGGCATCGCGGCCAACGTTTACGATTCTAATCTGAATTTGATCACCGTCGTAAAGGCTCCCGCTTACGCAGCAGACAGCGGGCGTACATTCGTTCTCAACAATGGCAATGTGTTGCTACAGTATAGATATCTTGAGGATGCATTGGCTGAGGATTACACCTATATCGACGAAGATGGTGAAAAATACACCGTTGTGACTCAGCTGATCAACGCCAGAAACGGCGATGTTAAGGATCTGGACACCGAATATCTGTTTATGCAGATCGTTGCCCGTGATATGAAGGGCGTCGAGATGGAAGGCGCATTGGCCGAAATGGGCTTGAACAAGAAGATCGACAATGTCGCTATTAGCCTTCCCATTGAAAACGGCCGCGTATCCTATGATGAGTATTCCACGAAGCTTCTCTCGCTTTCCAATAAGGGTAAGGTTGAGGGCACTCTGGACGGTGCCATCGAGAATCAGTTCGGCGAGTTTGAAATGGTCGCTCCCGGCCGTTGGATCGTCGCGAATATGGCAGGCCAGGCCTTCTTGCTCAACGAGAAGGGCAAGGTGCTGGGTGAAGTGACGGCTCTGATGAGTAGCGATGATGACTCTTACACTCTCAACTACATTCTGATGAACAACAAGATCTACGACTGGGATCTGAATGAGAAGCTGGATCTGGCTACTTTGAAGCTGGATGACATCCTGTTCTGTACCGATGAGGGTGTAGTATTTGAAGATGAGGACGGCGCCATCATCATGGCTATGGCTGACGGCAGCACCAAGACGCTGATCGCCAAGGACGCCACCAATCTGTCTTTCTACAACAGCTGGGGTAGCTACTACAGAAACGGTCTCTTCGTAATCCTGGATACCAGCGATATGACCAATGTTAAGGCTACCGCGTACAACGCTGCCGGCAACGCGATCTACACTGCTGAGAAGGTTGTAAGCGCAACCGTCGTTCACGTGGCCGATAGCAACAACAATGTTCTGATTGCAATTTCCGCATACGACGCGGAGAGCAACTTGAAGACCACCTACGTGTTGGCTAAGGCTTAAACCGTTTTACAAAAAACACCCTCCTCGGAGGGTGTTTTTTGTTGCTAAGAAAAGCGAAAGCCACCGCCCGCGGGCGGTGGCTTTTAAGGATACATCCGCAAACGGGTGCGGATTTTTGCGTTTTTTAGTTATATTGGGGCATCCAATCCTTGTGCGCCTCAAAGAGCTCGTCGCACATGGCGATGATGTCGTCAATGGAGAGCTCGGAGGAGGTGTGGGGATCCAGCATGGCGGCCTGGTATACAGCCTCCTTTTTGCGGGTTACAGCGGCCTCAATGGTCAGCAGCTGCACATTGATGTTGGTACGGTTCATAGCGGCGCAGATCTCGGGCAGATCGCCGACAAAGGTGGGCAGAATACCCTGGCGGTTCACAAGGCAGGGAACCTCAACGCAGGCGTTGTGGGGCAGATTGGTGATGAGACCGCTATTCAGCACATTGCCGCCGATCTCATAGGGCTTGCCGGTCACCATAGCCTCCATGATGTAGGAAGCGTATTCATGGGTGCGCTCGTGAGAGACCTCACCGTTCAGATAATCCAGGCGGCGCTGCTCCCATTTGGCGATCTGATTGACACAACGGCGGGGATATTCGTCCAGCGGGATGCGGTAACGGTCGATCAGCTCAGGATATTTGGACTTGATGTAAAGGTTGTTGTACTCGGCGTTGTGCTCGCTGGACTCGGTGCAGTAGTAGCCGAAGCGGCGGATGTAATCCAGACGAACCAGGTTCTTGGTCTCGTAGTTTTCGGGATGCTCCAGGATCTCGGCGGCGCGGCGCTTGATCTCGGGATAGAGGTCGTTGCCCTTGGCATCGTAGACCTCAAGGAGCCATGCCATGTGGTTGATGCCGGCAATCTTCTCGCGCAAGGGCTTAAAGCTTTCGAACTCCTCTAACATGCCAAGCGATTTGAACAGGCTCTTGGTGCAGACCTGGACGCTGTGGCAAAGGCCGATCGTTTTCACATCGGTGTAGCGCTGCATAAAGCCTGCCAGCATGGCCATAGGATTGGTGTAGTTGAGGAACCAGGCATTGGGGCAGACAGCCTGCATATCCTCGGCAAAATCGGCGAGAACAGGGATGGTGCGCAGGGCACGGAAGATACCGCCGATGCCCAAAGTGTCCGCAATGGTTTGGCGCAGACCGTATTTCTTGGGGATCTCAAAGTCGGTGATGGTGCAGGGATCATAGCCGCCCACCTGAATGGCGTTGACCACGAAATCAGCGCCACGGAGCGCGTCGCGGCGATTGGGAACGCCCAGATACTTGCTGATCTTGGCACGGCCCTCGTTGATGTTCTTGTTGAGGATGGTGATCATGGTGTAGGATTCTTCCAGGCGCTTTTCGTCAATGTCGTACAAAGCGATCTCGAAATCGCGAAGCGCCGGCGTGAGCATAGAATCGCCCAAAACGTTCTTGGCAAATACCGTGCTACCGGCACCCATAAAGGTGATTTTTCCCATTTTTAATACCTCCGAAAATGTTTTTGTTGCATTTTTGCGCCGAACATGTTATAATGTGTTCGTTGTAATCAGTATAGTACGAAATCTTGGCGCAGTCAACCGAAATATTGCTGTTTTTTATAACAATATTGCGTAACGGAGGGACAAATGAAGTATTCAAGGCTGAAATTGGATAAAACCGGCCTGGAATTGGGCACCCGCGGCTCCTGGGCTTTCCCGGTCACGGGCAGTGCCAGGCCGGGGCGTTTATCCCACTATGAGGGGGGCAGATTTGAGTGTCACTTCCATCCGGAGACCGAAATGACCTTGATCGCGGAAGGGGAAATGTACTATCAAGCCAACGAAAAAGTTTTTCTTTTGCGAGAGGGAGACGGCATTTTTGTAAATTCCAATGTGATGCACGCCGGCTGGCTGACCGGGCAATCCGATTGCGCTTATCTGCCGATGAATTTTGCTACCGTTATGGTTTCCGGGCACGAAAACAGCCGTATCGAGCAGCTGTACGTGGAGCCCGTTTTGCGGGATAATCTCATACCGTTTGCCGCCTTTTTCGCCAAAAATGAGGAGGATCGTCCCATCCTTTCGCTGATGTGGGAGTGCCACAGACTGCTGGCGGAAAAGCAGGAGGGCTATGAGCTTTTGGTCAAAGCAACGCTTTGTCAATTGTGGTTTCAGCTCTACATGCGGGGAAAGGGAGAGGAAAGCGTTTGCCCCGACCGTGGGGTGATTGCCGTGAAGACGGCGATCGCGCATATGGAGGGGCACTACGCGGAGCGATTGACGCTGGAGGAATTGGCGGAGGTCTGCAATTTTTCGCGCAGTGAATTTTGCCGCATTTTCCGCCGTTATACGGGGCGCACTCCCTTTTCCTATTTGCAGCATCTGCGTGTGCGCCGCTCCTTACCGCTTTTGCAGGATCGCTCGCTTTCGATTACCGAAGTGGCGGAACGGGCGGGATTTGCCGGCGCCAGCTACTATGCCGAGATTTTTCGGCGCTATATGAATATGTCCCCCTTGCAGTATCGCAAGAAAAAAGAATGATTTTTTTCGTATATCCACAAAATCCACTTGTATTTTTGATCAAAATGCGGTATGATAAAGCGTATGTTGGCCGGTTACGGCTGTGTGAGAAAGGATGACGGCATGTTCGGTTATATCAAAACCGTGCAGGGAGAATTGCGCCTGCGTGAATATGAATATTATCGGGCCTCTTATTGCGGGCTTTGCCGTTCTATGGGGCAATGCACCGGACAGTGCTCCCGTCTCGCTCTTAGCTATGATTTTGTCTTTCTGGCCAATGTGCGTATGTCTTTGCGGGGGACGGTTCCCGTCTTTCGCCGCCGGCGTTGTCTTGCGCATCCGATCAAAAAACGCAGGATGATGGAGCCGAATGAGGAGCTCAATTACACGGCGCAGGCCGCGGCGCTTTTGGCTTTTGAAAAGTGCCGGGATGATATGACAGATGAGCGCGGATGGCGCAAAATCAGAGCGCGTCTGCGGTGCTTTTTTTTGAAAAAAGCCTATAAACGTGCCAAGAAACACTACCCTTTGTTGGCAGAAAGGCTCAGCGATCACCTTGGGCGCCTGCGCGAAAAAGAAAGCGAGCAGCGCCCGTCGGTAGACGAGATTGCCGCTCTTTTTGGTGACCTGCTCGCTGACATTGTGGCCGAGGGCATGACAGGGGAGCAGGAGCGCGTTGCGCGCGCTATTGGGTGGCAAACGGGGCGATTTATCTATATTGTGGATGCCTTGGATGACCTGCCGGAGGATTTGAAAAGAAAGCGCTTTAACCCCTTTTTGCTGCTTTATGGCAGATTGCCGGAGCCGGCAGAAAAAGAGGGCGTCCGCCACGCTTTAACTGCCTGCCTTGCTGATTTAGAGACCGCGTTTGACCTTGTTCCGGAGCAGACTGTTGCGGAGCGGGGCGCGGTGCTGGAGAACATTTTATATTTTGGCATGCCCGCCACCGTACGGCGGGTTTTGCGCGACGAAACCGATGAGAGGGAGGAGGCCGACTACATATGAGTAAAAACCCGTATCAGGTGTTGGGCGTTTCTCCCACCGCCACCGATGATGAAATCAAGCACGCCTATCACGTCTTGGCCCGTAAATATCATCCGGATCGCTATGCTGACAGCGATCTTGCCGATCTTGCCAACGAGAAGATGCAAGAGGTGAACGCCGCTTATGAAGAGGTGCAGCGATTGCGTGCCGCGGATGAAGCGGCCGGAGCGCGTGAGCCCTCCAGGCCCTATGACGGGCGGCGAGAGTCGACACATGCCGGGCACGAGGGCGCTAAGGCGGGGAACTATCACAGCCGGAATTATTCCGCAAAGGCAAGAGAGTGCTTTATCAGAATTCGCACCTGCATCAATGAGGGAGAAGTGGAGGAGGCCGCGCGGATGTTAGCCGAAATTGAGGAGGCTGACCGTGGCGCCGAATGGTTTTTTCTGTCGGGATGCCTACAGCTGCACCGCCATCATTATGTAGACGCGCAGTATTCCTTTGATACGGCCTATCGCATGGAGCCCACGAACGACGAATACTGGATGTTCAAGGAGAAAATGCGGGAAGGGGCTGAACGGTTTGGAAAAAACCGTCGATCCAGCCGCTTTAAGAATTGCGGCAACGGATGCTTTGAGTGCTTGGGCGGCGATCTGATTCCCTGCTGCTGATGGGGCACAGAGTCACGCGGCGATGTGGGTTTTATGCCATATGTCCGCGCGCGATCGGCTTGTTTTGTAAGTCAGGATAAAATGGGGCTATATCGCGTTTGCCCCGTGAATATACCGCGAACAGAAAAAGAGAGAACACGGCAGTATGCACTGGTGCGTTCTCTCTTTTTCATATTTGCTCGGCGGGAAGGTGCGACTGAGAGGGCCCTTTCCGTCACGCCACCTCGCCGGTGTCGGGATGTGTGTTTTACCGCGACCGCCGCGAAACGGCGCGTCGGCGCGCTCGCAAAGTGAGGGCAACTCTTGCCCGGAATGAGGGCTTCTCCGATTTTTTGGCTGCGGTGTGCTTGTTGCTCATGATCATTGCTTCGGTATGTCTTAAGATGTGCCGGTACCATAGTCTTGAAGGCTCGGCGCATACGCCGATCGCGGTGGTGTTTTGATCGTTTTTATATATTATACAAAAAATAATAAAAAAATTCATTAAAATATCCAAATCTTTCAAAGTTAGGTTGACAAATGGATATTGAAATGCTACAATGTATTTTGTAGATTTGTATGCTTGCGTTTTGCCCCGTTGCGGGGCTGTACACGCGGGCGCACGAGCGACCAAAATTCTCTACACAGGAAGGAAGCAACTATGAAAAGAATCATGATTGCCGCACTTGCCGTTCTGATGACGCTGACTCTCAGCGTAGGCGGCATACTCCCTGCATTCGCCGCGGAGCACGTTCATTCCGCCAATGTGGGAGCAGTCATTGACGAAAGCGTCAATGTGGGTGCATCCGAAGCCGATGAGCTGGGACCGGACCGGTCGGGCTATAAGCCGGTAACCGTTTTCCCGATGGGCGCGAAGCCGATCAGCACGCTTGCCGGCTTTTACATGATGCAGGAGGGTGGTATTTACTACCTGACCACCGATCTGGAGCTGACGGCGACGCATCCCGGCTTCAAGGGCGGTGTTCTGTACGGCAACAATCACACCATCACCACCACGGTGCCGGTGTTCAACAGCTTGGAGAATGTTGAGGTTTACGATCTGACCATTCGCGGTGAGATCGCGGGTGCCGGCTCCTTGGGCGCGCTCGCCAATACGGCAAAGCTCCCCAAGCTGTATAATGTGGTCAACTACGCCAATGTAACGACCACGACCAATGCCGAGACCAATGTCGGCGGCTTTTTTGGCAGTGTAAACAAGATGGTGGGCGAGGTGGTGTTCTCCTACTGCGCTAACTATGGTGTCATTGATGGCAGAAGCGGCTATAATGATACGGCCGGCTTTGTGGGCTATATGCAGGGTTATCAGGGCGATGCCGGCAGCCTTTTGTTGGTAGAGCACTGCGCCAACTACGGTACCATCCACGGTACCAAGCGCTGCGGCGGTCTGTTTGGCTGCGCTGGTGTTGACACTGGTAGTAACAATCATTTTGGTGTGATCATTATGCGCAACTGCGGCAACTACGCGCCGATGAACTCGATCCGCCAGGACGGTGCCACAAGTGGCGGCTATTATTCCGGCGGCCTGGCTGCCCGTTTCGGCGGTTTGGATATTTTGGTAGAAAACTGTGTCAACACCGCTCCGGTAACGGTATCCAACTCCTACGGCGCGGGTATCGTCGCGCTGTGCGAGGAAAATCTTAAGAGCATTGTTTTCCGCAACTGCCGCAATGAGGGTGATGTACAGACCAGTTCCCAGGCGGGCGGTATCGGCGCGATAATTAGATTTAACGGCAACGATGGTATTGGTAATTATTTTGCCTTTAACTGTAGCAACACCGGCAATATCACCGGCGGCAACTCTGACGTTGGCGGTATCATTGCGCATTTCGGCGGCGCCGATGACATGACCACGACTGCCAAGGTTCGCGTAGAAAATTGCTATAACTCCGGTGATGCTACCGGTAACCGCGTTGCGGGTATCGTGTCGGTGGTGCTTCGCTCCGAAAAGGTGCAGTTTAAAAATTGCGTGAACGACGGTGACATATATTCCAACAATAACTACGCCGGCGGCATTTCCTGCCGTGTCAACCGCACCGGCCCGAACAAGGCGGTCTCTGGCTTTGATTACGACGACATGATCGCTTTCATCAATTGCGTGAATAACGGTGATGTCAGCGCGTGGGACGACTCGGCGGGCGGTATGTCCGGCCTGAACAGTGCCATTACCTCCGACGGTAGCATGCGCGTGGTCAACTGCGTCAACACCGGTGATATTGAAACCAGAATGGTTGGCGGCGAATCGGGTGCTACCGGCCCCAATGGTGTCGGCGGTATGCTCGGTAACGTGGGCGCTGTCCGGGTGACCGTTGAGAATTCTTTCAACTACGGTGATATAGAGACTGTGGGCCCTGCCGGCGGTCTTGTTGCCAGCGTGGGCGAGGTTGTTACGATCACCAGCTGTGCTAACACCGGTACCGTTATTGCCGGCAGTGGCGCGGCGGGTGGTATCGTCGGTAGCTGCGGCAAGAGTGGCAACACCATTTCCTACTGTGTGAATACCGGATACGTAAAGGGCTCCCATCGAGTGGGCGGCATTGTTGGTACCTTTGGCAGCGCGAACGGACAGCAGCGCATGGTGGGCTGTGTAAACACCGGTGATGTCTATAGCGATGCGGCAAAGGTGACTGATAAATCCCATACCACAGGCGGTCTTGCCGGTTACATCTATAATGAGGGCTTTATTTCCTACTCCGCATCTCTCGGTAATGTGACCGCCGATTATAACAAAGATACATTTAAGGATGGCACCGAGCTGACCGTAGGCGGTCTTGCTTCCTACCAGAACTCCTCCAACGGTGACTATATGTACAACTACTTTACCGGCACGCTGAATGCCGGTACGCACGGTACCGCGATCCTGGTCAAGAACGTGGTCGGCTCAAAGCTGTCGGATGAGCAGGTGGCCGCTAAGCTGGTCGCCAACTTCTCGGTCAACACCTATCCGTTGTTCTATCATAAATCCGTTACTACATCAGGCAGTGAGCAGTGGAGCGTTTCCACTCAGAATTCCGCTCCCATTACCTCCGACACCTCCTCCGCTGCATTTATCAATACCTTGAACGATGCCGCAGGCGCAGGCACCTTTGTGATGGTCACCACCTGCGAGGGTGAGAGCTTCCCCATCTATAAGGATACTGTCGCTACCTTTAACATGACCAGAACCCATTCGGATGAAAACTGCGATTATTATACTGTATTGAACAATGATGACACCACCCACTGGTATCAGTGTGAGGTGTGTGGGGCAAAGGACCTCACCACGGTACAGGAGCACACCGGCGGCACTGCCAATTGCCAGAGCCCGGCAGAATGTACGGTTTGTGAGCAACCCTACGGCTCAAAAGACGCGGATAACCACGTCAATGCTTACGAGTGGGTCAAGGATGCCAACGGGCACTCGACCAACCACACTTGCTGTGGTGTTGTGATTGAGAACGAGCCCCATGCGTATGAGGACGGTATTTGTAGCGTGTGCGGTTATGTGTGTCTCCATGACCAGGCACATGCGGAAAGCACCGTTGCCAACTGTGAGAGCCCCGCGTACTGCGGCACCTGCCAGATGAGCTACGGTGAGATTGATCCCGACCATCACGTATTTGAGACAGAATGGAGCTTTGACCGCAATACCGAAAAGCACTATTACGCTTGCTCTAATTCCGATTGCCCCGCAAGAAGCGCCGAGGCGGCTTGTAGCGGCGGCGATGCCAAGTGTAACGCCCTTGCCCAGTGCGAGGTTTGCGAGCACGAGTACGGCGTACTGGAGGCAGAGGATCACGCTTCTACCAATTATAAATATGTACCCAATGCGGATGACGCTAGCAAGCACGATAAGCTGCGCGCTTGCTGTGATGAGCTGATCGACACCACCGATCACGGTGAAGAGAACCATAAAGCGGACGCAACCTGCCGCAAGCCGGCGGAATGCGAGCTGTGCGGTTTTTACGGCTCCGTCAACTTGCTCAATCATGAGGCTGAGCCCTCTGCATATCAACCGGATCCCGATGATCCCGCAAGGCATAATGTGATTTATGGCGATTGCTGTGGCACCGTACTGCCTGAGGCGCATACCGGCGGCACCGCAACCTGTAATGTTCCCGCGAAATGTTCGCTTTGTAACAATTATTACGGCGCGGCGATCGGGGAACACGACTATAGCAGCGCTTGTGATGAGAGCTGTGATGTCTGTGGCACAACCCGCGTTCCCGGTGCCCACGCATTTGGCGACTGGACTGTAACCAAAGAGGCCACAGAAACAGAATTTGGTACGCAAGAGCGCACTTGTAGCAATTGTGGCAAGACCCAAACCGCTTCGGTTTCTGTTATCACCAATCCCGAAAGCGCGTTGGATTCTGTAACCGATCACGACGGACAAAAGGATTTCACCTGGCTTGGCGTTCTGGTCCTTGGTGGCGCAGTGCTCCTTGTCGGTGGTGTTATTGCCGCGTTTGTTATTAGTAAAAAAAGAAAGGCGAAATAAACCTCTAATAATATAGAAGGGAAGAAAGTCATGAAAAAATTCTTATTTGCCGCGCTTGCCGTACTGATGTTGACTGCGGTTTGTATCGTTGGCATGTTCACTGTGCTGTCGCAAGACGGCACAGTGGCCGCCGCCGTTGACGAGCTGGACGCGGTCGGTGCCGGCGCTGTTGCCGTGACCGCGGGTGCCTGTGATGACGGCGCGCACGATTATAGCGTTGTTACCCCCATTGAAGAAGGGGATTATGCAAATTATTATCATCAGAGCGTTTGCTCGCTGTGCGGCGCTGTTGCCCCCGGTGTGCCGGTGCCCCACAGCTTTGGCGTATGGAAGTACGATGATACCGCTCACTGGCTGGAGTGCGCCTGCGGCGTAAAGCAGTCTGATATATTCCCCACCATCACGCCTGTGGCGCACGACACCTACATTGATACTGATGATTGGCACACTGACGGTGACAATCACTGGAACGAGTGTGTTTGCGGCTACAAGGCCAACCTTGAGGCGCATATCGGCGGTAGCGCGACCTGCCTTGAAGAGGCAACCTGTACCACCTGTGACGCATCCTACGGTGGTGTCAACGGCGGCGTTCACGTTGACGGCGGCTACTGGGAGCAGACTGAGACCACACACCAGGGCATTTATAAGTGCTGCGGTCTGGTTGTGGATGTAACCGACCACGTATGGGGCGAGGATCACATCTGTGATATTTGCGAGTACGAGTGTCAGCATACCGGCGGCGAGGCGACCTGTGTTGCCGTCGCTATCTGTGACTGGTGTGGCAAGGGTTATGGCCAAATAAACCCCGACAATCACCACGGTGGCACCGCTACCTGCGTGGCAGAGGCGGAATGTACCGATTGCGGCCAGCCCTACGGCGAAAAGAACCTTGAAAACCATACCAGCCCCGACTTCTATTACGAGGTCAACGGGACCGATGCCACCAAGCACGATAAGAAGCATACCTGCTGCAATCAGGTGGCGGAAACTGTTGGCCATACCGGTGGCACCGCTACCTGTAACACGTTGGCGGTTTGCGAGCATTGTGGCACTTCTTACGGTAGCTATAACGAAACCAACCATGCCGAGGGTTACACCATTACCTGGACTGTTACCGTAACCACCCATACGGGCGATTATTCCTGCTGTGATGCGATTGTAGCGGAAACCGAGCACGATTGGAACGGTGATAGCACCTGCGATACCTGTGAATATGTTTGCGCAAATCATGTTGGCGGTACTGCAACCTGTAAGACCTTAGCGGTATGTGACTACTGCGACATGTCTTACGGCGAGCTTGATGCCGACAATCACGAAAGTGCCGAGTACAACTACGCTGCGATTATCAATAACGATTCTTCTACCACGCAGCATAGCAGAACGCATCAGTGTTGCAACGCGCCCGCTGAGAACGAGGACCATACCGTTGGCGAGGCGGCAAACTGCCAGTCCGGCGCGATTTGCGAATATTGCGAAGCCGAGTATACCGCCAAGGATATGACCGTTCATACCGAGGCGACCTTCACTTACGAGGTCATTCCCGGCGAGGCCGGCGCGCTTTCCACCCAGCACAAGAAGATCCATACCTGCTGCGGTGAATTTGTTGCCGAGGATCATACCGGTGGTGAGGCGGCTAACTGCCAGACCGGATCGATTTGCGCGTATTGCCAAACCGTATATACCGCCAAGGATATGACCGTCCATACCGAGGCGACCTTCCGTTACGAGGTCATTCCCGGCGAGGGTGGCGCGCTTTCCACCCAGCACAAGAAGATCCATACCTGCTGCGGCGAATTCGTTCCCGAGGATCATACCGTTGGTGAGGCGGCTAACTGCCAGTCCGGCGCGATCTGCGAGCATTGCGAAGCCGAGTATACCGCCAAGGATATGACCGTTCATACCGAGGCGACCTTCCGTTACGAGGTCATTCCCGGCGAGGGTGGTGCGCTTTCCACCCAGCACAAGAAGATCCATACCTGCTGCGGCGAATTCGTTCCCGAGGATCATACCGTTGGTGAGGCGGCAAACTGCCAG
>SVQT01000022.1 GCA_015065215.1 Oscillospiraceae bacterium | reverse complement strand
TGCAGGGTGAGCGCGAGATGGCTGCTGGCAATACCACGCTTGGCCGCTTCAATCTGGACGGTATCCCCCCCGCGCCCCGCGGCGTCCCTCAGATCGAGGTTACCTTTGATATTGACGCCAACGGTATCGTAAATGTCAGCGCGACCGATAAGGGCACCGGCAAGGAGACCCACATCACCATCACCTCCTCCACCAACATGTCCAAGGAGGATATTGACCGTGCCGTGAAGGATGCGGAGCGTTTTGCGGAAGAGGATAAGAAGCAAAAGGATGCCGTTGATACCAAGAACCATGCCGAGACCCTGATCTTCCAGAGCGAGAAAACTTTGGGTGAAATCGGTGATAAGGTTACCGATGAGGATAAGGCCCCTGTCAAGGAAGCGATTGAAAAACTGCGTAGCACGGTTGCCGGTAACGATACCGATGCCATCAAGGCGGATACCGAGGCATTGGAAAAGGCATTCTACGCCCTTTCCGAGAAGCTGTATAAGGCACAGGGCGGCGCCGCGGGTGCCGGCCCCGATATGGGTGCCGATGCCGGAAACGCCGGTGGCGAAGGCTTTTACAACGCCGATTTTGAAGATAAGAGCGATAAGTAATTGACCCGGGGAATGGGTGTTGCGCGTGGGCGTGGCACCCATTTGCCGATAGGAGAAAAAATGGCAGATAAACGAGATTATTACGAGGTATTAGGCGTAGACAAGGGCGCCGATGAGGCGACCATCAAAAAAGCATACCGATCGCTTGCCAAGAAATACCATCCCGACCTGCATCCGGGCGATGCCGAGGCGGAGAAGAATTTCAAAGAGGTCAACGAAGCGTACGATGTGCTCTCAGATGGTGATAAGCGAGCCAAATACGATCAGTACGGTCACGCGGCATTTGATCCCGCCGCCGGTGCCGGCACCGGCGGTTTTGGTGGCTTTGGCGGCTTCGGTGATTTTGGAGATATTTTCAGCAGCTTTTTCGGCGGTGGCTTTGGCGGCGGCGCGCAGCGTCGCAACGGTCCCATGCGCGGCGATGACATAGGCGCCAGAGTGTCGATCTCCTTTGAGGAGGCGGCGTTTGGCGTTAAAAAGGAAATCAGCTATAATCGCATTTGCCGTTGTCCCGATTGCGCGGGGAGCGGCGCCGCGAAGGGAACGACGGCCGAGACCTGCGGCAGATGCCGCGGTACCGGTCAGATGACTGTCACACAGCGCCTTGGCGGTATGCAGTTCAATTCGCAGACCACCTGCGATACCTGTCGCGGTAAAGGTAAAATTGTTAAAAATCCCTGTAACAATTGCCGTGGTACCGGCTTTATCCGTATTACCAAAAAGCTGGAGGTCTCAATCCCCGCGGGCATTGACGACGGTGAACGCATTGCTTTGCGTGGCCAGGGAAATGATGGCAGAAACGGTGGCCCTGCGGGCGATCTGATTTTGCAAGTCATGGTCAAGCCTCACGCGATTTTTGAGCGTGACGGCTATAATATTTACTGCGAGGTGCCAATCCCCGTGACGGATGCTATTTTGGGCGCCGAGATCGAAATTCCCACACTGGAGGGGACCGAAAAATATAGCATTCCGGAGGGGACGCAGCCCGGCACTCGCTTTACCATGCGCGGCAAGGGCATTCCGCACGTTAATAGCAGCCGTCGAGGCGATTTGATTTTTGTGGTCAACGTTGAGATTCCGCGCTCGCTGTCGAGCAAGCAAAAGGAACATATCCGCGCCTTTGCGGGTGACTGCAAGGAATCGAATTACGGTAAAAAATCCGGCTTTTTCAAACGTATTTTTGAAAAGCTGAATAATTTGTAAGCGAGGTAGAGAATGGATACCTGCAAGGATTGGACGCAATTAAAGGTCACGGTACCGCTTGCTCAACTGGATGATCTTGTTGCTGTGATGAGCATGCTCAACAACAATTTGATGATCGAGGATTACAGCGATATTGATCTGAAAACCTGCTACGGTGATCTGATCGATGAAAGTATTCTCAATGCCGATAAAACCGTGGCTTCGGTTTCGGTGTTTTTGCCCGCAGACCGCCCCTATTCGGATGCGGTGGCGTTTCTCAACGAGCGCATGAGCGCAGAGGGGATCAACGGAAAAATTGACCTGATCGGCGTGAACGAAGAGGATTGGGCAAATTCTTGGAAAGCTTATTATAAACCGCTACACATCGGCAAAAAGATGGTGATTGTGCCCGCTTGGGAGCGCTACGAGGAGCAGCCCGGCGAGATCATTGTGCGTATGGATCCCGGTATGGCCTTCGGCACCGGCAGTCACGAGACCACCCGTTTGGTGATCGAGCTGTTGGAGGAAGTGGTTTGTCCCGGTATGCGCGTGGCGGATGTCGGCTGTGGCAGCGGTATTCTTGCCATTTGCGCCGCAAAGCTTGGCGCTAAGGAATGTAAGGCGTATGATATTGATCCTGTTGCCGTCCGTGTGGCGAGAGAGAACATCAGTGATAGCGGACTGACTAATGTGACATGCGATGTATCCGATCTGCTCAAAGGCGTGGACCTTTCCGGCGGCCCCTATGATCTGATTTGCGCCAACATCGTGGCGGACATCATTATCCGTATGGCGCCGGATGTATCCCGCTATATGAAGGAGGACGCTATTTTACTGGCATCTGGCATCATTACCGAACGCGCTGAGGAGGTCATCGGAGAGCTGGAGAAAAATCAGCTTCGGGTGGTGCGCCGTTTGGACGATAATGGCTGGTGCGCCCTTGTTGTGCAAAAAGCATAAAAGAGAGCCGCGCGTTGTTCGCGGCTCTCTTTTTATGCTTTTGGAGCAAATTTTATGGTATAATTTGTAAAAAACGTATAGAAAGAAGTGAAAAATAACAAAAAGGGCATTGACAAATTGTTTATTTTGCGATATACTAATAATCAGTTCGTAAAAAGGGGGCGATCTGTTGCCACGTTTCTTTGTAACAAGTACCCAAATTACTGACAACAGCGTCACCATTCTGGGCGAGGACGCGCATCATATTTCCAGGGCCTTACGCGCGGCCGTGGGGGATCCCGTGACGGTTTGCGACATGAGCCGTACCGAATATGACTGCGTGCTGACCGACTTTTTGCCGGATCGCGTGATTGCCAAAGTCATCGCTTCTCATCCCGCCAATACCGAGCCACCCATACGGATCACGCTCTATCAGGCTCTACCAAAAGGGGATAAGCTGGATACCGTGATACAAAAGGCGGTGGAGTGCGGCGCGTGCCGCATCGTGCCCTTTGAAAGTGAGCGGTGCGTTGCCCGCATGAAGGCGGATAGCGAAGAAAGAAAGACAGAGCGCCGCCAGCGGATCGCGAATGAAGCTGCCAAACAGTGCGGCAGAGGCTGTTTACCGGAGGTTTCGCAAACAATCTCTTTTCAGGAAATGTTGCGGCAAGCCGCCACGGCGGATGCGGTTTTCTTTTGCTATGAAGGAGATGGCACCTTGCCAATCGGTGTGGGCCTTGCCAAAGCACAGCCGCCAAAGGGTGGGGAAGTTGCTCTGGTGATTGGCAGTGAAGGCGGTTTTTCGCAAAGAGAGGCGCTTGCCGCCGCGGATCGCGGCTTTTTTATGACCGGTCTTGGTCCCCGTATTTTGCGCACCGAAACTGCCCCCACCTTTGCGCTGGCCTGCATTTCCTATTATTTTGAACTGTCTGTACAGTAAATTTTACAAAAAGCGAATAAAATATTTGTGAAAAAAAGCAAAGCCCTATTGCAAAATAACAAAAAATCGTGTACAATATATGTAAATCTATACAATTCAACATAAAATGAAAGATGTGAGGAAAACGGTATGTCAAACAGATTGTTTCAAGGCGTGATCCATCAAATGAAGGATGCTATTGACCGCGTGATCGGTGTCATTGACGAGAATGGCGTGATCATTTCCTGCTCTGAGCTTGTCAAAATCGGCGAGATCAGACAGGGCATTCGTGACGAGATCGCCTATTCCACAGAGGGGATTGTCAATGGGGGCTATACATATCGCCCCGTGTTTGGCGGCGCGAAGACGGAGTATATTGTTTTTGTTGAGGGCGAAGATAAGATGGCGGAGAAGATGTGCAAGCTGCTCTCCATCTCGCTTGGCAATATCAAGAACCTCTATGACGAAAAATATGATAAGGGATCCTTTATCAAAAATATCATCTTGGATAACATTCTGCCCAGCGATATTTACATCAAAAGCAAAGAATTGCATTTCAATACCGAAGAGATCCGCATCGTTTTCCTGATCAAATTCTTCGGCAAGACTGATATGCTGCCTTTCGAAATGCTACAGAATATGTTCCCGGATAAGTCCAAGGATTATGTCATCAGCGTGGGTGAGCATGACATCGTGCTGGTGAAGGATATTAAGCCGGGCACCGATAGCAAAGAGATCGAAAAAATGGCAACCAACATTGCCGATACCCTGTGTACCGAGTTCTATACCAAGGTCGCGATCGGTATCTCTACCGCTGTGGATAATATCAAGGATCTGGCCCGCGCTTATAAAGAGGCGCAGGTTGCCCTTGAGGTCGGCAAGGTCTTTGAGACTGAGAAAAACATCATCAGCTATGAAAATCTCGGTATCGGTCGCCTGATCTATCAGCTACCCACCACCCTTTGTGAGATGTTCTTGCAGGAAGTATTCAAAAAGGGTAGTCTGGAGAGCCTGGATCGGGAGACCCTGATGACCATTCAGTGCTTCTTTGAAAACAATCTGAATGTTTCTGAGACCTCGCGTAAGCTTTTTGTACATCGTAACACCTTGGTTTACCGCTTGGAAAAAATCCGCAAGCTGACCGGCCTTGATCTGCGTGAGTTTGAGCATGCGATTACCTTCAAGGTTGCGTTGATGGTGAAAAAATACCTCAATTCCAAGCCGATCAAATTCTAAAAAAATTGGGGTAAGTGCCGCTTGGCGGGGCTTACCTTTGGTCGTTATCTGACTGTTAAAGCAGTCTTTTGAGCAATGTAACGCAGAAAGGCGATCTATGATACTTCGTTTCTCTTTGCAACCGGAATCGTTGGCCGCAAAGGCAGATGACATTACGGTTGTGATCCAAAATGCATACCCTGATGCTCAAGTGGCGGTGGAGGATATGCTTGGCGTGGTCAGCGTTACCTTACCCACAAACGCCGATGTCATGGCAGGTGATCAAATCTGTCAATTGCTTGCCGAAAAAGGCATCTTTGTAAAACGCGTTGAGGATCATTCTTTGCTACCGATCGGTACGGTCAAAAGGCCATCCTCACCCCCAAAAAGGCGCACGGTTTCGCTTTTTGCCTTTATCGCGACGGTTGTGGCGCTCGTGCTGGTCTTTTCAATGGCTCTGGGTCTTGTGATCAATCTGTTTTCACGCGCGAATACGCTTGGCACAGGCGATCAAGAGGGAGAAGACTATGCCAGTAAGATCGCTTTGATTGACGCCATTTTTGAGCAATATTCGCTATACGATACCAATGGGCAGCTGTTGCTGGATGAAATGCTGAAGGCATATGCCGCGGCCACCGGTGATCGCTACGCCACATATTACACCGAAGAGGAATATCAAGAGTTGCTTGCCGAAAATAGCGGTACTATTGTTGGCATTGGCATCACAACCATGGAAGACGCGGAGTACCACGATATTTTAGTGGTGGATGTTTTGCCGAATTCGCCGGCTATGGAGGCAGGGCTTTTGCCCGGTGACCGTATCATTTCAATTGGCGACGGCGACAATCAAAAACAAGTTGCCGAGGTCGGCTATTCGTTGGCGGTTGGCCTTTTGCGAGGTGAAGCAGGCAGTACAGCCGTGTTTTCGGTGGTGCGAAACGGCGCCGAGCTTGCTTTTTCGGTGGTGCGTGCCGAGGTGACCCTGCGCTCGGTATCCGGTCGTGTTTGTGAAACCGATCATACGGTTGGCTATGTGCGTATTACCGGTTTTGATACCGTTACACCCCGTCAGTTTAAGGAAGTGATGAACGACCTGATTGGCAAAGGATGTGATCACTTTGTTTTTGACGTGCGCAGCAACCCCGGCGGAGATTTGAAATCGATCAACGCGATCCTTTCCTATTTTTTGCAAAACGGCGAGACCATTTTGAGCACCGTCAAAAAAGACGGCTCGACCACAGTGTATAAGGTAGCTGCCGCAAGCTATACCGGTGATTACGCCGACTGTAGCGTTTCTGCAGAGGAGATCGGCATGTATCGCGGATACCCGATGGCGGTATTGACAAACGGCTATACGGCCAGTGCGGCGGAACTGTTTACCGCTGTGCTCAAGGATTACGGACTTGCCACCGTGGTGGGTGAAACCACTTACGGAAAGGGGATTTTGCAAGGCGTTTATGGCCTTGCGCAATGGGGCTTTCAAGGCGCGATCAAGCTGACAACCGGTTATTATAATCCGCCCTCCGGCGTGAATTATGACGGCGTGGGTATCAAACCCCATGCGCAGGTTTCGCTTAGCGAGGCGGCCTTGAGCAAGAATCTCTATCTCTTGTCAGAGAGCGAGGATGATCAGTTGAAAACTGCTATCAACTATATTACAGAGCAAAATTAAAATTTTCTATAGACAGAGGAGAACTGTTATGGCAATCGAAAAGAAAAAAACAATGACTCAGGAAGGTTATGACGAGCTTGTCAGAGAACTTCGTTGGCGTGAGGGTGAAGAGCGTGAGCGTATTAAAAACGACATTGTTGTTGCCCGTGGCTTTGGTGACCTTTCCGAAAACGCGGAATATGATGCTGCCCGTAACGCGCAGGCGGAAAACGAAGCACGCATCTTAAAGCTGAAGGCGGATATTGAAAATGCCGAGATTCACGACGCATCCAAATCGGTGCAGGGTGTGATTGATATTGGCTCTACCGTAAAGGCCATTGACGAGAATGACGGCAGTGAGGTGACCTTCCGCATTGTCGGCTCGAATGAGGCGGATATTATCAATAACAAGATCTCGGATCTGTCTCCTGTTGGTCGGGCATTGATCGGCCACCGTGCCGGGGACGTGATCAAGGGCGCTGTTGAGGCATCCGGCTTCAACTTCTCTTACCGTGTGCTTGATGTCACCCGTGACTGATTTTTAACGAGGAAATAGCAAAATGGCAGAAGAAATCAAAAATCCGGCTGTTGAAGCCGAAGAAGTCAATATCGGTGATGTTTTCCGTGTGCGCCGTGAAAAGCTTGCCGCGTTGCGTGAGGCGGGCACCGATCCCTTCCAGATCACCAAGTATCCGCAGGATAGCTATTCCGCCCAGATCAAAGAGCGCTTTGCTTCTTTGGAGGCGGAGGCAGAGACCGATGTAGAGGTCTGCCTTGCCGGCCGTATGATGACCAGACGTGTGATGGGTAAGGCAAGCTTTGCCCACCTGCGTGACGACAAGGGGGATATTCAAATTTATGTGCGCCGCGATGTGATTGGCGAAGAGGCTTACGCCGGTTTCAAAAAAATGGATATTGGCGACATCATCGGCGTGAAGGGGATTGTGTTCCGTACCAAAATGGGCGAGCTTAGTGTGCGTTGTACCGAGCTCAAGCTCCTTGCCAAAAGCCTTTTGCCCCTGCCGGAGAAGTTCCACGGCCTGAAGGATCAGGAGATGCGCTACCGTCAGCGTTATGTGGATCTTATTATGAACCCCGAGGTTAAGGATACCTTTGTAAAGCGTAGCCTTATCCTGCGTGAGTTGCGTTCGTTTTTGGATTCTAAGGGCTTTTTGGAGGTTGATACCCCTATTCTGACCCCCTTTGAGATCGGCGCCAGCGCCCGCCCTTTTATGACGCACCATAACACGTTGGATATGGATATGGTTCTGCGTATTGAGACCGAGCTCTACTTAAAGAGATTGATCGTGGGCGGCATGGACCGTGTATACGAGGTGGGGCGTATCTTCCGTAACGAAGGCATGGATCCTAAGCACAATCCTGAATTTACCAGTATCGAGTTGTATCAGGCGTATACTGACTATCACGCGCTGATGGATCTGGTAGAGGAGATGATGCGCACCGTGGCAGAAAAAGTGTGCGGCAGCTTGGTCATTCCGTATCAAGGCCATCAGATCGATCTGGGGCATTGGGAGCGCATGACGATGCTGGAGGCTGTTAAGAAATACAGCGGCGTGGACTTTAATGAGATCCACAGCGACGAGGAAGCCATTGCCATCGCTAAGGAGAAGCACGTAGAGCTGCCCGAAGTGCCCACCAAGGGTGCGATTTTGGCAGAATTCTTTGATGCTTTTGTAGAAGAAAAACTCATTCAACCCACCTTTATTTATGATTATCCCGTGGAGATCAGCCCCCTTGCCAAGCGCAAACCGGAGGATCCCGCCTATACCGAGCGTTTTGAGTATTTCATCAACGCCACCGAGTTCGGCAACGCTTTCTCGGAGCTCAACGACCCTATCGATCAAAAGGAGCGTTTCGAACGGCAGGTGGCCGAGCGCAAGGCTCTCGATCCCACCTGCCGCGCGCAGGTGGACTATGACTACGTCACCGCTCTGGAGTACGGTTTGCCCCCCACAGGAGGTCTTGGCTTTGGCGTTGACCGTTTGGTCATGCTGCTTACCGACAGCGCGTCTATTCGCGATGTGCTTTTGTTCCCGACCATGAAGCCTGTTGACTGAATAAAAAAGAAATAGCCTCCCTTAGCAGGGGGGCTATTCCGGCATTTTGTATGAAGAAAGGAAACGGTATGCAAGAACCGGAAAAAAGAAGAGAGGAAAAGCTGGAAGACAGGGATATTGCCTTTGGCGGTACCGCCCTCAAACAAGAGAAGCAGCACGGCAAGCTCTATCGCTGGTTTGACAATTTCTGGTATCATCATAAATGGAAAACCATCATTTCGCTGTTTTTGGTGATCGTTGTGGTAGTCTGCACCGTGCAGATGTGCGGGCGGGCTCCCGCGGGGGATATGAGGGTGATCCTGTGCGGTCCTTACAATCTGATGATGGATGAGGCTGGGGTCAATGATCTGAAAAAATGCCTGGCCAATCACCTTGCGGCCGATTATGATGAAAACGGTGTAAAGCAGGTAGACATCAGCAGCTACAGCGTCTATTCCGAGGCGCAGATCAAGGCGTTTGCCGCCAATGTGGATGAGAACGGAGATCCCGCGCCGATTGTGATCAATACGCAGGTGAACGCTTCTAATTACCAAAGCTTTATTTCTTATATACAGACAGGAGATGCCTCGGTTATGTTTTTGGATCCCTGGCTTTTTGAGAAAATGAAAAATCAGCTCACGCCCCTGAGGAATGTGTTGGAAACGGTGCCGGAAAATGCCATTACCGCCGTGGTAGAAGAGCAGACGGTGGCTTTGGGGATCTGCCTTGGTGAAACCGCCCTGTATCGTGAAAACACTGCTATGCAAGTCTTGCCAGAGGATACCGTAATCTGCCTTGCGTTGCCCGTTATGGCGGGGGATAGTGGTAAACCGGAAATTTACGCGCGAGCCAAAGAGTTTTACGCCAATTTGATTAAATGATCATCAAAAAAGGCACATCCGCCGGGATGTGCCTTTTTTTGATCACTTGTTCAAATCGTTGTAAAGCGTTTCAACGATCAGTTTTTCGATCAGCGCGTGGCCCTTGATGTTGGGGTGTAGACTGCTATCGGTATCGTAGGTGTACAGATGGCAATTTTTCTTGGTAACGTATCCCTTTTGCTGGTCAATCAGACCGGTGCCAAAATATTCGGCAAAGGCGCGCAAAATGGTGTTGGCGCGATCCAGCTTGCCATCAGCCGCACTGCTGTGATTTGTTTCAACCAGGGTCATAATGTAGACCTCGGGATTGTTGTAGGAATGCAAAATGTTGTAAAGAGAGAGTGCGTAAGCGGCTTCCCAAGAGGTATAGGTGACACCGGGGGTGATGACAGGATTTTCGTCGGTGCGCACATAACCGGCGGCAGCGGCCTTTGCCTGTACCTCGGTAAACCAAGCGGCGACCACCTCAGTGGTTGTTTGGGTGCCCTTGTTTTGCAATTGCTGATAGAGGTTGCTGGTCGGATCGGTATAGCTGAAAGAGGAAAGGTTGTGGCCGGCGCTGTAAATGCTGGAGGGGGAGTTGTTAATATCGTTGATCGCGTAATAAAGGAGGATCAAATTGGGGTTCAGACCGTCATTGTTGGCAAGATGATAGGAGCGCTTGAGCATATTGTCGGCATAGGATAGATCCTCTCTGCCGTAAACGCGTCCGCCGCTCCAGGCGTTCATCACGTTCAGTTGCATGCCGGTTTCGGTGGCAAGCTTGCCCCAGTAGATTTTGCTGTAATGATAGGCGGGCGCGGTCGGTTTATGTTGGCCGTAAACGGCGTTACTGCCGATGGTGCTGTTATAAGATGTACCGTTTGTTACGCCCTCGCAGGTGGAGATGCTGTCACCCATCATGGAAATGCTTTTGCCCTCATAAGCGGCCTTTACGGCAGCAAGCTTGGCTTGGTAATCGGCGTCCGCTTGATTTTGGGCGGCAATCAAGGCTTCATAGGCCTCTTGACTTTCATAGATGTGTTCCATAACAACATCATAGCACAGCGAGGAATGCGCGACAGAGAACGCGTTGCCTGAGCCGCTGAAGTAGTAATAGCTGACAACGCCCCAATCATCAATAAATCTCTTGGCGGCGGGCGTTTGATCGGTTTTGGCCTTGTCGGTTCTGATGATAGCAGGGATAATGGTATCATCGGGGGCGCCGAACGCAAGGGTTTGTGTGTTGGTTAATTTAATATCATACTCTTTGAGATCTACCTTAATATATTTGCGTACAATTTGGTTTTCTTCTAATTCAAACTTGTCGGCGTCAATCGAGATGGGATATTTTTTCAACGGCAGATCAAGGGTTTCCTTCAAATTGTTGAGTGTATCCGCTCTTACAACCGAAAGGGTAAAGGTAAAAACGCCGTCTTCGGGTTCCAAGGTGCTATAGATGGGGATCGAAATAGAGCTGATTTTGCAATCGCTGATTTGCAGATTGTCCACCATCACAAAGGGGGCGTTTTTCATCGTAGCGGTTTCAAAAGAGCTATCGTTGCTATCTGCCAACATTGTTTTCAGCGAATCGGAAAGCGCGGTGGGGAGATAGGGCGAGAACACTGAGTACGTGCCGTCTTCGTTGACAACAGCGCCCAGATCATCACCGGGATCTTTGGGGCCGCAGCTGACGAATACTGTAGAGAGAATCATCAGTAAGGATAGAAAAATAAGTAAAGCCTTTTTCATAAAACAAACCTCCTGCATTGATATTTTTACTATATCATATCTCTCAAAAAAAATCAATAGCTGGTAATAATTTATGATATTTTGTGAAAAATAAGGATACTATCAAAAACAAGGAGAAATGAGCGTATATGTTTAAGCATGAAAAGCCTTTATTCCATCCGGTAGAAGTGGAAAGAGCCAATCCACAGTATGCGGCACTTTTGCAAGAGCAGTTGGGCGGTGCCAACGGCGAGCTGAAAGCGGCGTTGCAGTATATGTCCCAAAGCTTTCGCATTAAGGATCCTGAGATCAAGGATCTTTTTTTGGATATTGCCGCCGAAGAGCTGGGGCACTTGGAGATGATCTCCGAAACCATCAATTTGCTCAACGGCCATAATGTCAGCGCGCAGTCGGTGCCGGCAGGGCAGATTCAAAGCCATGTACAGTTAGGCCTTTCCCCCGGGCTGATCAACGCCTCCGGTTATTCCTTTACTGCCGATTATGTAACGGTAACCGGCGATCTGTGCGCCGATCTGCTTGCCAATATCGCCTCCGAACAGCGTGCCAAGGTCGTTTACGAATACCTTTACCGTCAAATCGAGGACAAAAAGGTGCGCGCCACCATTGATTTTTTGCTCAACCGAGAGGAAGCGCATAACGCGCTCTTCAGAGAGGCATTCAACAAGGTGCAAAACACAGGCTCCAACCGTGATTTTGGTACCACCAAGGCGGCAAAGATGTATTTCAGCATGTCTGAGCCCTCTCCCGGTCAACCGATGAACCCTTCCCAGATGGGCGCCCCCTCCTTTGCGGGGAAAAGTTAAATGAAAAGCGGACCGCCGGATTGCCGACGGTCTGCTTTTCATTCAAAAATATTTGTATCGAATAAATCTTCCACAGGGGCTTTCAAAACCTTTGCGATGGCAAATAGCTCAATGTCTGTCACGGTACGTGATTGATCCTCTATGCGGGAGATGGAACCGCGGCATACATAAACACCCATCAGCTCCAGCTTGTTAGAAAGTGCCTGTTGGCTCATTTTCAGCTTTTTGCGGTATTTTTTTACGTTGACACCGATCGCGTTCATTTTTTCTCCGTCAATAATTCTTGCCATGTGTAACCTCCATTTGCGATTTTGTCTTGACAAAGGACAAAAAATATGATATACTATTTCCGAAAGCAAATTGTCCTATGACAGGACAAAGCGGAGGAAAGTTATGAAGTATCTGACAGTAAAAGGGAAATTGTTGTTGAGAGAAATCGTTCTGTTGTTGACGAGTGCGTTTTTTGTTATTGCGTTTTTTGCTCCGACTGTGCGCATTGAATGGCAGGAAACGGTCTTAAACGGTACGGAGAGTTATTATGTGTGTGTCAGTCCGTTTTCGTTGATTCGCGAAAAAACCGAGGCGCAGGTGAAATTGGCGGACAAGAAAAGCGTAGAGAAATTGAAGGATCTCGATATGACGGATTCGCAGATTGATGAATTGCTTGGTACCAGGGATGTGTTTTATAAAATCTCGCAACGGGGAGAAGATGCGGAAAACACGTCTGACCCGATAGGTGGGTTTAAGAGTGCAATACAGATGTTTGGCGGTCTGCTCAAATATGCATTTTGGGTATACATTGCCAGATTGATTGTTGGGATCATCTTTACCTTGACAACCAAAAGATCGTTGCAAATTGCGAAAGAGGATGAAGACAGAATTCTAAAAGTATCTGGCGGTGTGTATCAAGTGATGGATATCATAAGTTTCGCGCTGTTTGCTCCTTGGATTGCGTATTTAATGCTTATTGGCCGTTGGGATCAGCTTTTGTCTCTGTCGGGGCTGAATTATACGTTTAACCGCGTTTTTTTCGCGGTAACGATTGTTATTTATGCCATTAGAGTGTTGATCTTTTTTGTATTGGACTATTACATCAAACGCGATCTTATGGCAGATAAAGAATTGACGCTTGAAGTTGTTAAAACGATGCCTTTGCAGAAGGGAGCACGCATAAACAAGCAGATTTCTGCCGCCGACACGGCCGATGCCTTGCTGAAATACAAGCAGTTGCTTGATGAAGGTGTTTTCACACAAGAAGAATTTGATCAAAAGAAAAGAGAACTGCTTTCCAAACAGGAAAAAGAATAACCGCAATAACCGCAAGCGATTTCGCTTGCGGTTATTGCTTTTCTGCGCGTTTTCGTTTATAATAGGAGGTGTAGCTTTATATGGAGAGGAGGTTCGCTATGAAAACGGCTGAAAAAAGAATATTTTTTCGCCCGGGCGATTTGGTAGCGATCCTTCTTGTGCTCGTGCTGGCGGCGGGGCTTTTGTGGGCGTTTTTGGCCGCCGGACGGGGGCGCGTAGCTGAAATTTCGGTAAATGGCGATGTGGTAGCTGAATTGCCGCTTTCCAAAGATGCGGTTTATCCCATCCAGACAAACGACCATCACTTAACAGTACATATCGAGAATGGCGAGGTGTTTGTAACCGATGCCAGTTGCCCCGACAAGGTGTGTGAGCATACCGGCAGGGTATCGGCAAAGGGCGCTTCGATCCTTTGCGCGGTGGCAAGGGTCTCGGTTCGTGTTGTGGGAGGAGGGGAGAGCGATGCCGATTACACCGCGGGCTAAAAATACAACGCTTCGTCTGTGTCGCAATGCGGCTCTGCTGGTGCTTGCGTTCGCGTTTTCCTTACTGGAGCATTTGCTTCCGCTCTCGCTTCTATTGCCTTTGCCCGGGGTGAAATTGGGGCTTGCGAATGTGGTGATCACCGCTATTTTCTTCTTTGGCTCACCGTTGGACGCGGCGATTGTTTCGGCGGTTAGAATCGGACTTTCGGCACTGCTGTTCGGATCGCCGGTATCGTTGCTTTTTTCCACACTCGGCGGCCTTTTGACTTATGGAACACTATGGCTCTGCCGCCCTTTTCAAAAGCGCTTTTTTAGCTTTGTGGGGATTTCGATTCTATCTGCCACAGGGCATCATATCGGGCAAATTTTAGCGGCCTGGATACTCTTTGACAGCGGTATTTTTCTCACCTATCTGCCGGTACTTTTACTGGCGGGTTTGGCCACCGGCTGCGCAACGGGATTGTTGCTGAACGTTTGTGCGCCGCAACTGCGAAAACTCTTTGAAAGCGGGTGGAAACAACGAAAAGAATAATATCTGTCCTTTTAATAATTTCTTTGTGTCTGATTATGGCTGCTTGTTCCGGCGATAACGCTGCTTATCAAGAGCAAACATTTTTCGTAATGGATACGGTTTTCAGCCTGCGGCTTTATGGCAAAGAGGATGATGCCGAGCGGCATTTCGCGAAGGTGCTTGCTCTGCTCACCGAAATTGATCAGGCGCTTTCTAAAACGGTGGAAAACAGCGATGTCAGCAGGATCAATCGGGAGCGCTCCGCCACCGGACTTTCTGCCCATACCGAGGCGGTGCTAGCAGTGGCCTTGGATGTGATGCAAAAAACAGACGGCGCCTATCTCCCTACAATGGGGGCGGTAAGCGCCCTTTGGCAGCAAGCGGGGGAAACGAATACTTTGCCGCAAGCCGCCGCGCTTTCCGCGGCTCTTGTCGCCGCAAGGCAAGGCTTGCGCTTTGAAAACGGCGTTTGTACGCTGCTCGGTGACGGCGCGCTGTTGGATCTTGGCGGAATCGGCAAGGGCTACGCCGCGGACTGCGTGTTGGCGTATTTGCGTGAACAGCAGCTTCCGGGTGCGCTCCTTTCCTTTGGCAGCAGTGTAGCCACCTTGGGCGAAAAAGGGGACGGCAAGCCCTTTAAAATCTCTTTGCGTCACCCAAGAAAAGCAAGCGGTACAGTGGGTATACTCACCGACCCAATCGGCGCGCTCTCGGTTTCCGGTGATTATGAGCGCTATGTAACCGTTCAAAACGAGCGCTACCACCATATTCTGGATCCGCTCACCGGCTATCCGACCGATACAGACCTTGCTTCGGCCGCGGTGCTGTGCGAAAGTGGCGCTTATTCAGACGCGCTCTCTACCGCTTTTATGGTACTTGGCAGTGAACGTGCTGCGGCGCTTTGCGCCGATTTTTCCGCCAAAGCGGTGCTGATTTGTGCGGACGGCACAGCATACACCTGTGGCGATATTGATTTCCAAGCAAAATAAAAGCGATGCCCCGTGAGATTTGCCACGGGGCATCGCTTTTATTTTGCTAATCACATTTATAATATTGACTTTTCCGCCCGTGTGCGATATAATATATTATTATATTCATTAGTTAGGAGAACGCTTGTATGCGTGAAGTCGATCGTATTTCGCTCAAAGCCGACGCACCCGCAAAGGCCATGGCGCAGGTGCGCTGTTACAGCGACGCCTTTGCCGCTGCGCGTGGCAGATCGCCGCGGGTTTTTGTATTGACCTTTGGCTGTCAGCAAAATGTGGCGGATAGCGAAAAGCTGACAGGCATGGCAAAGGCGATGGGATATGAGCCAACCGATGCCCCGGATGATGCCGATCTGATCTTGGTCAATACCTGTGCTATCCGTGAGCATGCGGAAAAAAGAGCGCTTTCTATTGTGGGGCAATATAAGCACCTCAAGGAGCGCAATAAAGCGCTGATCATTGGTGTTTGCGGTTGCATGGTGGTGCAGGAGCACCGCCGTGAGCAGTTGAAGAAAAGTTACCCCTATGTGGATTTTGTGCTTGGCACCTCGGTATTGCACCGCTTGCCCGAAATCCTGTCAAAAAAAATGGCGCAAAAGCGCCGCCTTTTCGGCAGTGAGGAGGAAAATGCCATTGCGGAGGATGTGCCGGTTGTGCGCGAAAGCGGCTACCGAGCCTGGGTGAGCATCATGTACGGCTGCGATAATTTTTGTTCCTACTGCATTGTACCCTATGTACGTGGGAGAGAGCGCAGCCGCGCCCCGGAGGATGTGATTGCTGAGGTCAAGGAGCTGGTCGCTAAAGGCTATAAGGACATCACCTTGCTTGGGCAGAATGTCAATTCCTATGGAAAGGGCGAAGCGCATGGCATAGATTTTGCCGATCTGTTGGAGCGGCTGGATGCCATTGAGGGTGATTTTCTGCTGCGTTTTATGACCAGCCATCCCAAGGACGCCACTAAAAAATTGATAGACGTGATGGCAAACGGCAAGCATATCGCGCGCCATTTTCACCTGCCGTTGCAATCGGGCAGTAACGCGATTCTTGCCAAGATGAACCGCCATTACGACCGTGCCGCTTATCTGGATATTCTGGACTACATGCGCGAGAAAATGCCGGATTTGGCGGTGACATCGGATATTATCGTGGGCTTCCCCGGTGAGAGTGACGCGGATTTTGAGCAGACACTTGCCATGCTGCGGCGCGCCCGCTTCGATATGATCTATTCTTTCATCTACTCGCCTCGTAAGGGAACACCCGCGGCACAAATGGAAAATCAGATCCCCAAAGAGGTATCCGCCGAGCGCTTTGAGCGGTTGCTTGCCTTGCAGGAGGAAATCGCGCTATCGGCCAATCAGCCATTACTGCAAACCGACCAGCGTGTGCTCTGCGACGGTGTCAGTAAGACCGATACAGGCATGCTTTCCGGCCGTAATGAGCAAAATAAGATCGTTTTCTGGGCCGATGACGGCACACCCGTAGGGGAATGGGCAACCATTCGCATTGACCGTGTTGCCCCCTTTGCCCTTTACGGTCAAAAAAGAAAGTAAAAAAATTTAGAAAGTGAGATAAAAAACATGGGAATTTTTGAACTGGCCGCCGAGCTCGGCAAAACGCTGAAGAATGACAAAAGACTGATCGCTTTGGAGGAGGCCCGTAAGGCTTACGAGGCTGACGAGCGCGTGATGCGGCTGATGACAGAATACGAGGTTCAGCAAAAGGCGATTCAGCATGAGGCCGCCAAAGAGGAGCGCGACGAAAATCTTTTGAAGATGATTCAGGATCGCATTGATGCCATTTATGACAGCATTCTGGCTACCGACACCTACAAGGCGCTGGAAAAGGCACAAAATGAGGTCAACGAGCTCATGGAGATGGTCAATACCACCATTACCTTCAATATCACAGGAGAGCAGGCGTCTGGCTGTACCCACGATTGCTCCACTTGCGGCGGTTGCCACTGATTTTCTGTAACACAGATAAGGAGTGCCTTTTATGACACCAATGATGCAACAGTACTTTGAGATCAAAAATCAATATAAGGACTATGTGCTTTTTTACCGTCTCGGCGATTTCTACGAGATGTTTTTTGACGATGCCATCCGGGTTTCCAGAGAATTGGAGCTCACCCTGACCGGCAGAGATTGCGGTGAGGCGGAGCGCGCCCCGATGTGCGGTATTCCGTTCCACAGCTCAGAGGGATATATCGCCCGCCTAATTGAGAAGGGGTATAAGGTCGCGATCTGTGAGCAAATGGAGGATCCTGCGAAAGCAAAGGGGCTGGTGAAGCGTGACATCGTTCGTGTGGTCACCCCCGGTACCTTGCTGGAGCCGGGGATGCTGACCGAGAAACGGAATAACTTTGTTTGCGCTGCCTGTCTTGGAGAAGCGTCGGTTGGCCTTTGCTTTGCCGATGTTTCGACCGCTGAGGTTTACGCGACCGTGCTTTCCGGCGATAATGTACAGGCAAGGTTGCAAAGCGAGATCGGTACCTATCTCCCCAGTGAGGTGGTGACCGATCTTTACCGCGCCGATTGCAAGGAATTTGCCGAATTTGTCACGGTGCGCGTTGGCAGTATGCTAACCGACGGTCAAAGCGGCCGCTTTGATTATGACAGCGCTTTGGAGCGCTGTCGCCGCCAGTTCGGTGACAGACTGCCCGCGGGCTGTGAGCAGGATCGCGCTCTGATTTGCGCTGTCGGCGCTCTGCTCGATTATATCCGCGATATGCAGAGAAGCGATGTGAACTATATCAAGGAGCTGACCGTCTATTCGGATGGGCAGTATCTGGATATGGACATCAACACCCGCCGCAATCTGGAGCTGACCGAGACCATGCGCTCTAAAGAAAAGCGGGGCACCCTTTTGTGGGTGCTGGATAAAACCCGCACCGCCCCCGGTGCCCGTCTTTTGCGCTCTTATGTAGAGCATCCGCTTCTTTCCACCCGTGAGATTGCCGCAAGGCAAGGGGCTGTAGAGGAGCTTTTTGGCAACTTTATGTTGCGCGGCGAGCTGGGCGACACGCTTTCCGGCGTGCTGGATCTGGAGCGTCTGATTACCCGCATTGTTTACGGTACCGCCAACGCCAAGGATCTGCGCGCGGTGGCGGCGACTGTCGCGGTATTGCCCGAGGTGCGCCGCCTGCTTGCCAATTGCCAAAACGGGGAATTGCGCCGTATTTACCATGATTTAGAGGATCTTTCTGAGCTGCGGGATCTCATTGACCGCGCCATTGCCGAGGATCCGCCCTTTGTTTTGCGTGAGGGAAAGATCATCCGCGAGGGCTACAATGCCGATGTGGACTATCTGCGCTCGGTCATGAATGACGGTAAATCCTGGATCGAGCGGGTCGCCGCCGAGGAAAAGGAAAAGACCGGTATCCGTACACTCAAGATCGGATATAACAAGGTATTTGGCTATTACATCGAGGTATCCAACTCCTTTAAGGATCAGGTGCCGGACAGTTATATCCGCAAGCAGACCTTAACCAACGGGGAACGCTATATCACCCAGGAGCTCAAGGATATGGAGGCCACCATTTTGGGGGCCGCTGATAAGGTCTGTTCTCTCGAATATGAGCTGTTCCAGGAGGTGCGCGGCATTGTTGCCGCCGAAGGCGAGCGTATTCAGCGTGTGGCAAATCGTCTGGCTGAGCTGGATGTATATCTGTCTCTTGCCGACGTGGCGGCGAAAAACAATTATGTTCGCCCTGAGGTGGATAACGGCGATGTGGTTGAGATCCGGGATGGCAGGCATCCTGTGGTTGAGCAATTTGTAAAGGACAGCTATTTTGTGCCCAACGACGCGCTTTTGGATACCACCGCCAATCGGGTGATGCTGATCACAGGCCCCAATATGGCCGGTAAATCGACTTACATGCGCCAAGTGGCGCTGATTGTGCTGATGGCGCAGATCGGCTCCTTTGTGCCGGCCGCCTATGCCCGTGTGGGCGTGGTGGACAAGCTCTTTACCCGCGTGGGGGCCTCTGACGATCTGGCCTCCGGTCAATCCACCTTTATGCTGGAGATGAATGAGGTGGCGTATATTCTGCGCAACGCGACCCGCCGCTCATTGATCATCTATGACGAGGTTGGAAGGGGCACCAGTACCTTTGACGGCATGAGCATTGCCCGCGCCATTGTAGAATATACCAACAGCCGCAAGATCGGCGCGAAAACGCTGTTTGCCACCCACTATCATGAGCTGACCGCCCTGGAGGCAGAGCTGCCCGGTGTGGTGAACTATAACATTGCCGCCAAGAAGCGTGGCGATAATATCACCTTTCTGCGCAAGATCGTACGTGGCTCTACCGATGATAGCTACGGCATTGAGGTTGCCAAGCTGGCCGGCTTGCCCAGTGAGGTCATTCGCCGCGCCAAAGAGGTTTTGGCACAGGTGGAAACAACCGCCAAAGCCTTGCAAACGCCTCATGCCGAGGCAAAGTCACACAAGGATGACAGTGTGATCACAATGGAGGATTGCGTGAACGAGCAGGTGATTGAGAAATTGAAAAATGTAGATCTCAACACCCTATCGCCCTATGAAACGATGAGCTTTTTATTTGATTTGAAAAAACGACTGATCTGAGGAGGTACATATGGGAAAAATCAATGTGCTTTCTTTTGCGGTCGCCAATCTGATTGCCGCGGGCGAGGTGGTAGACCGTCCCGCTTCTGTCATCAAGGAGCTGATGGAAAACGCCATCGACGCGGGCGCGCGCCACATTACCGTTGAGATCCGCAACGGCGGCGTGACCTTTATGCGCGTGGCCGATGATGGTTGCGGCATTTCTCCTGAGGATTTACCGGTCGCCATTCGCCGCCATGCCACCAGTAAAATCAAGGAAGCGGATGATTTGGACGGTATTTTGACCCTTGGCTTTCGGGGAGAAGCGCTTGCCGCCATCGCCGCTGTATCCGATTTGCGGATCATCACCCGCACCGCTGACGCGGCCTATGGCTCTTTGCTGGTCTCTCACGGCGGAGAAGTGGCGGAGATCACCGAGCAGGGGGCGCCTGTTGGCACCACGGTGATTGTGGAAAATCTGTTCGGTAATGTGCCGGCGCGGCGCAAATTCCTCAAAAAGGATGTTTCCGAGGCCATTGCGGTCAGCACTTATGTAGAAAAAATGGCGCTTTCACGCCCTGATATTGCCATACGGCTGATCACAGACGGTAATATGAAGCTAAATACCGCCGGTGACGGCAAGGTGGAAAGTGCCATGTACGCGGTTTTTGGCCGTGAGTTTGTTTCGAAAATGATGCCGGTAGAAGGTCAGAACGAGAGCGTTACAGTCAGTGGCTTTATTAGCCGCCCCGATCATGTACGTCCCAAACGGAATTATGAAAATTTCTTTATCAACGGCCGTTATATCAATTGCCGTACCGCGGCGGCGGCTTTAGAGCAGGCATATACTTCATTCATTCCACCTGAAAGATTTCCGTGTTGCGTTTTGTATATCGAAATCAATCCCGTAGCGGTGGATGTGAATGTGCATCCCGCCAAGCTGGAGGTGAAGTTTTCTAACGAAAAGCCGGTATTTGAAGCGGTTTATTATGCGGTTCGCTCGGCATTGGAAAACAATTCTAACCGCCCCGCAATGCAATTAAAGCCGACCTCCTCGGCAGTCAACGCCTTTGTACCAATTGAAGAAGGCAAGCGTGAATCGCTTTCTCAAAGACAGATCTCGATCACCTCTGCTCCGAAAACAGCGCCGGCTTCGGTGCCATCCTCCAAAGCCACCGAGGCCTTTACCCGGATGAACGCCGCTGATTTTGCGGGAAAGTATCAGTTTTCCGCCTCCTCCCCCTTCCGCGCGAATGGGGAGCAGCCGTTGCCCAAGAGTGAACCGATTCCGTTGCCACGGTCGATGTCAACGGCGATAAAGGAAAGGGAGATAGCGTCAGAACCGCCGATGGCGCCCACGGCGCCACTTCCCACCGACGCGGATGTGCCCCCGACCGCTAAATCGGTGCTTTTCTCGTCTGCGGTTGAGGAAAAGCCGGTTATCTCACCTTGGCGAATTGTTGGCGAGGTGTTCCGCTCGTATATCGTGGTGGAAAGTGGGGAAAAGATGTTATTGATCGACAAGCACGCCGCCCATGAGCGGTTGCTTTTTGAAAAATTGCGTGCCAATATGAAAAACCGCTCAGAAGCCACACAAATTCTGTTAATTCCCATGCAAGTGACCCTATCGGTGGGCGATGCCGACACCTTGACCCTTTACCGCGACGAAGTGGAGGCTATTGGCTTTGCCTATACCGTGAAGGACTGCGGTGTTTCGGTCAGCGAAATTCCGGAGGGGTTGTCTCCCTTGATGGCAAGCGAGCTGCTGTTTACGCTGGCAAGTCGCTTGCAGGATGGCACCGGCAATGCGGCGCTTTCCCGCGAGATCCTGTTTGAAAGGGCACTCTATCAAAGCGCCTGTAAGGCGGCAATCAAGGCAGGCAGAGAGTATCCCCCCGAGTATATTGAATGGCTTTGCGAGCAGCTGCAAAGACTCCCGGATATTACCGTTTGCCCGCATGGCAGACCGGTGGCAATGGAGCTGACGCACGCCTATATTGATCATCAGTTCAAGAGATCTTGATTTGCTCAATAAACTTCGCAATGCGTCGTTGCTCCTCAAAAGCGGCTCGACGTAGGATGACTACGCCTTTGCCTTGCTGTTTGCGGTGCGCCTGGCCTTGCTCGTTTCTTGAACAAATCCGTATCATTTCGGCAAAACTCAAAAGGTATCAACCATGTCAAAAAATGGGCCGCACTGTTCTTGCGGCTTCGAGAGGAATCAAAATGTCAAAATTTACTGTTTTAATAAAGGATGGCCGCGCGCGCCGCGGTGTGCTACATACCGTACACGGCGACATCCAGACCCCTGTTTTTATGAATGTGGGGACCTGTGCCGCCATTAAAGGCGGCGTCTCAACTGTAGAGCTGGAACAGATCGACTGCCAGGTTGAGCTTTCCAACACCTATCATTTGCACATTCGCCCCGGTGACGGTCTGATCCGTGATATGGGCGGCCTTCACAAATTTATGAACTGGAAACGCCCGATTTTGACCGATAGCGGCGGTTTTCAGGTATTCTCGCTTTCCTCATTGCGTAAAATTACCGAGGAGGGGGTAAAATTTGCCTCTCATGTGGATGGCAAGCGGATTTTTATGGGGCCGGAGGAGAGCATGCAAATCCAGTCAAATTTGGCCTCTACCATTGCGATGGCTTTTGATGAATGTATCGAAAATCCTGCCCCGTATGACTATGTAAAGGCCTCTTGCGATCGCACCTACCGTTGGCTGGTGCGTTGCAAGGCGGAAATGGCGCGCCTCAATAGCCTGCCCGATACCATTAACCCCCAACAGATGCTTTTCGGCATCAATCAGGGCGGCACCTATGATGATTTGC
Source organism: Oscillospiraceae bacterium (assembly GCA_015065215.1). GTDB lineage: Bacteria > Bacillota > Clostridia > Oscillospirales > CAG-272 > Firm-07. The sequence continues at coordinate 12,642 of SVQT01000022.1, read as the reverse complement.
GTGTAGAGCACATGAAGCGGATCGCCGAGCTGGACCTTGACGGATATGCCCTTGGTGGTCTGGCCGTAGGGGAGGCAACCGAGGATATGTATCACATCATTGATGTGGTAGAGCCCCATATGCCGCCCGAAAAGCCTCGCTATCTCATGGGGGTGGGTACCCCCTGCAATATTTTGGAGGCGGTGCATATGGGCGTGGATTTCTTTGACTGTGTCATGCCCAGCCGCAACGCCAGACACGGCAATTTGTTTACTTGGCACGGCAAGATCAATCTGCTCAACGAGAAGTATGCCAAGGATCCAAGACCTTTGGACAGCGCTTGCGATTGCCCCACCTGCAAAAGCTACTCCCGCTCCTACATCCGTCATTTGATTAAAGCAAAAGAAAGTCTTGGCATGCGCCTGGCAGTGACGCACAATCTCTATTTTTACAACAATCTGACCCGTAAGATCAGAGAGGCGCTGGAGGGCGGTTATTTCGAAAGCTTCTATCAGAAGTATCGGGGCATTCTCGGTGAGCGTCACCCGGATTAACGCTTTGAAACAAGAATAAAAGAAAAATTTGTTCTATTTTGTCAAAAACGAGAACGTTTTTGTTTGAAGGAGTATCTATGATCGAAAAACAGTTACTGGAAGAATTGCTTGGCATCGCGGTGTCTACAGGCGCTGATTTTGCCGAGGTTTTTGTCCAGCAAGAACGGTCCAATCAGATCAGGTTGCTTTCCGGCAAAATCGAGTCGGTTCGCGACTTCTTGCTCGCCGGTGTAGGTATTCGCGCCTTTTTGGGTACCAAGACCTATTACGCTTCCACCTCTGATACCTCCCGCGCGGGATTACTGAAATGCGCCGCGGCCGTGGCAGGTGCCGTGGGGGATGCAAGCGTTCCTGCCGGCGGTTTGGTTACCGGCTTGATCAATGAGCCGGTGCAAAGCGAAAAGATAAAATACCTGCCTGACGATGTGCCTGCCGCGCGCAAGGCGGAGATCTTGCGTGAAGCAAGCGATGCCGCCGCCAATTTGGATGAAAAAATCTCACAGGTGCAGGGCACCTATATGGATGTGGATCGTCATTTCTTGGTTGCCAATACCGAAGGACTTTGTCGTGAGGATCGCAAGATCCGCACCAGGCTTGCCATCAATGTGGTGGCATCTGACGGCGGGGAAAATCAATCCGGCTTTTACGGCCCCGGCGGCGGCATGGGTATTGAATTTTTTGAAAAGGTATCACCAAAGGCAGCGGGTGAGCGTGCCGCCAAGCAGGCGCTGACCAACCTATCTGCCATTTACTGTCCCGCGGGCACGATGACGGTCGCCATCGAAAACGGCTTTGGCGGTGTTATCTTTCACGAGGCCTGCGGACACTCGCTGGAGGCGACTTCTGTTGGCATCGGTGCTTCACAGATGGCCGGTAAGCTGGGGCAGCAGATCGCGAACCCCAAGGTAACCGCCATTGACGACGGTACGATCCCGCACGGCTGGGGATCCTTTGCCATAGATGACGAGGGCAACCCCGCAAGGCGCAATGTGCTGATCGAAAACGGTATTCTCAAAAATTATATGATCGACCGCCTTGGCTCTCGCCGTATGGGCATGCCGATGACAGGCAACAGCCGCCGTGAGAATTATACCTATGAGCCTACCTCCCGTATGACCAATACCTTCATTGACAACGGTCCCGATCAAAATGAGGACATTATCGCCTCGATCGAGTATGGACTTTACGCGAAGGCCATGGGTGGCGGCTCTGTCAATCCCTTGACCGGTGAATTTAATTTTTCTGTCAAAGAGGGCTATTTGGTTCGCAACGGCAAGATCTGTGAGCCGGTACGCGGGGCTTCGCTGATTGGTACTGGCGCGCAAATTTTGCGGGATATTGACATGGTGGGGCAGAACCTGGCCACCGGACAGGGCGTTTGCGGTTCCTCCAGCGGCAGTGTGCCCACCGACGTGGGCCAGCCGCTCATTCGTGTCAGCAAGATCACGGTAGGAGGTCGTTCATGAATTTTAATGAAATAAAAGAGTTGCTGTTTGCCGAGGCGAAAAAGGCGGGGCTTACAGACTATGATGTATATTTTCGCATGTCCAGCGACGCGGGCGCCGAGGCACTGAACAAAGAGCTCAGCTCTTGCGCCTTTGGCACCAAGGGGGGCGTTTCCTTCCGCTGCGCGATAAAGGGGCGCATTGGCTCCGCTGCCTCACAATGCTTGGAAAAGGACGCTGTGACTTCGCTTGTCTCCCGTGCCATGGCGAATGCGGAGATCATTGATGCTGACGAAGAACCGATCTTTTTTGAGGGATCCGGAAAAAAGGCTTACCGTACCGTAAGCGTTGCCGCACCCGCATTGCCCGATGCTGCTGAGCTACGCCGCGCGGCGATGACCTTACAAGAGCAATTGTATGCGGAAAGCGAATTGATGACTGACGGTACCTCTACCGCCGCGGGGGCTGCTTTGACACACGTCGCGCTGGCAAATTCCAAGGGCCTTTGCCTTTCCCACCGTGCGGGCATGCGCTACACATATGCGGAAGCGATCGTCAATGACGGCAATGAGCCTTCCTTTGGCTCTGCTTTTGCCGCTACTGTTTCCACCGATACAGATATTGCGAAAAAAGCCACCGCTGAAGCGTTGGCAAGGCTTGGCGCGGGGGCAGTCAAAACCGGTAGCTATGATGTGATCTTTGCCGCCAAGCAGATGCGCTCGTTGCTTTCCGCCTTTGCGGGAATTTTCAGCGGTAAAAATGCCATGCTCGGCTTGTCGCTTTTGGCGGGGAAAGAGGGGCAACGTGTCGCTTCTGAGCTCTTGACGGTGATTGACGACCCGTTCTATGCCGAAAACCCCATGCAAATGCCCTTTGACGCCGAGGGTGTTGCTACCAAGGAAAAGAATTTGATTGAAAATGGGGTATTGAAGACATTGCTGTATGACCTGACCTATGCCAAAAAGGCAGGCAAGGAACCGACCGGCAATGCGGCCAGGGGAATTGCCGATCCGGTGTCGATCAGTCCCTATTGTCTGCGTATCGCGCCCGGCAAGGATAGCCCCGCGTTCTTGCGCCAAAAGCTTGGGAATGGCATCTATATCAACGAATTAAAGGGCCTTCATGCGGGTGCTGATGCGGTTACCGGCGATTTTTCAATTGAAAGCGCGGGCTTTTTGATCGAGAACGGCAAGCTCACAAAGCCTGTGCACAGTTTTACCGTAGCGGGCAATTTCTTTGATCTGCTCAAGGCCATCGACGGTATTGCCGATAATGTTGAAATGGGTCTGCCTGCCGTTTCCGGCACTGCCGCCCCGGATGTGTTGGTGCGAAATCTGTCGGTAGCGGGCGAATAATTTTTTGGCAACCCCTTGATTATCCTATTATTTTGTTATATAATAAACTGTCAAAGTTATTTTAAAGAGGACTTTTATCATGCAAACGATGAAAAAAATGATCGCCGAAAGGCTCTCTGAGGGGATCGCCGCCTTAGGCGCCCCTGTCCTGCCCGGCGTGGACGAGCTGATCGGTATGCTGGAATACCCTCCGGATGAGGGAATGGGCGACCTGGCACTGCCTTGTTTTAAGCTTTCTCGCACCCTGCGCCGGGCGCCGGTGCAGATTGCGGCGGCTCTTTGCGAACGCTTGCAAGGCCTTGCGTCTGTGGAAAAAGCGGAAGCGGTCAACGGTTATCTGAATATCACGCTGTCGGGTCAGTTTTTGCTGGAGCATGTGCTTTCGGACGTGAAGGCAAAAGGAGATCGCTACGGTGCCAGTGATAAGGGTAAGGGTAAGCGCGTGGTGCTGGACTACTCTTCGCCCAATGTGGCAAAGCCCTTCCATATCGGTCATTTGGGTACTACCGTGATCGGTCATTCACTCAAAAAGCTCCATGAGTTTGTGGGTTATGATTGTGTTGGCATCAATTACCTTGGCGACTGGGGAACGCAATTTGGCAAATTGATTGTTGCGTACAAAAAGTGGGGCAACAAAGAAATGATCGAGCAGGGCGGTATCGACAAGCTGGTAGAGCTGTATGTAAAGATCAACAACGCCATTTCCGGCAGCGAAGAAAAGGGAATCCCTGCCGATCCCGCCTTGGCGGATGCCTCCCGTGCCGAGTTCCACAAGCTGGAGCTTGGCGACGAGGAAAATCTCTCGCTTTGGCGCTGGTTTATCGAGATCAGCCTTGCTGAGTACGAGAAAACATACAAGCAGCTGGGCATTGCGTTTGATAGCTATAAGGGCGAGAGCTTTTATACCGACAAAATGCCGGCGCAAGTGCAAAAGCTTCGAGACATGGGTCTGCTCAAGATTGACGATGGCGCATCTATTGTTGATCTGGAGCCCTACAACATGCCCCCCTGTCTTATTTTGAAGCGTGACGGCTCTACGCTGTATCCCACCCGGGATATAGCCGCCGCCGTTTACCGCAAGAACGAGTATAATTTTGATAAGGCCATCTACGTAACCTCCAACGGTCAAAGCCTCCACTTCGCGCAATGGTTCAAGGTGGTGGAAATGATGGGCTACGAGTGGTTTGATCAGCTGGTGCATGTGCCCTACGGTACGGTTAGCATCAACGGCGCAAAGCTCGCCACCCGTACCGGCAATGTGGTACTGCTCAAGGATCTTTTCAAGGCGGCAATTGAGGAAGTCAGCCGCATTATGGAAGAGAAGAACCCCGACCTTGAAAACAAGGACGAGGTTGCCGAGGCGGTAGGCGTTGGCGCCATTGTCTTTTACTATCTTTCCAACAGCCGCATCAAGGATATTAACTTCATTATGGAGGATGCCCTCAATTTTGATGGCAATACAGGGCCTTACGCGCAGTACACCTATGCCCGTACCTGCGCCGTGCTGCGCAAGGCAGGCGAGATCACTTGTGACAAGCTGACCTTTACCGCCCCTGAGGAAGCGGCGCTGATCAAAGTGCTTTCCCGTTTCCCGGAAAAGGTAGAGAACGCTCTTGCCGATTATGAGCCCTCTGTTATTACCCGCTATATTCTTGATGTAGCGGCAGCGTTTAACCGCTTCTATCACAATTGCAAGATCCTCACGGCAGAGGATGCCGCCGTGCGTGCCACCCGTGTAGAGATCGTACGTGCTGTCAACCAAGTGCTTGGAAATGCCTTCCCGTTGATTTGCATGAAGAAAATGGAAAAAATTTAAGGAGAATAGAATTATGTCCGGACATAGCAAATGGGCGAATATCAAGCACAAGAAAGAAAAGACCGACGCGCAAAAGGCAAAGGTTTTCACCAAAATTGGCAAAGAGATTGCCGTCGCTGTAAAAGCGGGCGGCGGTGACCCCGCCTCCAACTCTAAGCTACGTGACCTCATTCAAAAGGCAAAGTCCAACAATGTGCCCAACGATAATATCGAGCGTATTATCAAAAAGGCAATGGGTTCTACCGGTGAGGATTACGAGGAAATTACTTATGAGGGCTATGGCCCCGGCGGTGTTGCTGTGATCGTAGAGACTACCACCGACAACCGCAACCGCACCGCGGGCAACGTGCGCTCCTATTTCAACAAATATCACGGTAATATGGGTACCTCCGGCTGTGTCTCCTTCCTCTTTGAGGATAAGGGTGTCATTATCATCAACAATGAGGACGGTGACATCGACGAGGATAAGCTGATGGAGACCGCTCTGGAAAGCGGCGCCGAGGATTTCGCCGCCGGCGACGGCGTGTTTGAGATTTACACCGTGGTGGAGGATCTTTACGCCGTCAAGGAGGCGCTGGAGGCTGCCGGCTATGCCATCATGTCTGCCGAAAAGGATAAGATCCCCTCGACCACCGTAGAGCTGACCGCCGAGGACGATCTGAAGTTCATGGGCTTGCTGGTGGAAATGCTGGAAGAGGATGATGATGTGATGAACGTCTACCACAACTGGGAAAACTGCGATTGATTGGTTGCTCCAATAAGCGGCGCATTACGGCGTTGCTCCTCGCCTCAACCCTCGACGTAGGCAACTACGCCTTCGAGTATCGGCTCCGGTGCGCCTTGTACTGCTTGCTTCTTGAAGCAACGGGGAAGTATGGCGTTTTGAAAGCGGCGCATTACGGCGTTGCTCCTTGCCTCAACCCTCGACGCAGGCAACTACGCCTTCGGGTATCGGCTCCGGTGCGCCTTGTACTGCTTGCTTCTTGAAGCAACGGGGTAGTGAGCGCAAGCCTTAACGTAACGAAGGTGTTTCATCATCTCTCGTAAAGGAGAACATATGACAAAGCTAATCATTGTACGCCACGGCGAAAGTGAAGCCAACGAAAAAGGCGTTGTGGCAGGGCATAACGACTATAAGCTTTCCGCGCTGGGCCTGGAGCAGGCGCGGCAAACTGCCGATCATCTGGCAGGGGAGCGGATTGACCTGGTTTGCTCCAGTGATCTGACCCGTGCGGTGCAGACCGCAGAGCCGGTTGCAAAGGCGAGAGGATTGCAGGTGATGACCTATCCCGAGCTGCGCGAAACCTATTGCGGCAGATGGGAGGGCGTAACCTTTGAATATTTGCAAACAAAGGAAGCAGACGCCTATGCTTCCTTTCGTGACGATTACATGTATTTCACCCTGCCCGAGGGCGAAAACATCTGGGAGAGCGGCGTGCGCTTTTACAATAAGGTGAAGGAGCTTGCCGATGCCAATCCTGACAAGACCATCTTTATTGCCGCCCACGGTGCGGTGATCCGCGTGTTCTGGGTGCTCTGCTGCGGCACGCCTCGCGAGATCGCGGGAGAGAAGCATCCCTATCCCTCCAACGCCTCCTATTCGGTGGTGGAGTATAAGGACGGAAAGATGCTCCCCGTGGAGTTTTCACACGATTCGCATCTGACCGTTGCAACACATTTACATATTTAAGTTTAAACAAAAGGAACGCCGCCGAGCAATGCTCGGCGGCGTTCCTTTTGATTTAGGATAATGTCATCTCCAGCAGACCGCTGCGGCCACCGGGGAGGAAAATACGCTCGCCCACAAAGATCGCCTTGGAGGGGGAGGCGTTGGTCTCGACCTTGGCGATGATGCGCGGCGCGGTCAGATCCTTCACGTCCAGCACCGTGACAAGTCCTGCGGAGCGCTTGGCGGCGACCATCAGACCGTCCTTTAGAGTCAGGAGTCCGCGAAATTTCTTTTCCACTGCATAAACGGGGATGTCTTCAAAATACTCGGGCGCTTCCCACGGCAAAAACACGTACCCATCTCCGTCGGTGTAGAGGATATGCTTGCCGTCCGTTTCGATGCCGTGTCCCGCACAGTAGCCGCAAAAGCCCTTGCGCTTGCGGTACAGGGTATTGTGGAATTCCATGTCGCCCTTGTCGGGATTGGTATACACAAGTCCATCCTGGTGCCAGAAGAGCAGCATGGTGCCGTCATCCATCTTGTTGGTGGCAAAATTGTTGCCGTAAAGCGGTCCTTTCTTGTTTTGACGGCGGTAAAGCTCCTGCACGTCGGCAGGGTTACTGATGTCCAGCATGCAGACCTTATCAACGGCATAGCTGCACATCAGATATCGCCCGCTTTCGCTTGGTAATAGCTGATAGATCGGCTTGGACGCTTGGAAATGCCCCAATTTCTTGTATTCTACGCCATTTAAAGCAAAGATCTCGATGCCGGCGGCAGCCTCTGCCACGTAAAGCGTGTCGTCGTGTAGCTTCACGTCCTGTGCCATACCTGCGGTTGGGATCACGGCAAGCAGACGAAGGGACTGCTTATCCAACAGATGCACGCCGCCCTCACCGCAGGCGAGTGCAAGAGTGCTTTTTGTCTCGGCAAGCTCCAGCACGGGGAAGCTGCCGTGGTATCGCGCCGTCAGGGCCGCATTTTCTCCGCTTTGCCAAAAAGGCTGAGGCTGTGTTGCGATCTTTTGTTCTGTTTGATTGGCTTCCTGCTCACCCAATGCAAGTTTTCTGGCGGCGTAAAGCCCGCCGTAAGCAGTTGCGACAAACAGATCGCCGCCAAGGGAGGTGACACCGGTTACCGCGTCCTCCTTGCCATCCCGGGCAGGGGGAAGCAGCTGCCATTTGGCTTCAAGCGTGCTTGGCTCCAAGCCGAATACGCCCAAAATGGAGTTATTGACTACCAAAGTGTCGCCGTAAAGCGCAGGCTCCCACATATCCACCGAAACGCAATAGCCCTTGCCCAAAAAGCGGCCATTCAACCGCTTGGGGGAGGCAGGATCCCGCACGTCAAAGCGTTCCACGCCGTTGCCCATACCAAAGGCAGGGTCGCTATGATCGGTGGAATTGAGCAGACCGCGCGCGTGCTGACCGGTGGCGGCATACAGGATGCCGTCCTTTACGTGCACGCCGTCGCCGCGTCCCATCAGAGGGATCTCAGTCAGTACCTTGGGGGCGGCGGGGTCGTGTACATCTGCGACCACTACCTTCATCCCGCCCCAAACGCCGCCGTAGAGAATACCGTCCGCTACTGTGGCGGATTGTACCTCACCTATGCGAATGAAGGCAATATGTATTGGTTTGCGAGGATTGGAAATGTCCAGTACTTGCACACCGTACTGACGGCAGCTGATAAAGGCAAAATTTGCCCAGAGCGCCACGCCGGTGGCATATTCTACCGTCTGATAATGGCACAAAAGACGCGGTTGAGGCTTGGAAATATCAAAGAGCCACAGTCCGTCCTCGCGGGCTGTAATCACCGCCACGTTGCCGGCAATTTCAATCTGCCTGGCGTTGCCGAGGCCTACGTATCTTGCCAAAAGGGTCAGATCGGCAGACAGCACACACAGGCTACCGCCTGGGTATTGTGAGCCCCTTTGAATGGCATAAAGCAACCCGTCGTGTGCCTTAACGTCCATACAAGGGCCTATCATTGCCTTTTCATGCAGGAAAAGCTCTGTCATAAAGTTGCTCCTTTTGATTTTTGAAGATTTTATGTTCATTATATCACACGCGCAAAGGAAAAACAAGGCGTTTGAGATAAAAGCAAAATATGCGATAAAATGTGGTTGATATTGCCTTGCTTGTACTCTTGAAAAGCGGCGCATATTAAAAAGTGATAAAGCTTTCAAAAAAGGAAGGGTACTATGGTAAAGAAAGGGCGACTGCTATCAAACGTGGTATTTTTGGGGATCGGAACAGCCATATCCAAGCTCACTGTCTTTTTTCTCATGCCCTTATATACTGCCAATTTAACACCGGCGGATTTTGGCACGGTGGATATTTTGGTGAACACGGCCGTTCTGCTTTTGCCGTTGGTATCTATGGGCGCGCCGGAAGCTGTTTTTCGTTTTGCGGCAGGCGGCGCGCCGGAAGAAGAGGTGCTGGCTGTTGGGGGAAAAATGCTGTCGGCAGGGTTGGTTTTGCTGTTGTTCGCTATGCCTCTTCTTAGTTTTTTTGATATTCTGAGACCCTTTTTGCTGTATTTGTATTTTTATGTGGCCGCGTCGGTCATGCACAGTTATTTCGCGCATGTTTTGCGCGCTCGCGGCAGATACGGCCTTTATGCCATACAACAGACCTTTTGCACAATCGTTACAGTCTTGTTGGCGATCCTTTTTCTGCGAGAACTCTCGCTTGGTGTGGCGGGGTACCTGCTCGCCATTTTGTTGGCAGATGCGATAACGGCATTGATTTTGCGCCTTTATTTGCGCATGGAGCGCTCAGAGAAAAAAGGTGTCAAAAAATCCGAGCTACGCCACTTGATGCTACGCTATGCGATCCCGCTGATCCCAACCGCTACCCTTTGGTGGGTGCTGGCGGTATCAGACCGTTATATTTTACTCTATTACCACGGTCAGGCGGCAAATGGTATCTATGCGGCGGCAGGAAGGTTACCGGCACTTTTGACGTTTGCCGCCAATCTTTTCTTAGAGGCATGGCATTTTGCCGCCATTCGGGAAAGAGAGGAAACAAGGGGAGCGTTGTTTGAAAAAATATACGGAGCGCTATTGCCGGTGCTGATCACATTTGTGGCGGTGCTGATTTTGCTATCCCGACCATTGGTGGACCGTATTTTTGCCGCTGATTTTGCAAATGCGGCGCTTTTTGTGCCCTTTCTCGCGGTGTCCGCGTTGTTCTCGGCGCTTTCCTCTTTTCTTGGTAGCGTGTATGTGGTTAAGCTCCGTTCGGGGGCCTCGCTGGTGACTGCTCTTGTCGGGGTTGCGGTTAATTTGGCGCTGGACTTTTTGTGGATCCCCAAATGGGGGGCTATGGGTGCCGTTGCCGCTACCTTTTTTTCCTATGTAGCGGTATTTTTGTGGCGTGTGATGCATTGCACAAAGGTGATGCCATTCTCGCTTCGGTTGGGGAAGCTGAGCATATCAACCGCTTTTTTGGTGGCGGCGGCGTTTCTCACGGTGCGCGCGCTTTGGTGGTCTGCTGTGCCGTGCGCGATTTTGGCGGTACTCCCTTTTGGGAAGGAATTGTGGGTGTCTATTTGTACTTTGTTTGTATACAGTAAAAAAATATTACGAATTTCGACAAAAAAACAGAAATTGTCTTGACAATAAAATCACTGTCCCTTATAATAAATTTACTACTTTATTATAAGGAGACTATGATGAAAAAGAAGACAATTATTCATCTCTCTATCATCGTGGTGGCATTGATTGCCGTTGTCATCCTTTCCTTCGTGTTGCGTACCGCCAATACCGTGGATTGCGCTACCTGTGAGGGAAGTGGTGTTGTGGAATACCTCTGCGATGGATGTGAGACCAAGTGCTCGCTTTGCGGTACAACCGCTTGCGCTGACTGTGAGGGTGACGGTCAGGTGGCGGCGGACACGCCCTACTACGCAACCTTCATGGCATTGGTGCCCCCGATCATCGCAATCGGTCTTGCGCTGATCACCAAAGAGGTTTACAGCTCGCTGTTTGTCGGCGTTTTGGCCGCGGGCTTGCTGTATGCGGATTTCAATATTGTCAAAACCTTTGACACTGTTGTTGGCAACGGTATTATCGACGCCGTTTCCGGTACCGCTGGCATTTTTGCCTTCTTGGTGATTTTGGGCGCGATCGTTGTGCTGCTCAACAAAGCGGGCGGTTCGCAAGCCTTTGGCAAATGGGCACAGACACATGTTAAAACCCGGATGGGTGCCATGCTGGCTACTTTCGCGCTTGGCGTGCTGATCTTTGTTGACGACTACTTTAACTGCCTAACGGTTGGCAGCGTTATGCGCCCCGTTACCGATACCCACAAGATCTCCCGTGTGAAGCTGGCTTACATCATTGACGCGACCGCCGCGCCGATTTGCATGATCGCGCCGGTCTCCTCTTGGGCCGCCGCCGTTTCTGAGCACGTGGCCGAGGGGCAGGGCATTGTCGCTTTTGTCCGTGCCATTCCTTACAACTTCTACTCGATTTTGACCATTGCCTTTGTGATTACCATTGCCATTCTTGGCTTTGATTACGGCAAGATGCGCGGTGCTGAGATCAAGGCACAAAAGACCGGTGATCTGGGCGCTGCCGAAGCAGTGAATGACAACGCCGCCGAAGAAGTGCAGGTTGCCTCTCACGCGCGTGTGTTGGATCTGATCCTGCCCATCGCTGTTTTAATCGTTTCCTGCATTGTCTCGATGCTATACGTCGGCGGCTTTTTTACCGCTGATAGCGGTTGCCAGTGGAACTTGATTGATGCGTTCGGTAATACCGACGCGACCGTCGCGTTGCCGTTTGGCTCATTGATTGCTTTCCTGATCATTGCCGTTTACCTGATTGCTCGCCGGTTGATCACCTTTAAGGCGACCATGGAAGCGATCCCAAAGGGCTTTATCGCAATGGTCCCCGCCATTTTAATTCTGACGCTTGCAACCGCTTTGAAGAATACCACCGGTTTGCTTGGCTCTGATGCCTTTATTGAGGCATTGCTTGCCAATGCGGGTAATTTGATGTTCTTCTTGCCTGCTATCATTTTCGTGATCGCTTGCTTCCTGGCATTTGCTACCGGTACCTCCTGGGGCACCTTTGGTATTCTGATCCCGATTGTCAGCGCCGCGTTTGGCGGTCTGGATACCGAGATCGCGATCATCGGTATGTCCGCGTGCTTGGCAGGCGCGGTTTGTGGCGACCACTGCTCGCCCATTTCGGATACCACGATTATGGCTTCCGCCGGTGCCCAGTGCAACCACGTAGAGCACGTTTCCACCCAGTTGCCCTATGCCATTACCGTTGCGATCGTATCCTTTGTTTCCTACATCATCGCGGGTGCGTTGCAGCTGGCAAACATCAAATGGTGGGTATCTTTGCCCATCGCGATCGCGCTGATGGTTGGTACCATCTTTGTCATTCGCATTGTCATGACCAAAAAGGGAAATGGCAATGACGGCGGGAATTTGGAAGACACTCCTGCCCCTGAGAACGAGATTGCCGCCGAATAAGAAAAAAAATCTCAAAAAATTGTAAAAAAGCTCTTGCATTTTACAATATGTTGTGATATAATACCGTTTGTGTGTTTGCACGAAATATAAGGGTGGTCCGCTGCGTAGCTCTGCATGAACATCCGGATTTTTAAGGAGGCCATAAAATGAACTTGCTTCAGGCTTTTACAAACGAGCAGCTTAAGGAAGAGGTACCGGTTATTCGCATCGGTGACACCGTGCGCATCCACAACAAGATCGTTGAGGGTACCAAAGAAAGAATTCAGCTTTTCGAGGGCACCGTTATCGCCAAGCACGGCGGCGGTATCTCCGAAACCTTTACCGTAAGACG
>SVQT01000071.1 GCA_015065215.1 Oscillospiraceae bacterium | reverse complement strand
TGAACCGGATCGCCGCTGGATCGAGAAAAAGGTGGGGGATGAATGGCAAATATGCGTAGACGACGAAAAATTCAAAACGATTTTAGAGCAACCGCTAGATGAGCCGGCTCATTTTTATAAGGCCTTTTTTCAGTCGTCGGGCGGCATCCGTGTCAGCGATTTTTGGAGCGAGGTCACACCGGGGGAATACCGTATTGTGATAAACGGCCTCATTGACGCACGCACAGAAGGGGAGGTCGTAGGCGAATTTGAAGTAGTGGAATGGTCGGTGTCCTATCCGGAAAGGGGAAGCTGCATCGTCGGCTATTTCACCATCACCGAGGAGATGCTGCCGTAAAAATGCTTCCGAATGTGGCTATGTGTCATCTCTGAGCCAGCTGTGCAGGATCTGTAGGGGCGACCATCGGTCGTCCGCTACCACACCTCTCGCACCGCACGAACGGACGGGCAATGTCCGCCCCTACAACGGAATGGATCACTCATTCAAGTTTCGTGTAAACTCCGTAGGGGCGATTCACGAATCGCCCGCCCGACATGGAAAAAAGCCACCGTGCATCGCAGGCGGCTTGTCATCGATCCTGCATAGCAGGATCGGCGACTCCATAACAAAAGTCCACCCCGATTGGGGTGGGAAATCGGATTCGACGACCTACACCGTCACGTCGCCTTGCTTGCCGTGACGGGACAAAGCGCCGCAACGGCTTCAAAACTGTCAGCCAGCCATGCGCTTTGTCATCGGTCCGTCGAATGGATCGGTGACTCCATAACAAAAGTCCACCCCGATTGGGGTGGGAAATCGGATTCGACGACCTACACCGTCACGTCGCCTTGCTTGCCGTGACGGGACAAAGCGCCGCAACGGCTTCAAAACTGTCAGCCAGCCATGCGCTTTGTCATCGGTCCGTCGAATGGATCGGCGACTCCATAACAAAAGTCCACCCCGATTGGGGTGGACTTTTGTTATGGAGCTGCTAATCGGATTCGGACCGATGACCTCGTCATTACCAATGACGTGCTCTACCGACTGAGCTATAGCAGCATTGCTTTTGGGCAACGCTGATATTATAGCAGTTTCCTATCCGCTTGTCAAGGGGTTTTTGAAAAATATTTTGTTTTTTCGCTATTTTTCAAAGGCGCTGTCACAATAAGCGGTTCAGAGGACAAGCGCCCCCTTTTTCTCTTGCTTTTGCGCGGGGGGAGCGCCTGCTTTTTGCTTTCTTGACAAAAAAGGAGCTTTCAGATATAATAATGTCATCGCTTTAAGAAAGGAGGCGCCCTTTATGATCTGCAAGCATTGCGGTACCGAGTCAAGAGAGGATTTTTGCCCTCGCTGTGGTGAAATGCTACGCCCCGGCACCGTGCCATCCACACCGGCGCCCCCTGTTTTGTCCGCGCCGCCTGTAACACCGACAGAAGCGGAAACGCCACCGGCCAGCAAAAAAAATAAAAAAGAAAAAAGAAAAGAAAAGCAAAAAGAGCGAAAAGCGAAAAAAATCAAAATTTCGATACCGTTCAAAGAGATCATTTGGCCTGCCGTGGCCCTGCTGCTCCCCCTTGCCTATCTGTTCTTTGATGCCGTTGTCATCCTTTCCGAAAGGCTGTTCACTGCCAACGGCGCCGCCCCCTTGCCGGCATTGGTTCAAAAATTGTGTGACCCCCTGTATGCCAACAACAGCCTGCAAGAATTGTTGGAGGCGTCTTTTGGCGAGAGCTTCGCGCTCTTTTCCTCTTTCACGCCGCTTTCTGTTATCAAAGCCACGGCACAGGGCAGAGCAATGATGGGGATGGCACAGATCTCTTTGCTTTTGCAGCTGATCTTGCTGGCGGGCTGTGTCCTTTCCGCTCTTTTGCTGTTGGTGAGCGCGGGCAAGCTCCTGCGTTCCCGCTTTTTTACCGCTCTCGCGATCTTCTTTGGCATGGGCGCAACCTTCTCACCCTTACTTTGCAACGCCGTCCTGCACATCGCCTATTGCGTCGGCCGTGGCCCTGACGGGGCAGATCTTTTGATGCAACCGATCACACCGTCAATCGAGGCCCTTTGCCTCATGGGCATTCTTGCCTGCGTGGTGGTGCCGGCCCTGTGTCAGCTCAGCCGGGTTGCCGCCGACGCGCGGTGCGAGAAGGGAGCGGTTTTGTTTCCTTGCCATTTCTTGCTCAAGGCGCCTTTTGGCTTTACCAAATGGTTCGCCTTTGTCGCGGTGATGCTGTCGGCAGCCTTTATCATTGTGATGACCTTTTTGCCGATCAGCGATTTCGGTACCATTCGCAACCTCTCAGAAGTTTTTCATGCCGATTGGGGGCAGATCGCCCTGCTGTGGCAGGAGCTGCCAAGGGGCGAGGGCGGTGCCGCTCTGTCGGCTTTGGCGGGGCTTTTGCTGCGTGTGGCCGGCCTTTGGTGGATCCCTATTGCTTTTGTGGCGGTGATTTGCTTAGTGGTGGCGGCGGTTCAAATTCTCACATTGAAAAAAAACAAGGAGCGGAGAAAGAAGGCCGGCTCCGGCATGCTCACAGAGCTTGGCACCTGTATCAGGTGCGGTCTGATCGCCCCTTACGCTTGCTTTGTTCTGGTGCAGGGACTGCTTGTTTTTCTGGCACTTCTCGCCACCCCCATGCAAGCGCATCTGGATCTGGCCAATGCGCAGCAGACCCTATCCTTGCTCTATCTTACCATTGCCCATATTGGCAGTCTTGGCGGTACCGGAACCCTTTATATCTTTCTTGCCATGGGCGGCACCGCACTTGGTTTTGTCGCTGACCAAAGCGGCAAAGCCCTTCTCTGGCGAGGGAACCGAAAAAAATAAAAAGGGGCTTGGCGTGAATTCTTGACCGAATATCACGCATTACCGGTCCCTTTTTGCCTTTCCCGCGGTTTTCCATTGACAAATACGCTATTTTTGAATATAATAAATATGTTATCCTTACCCGTAAAAGGAAAAGAAAGGGGAGCAAGATGAAACGCGGTATCCGTATTGTGGCGTTCCTGTTGGCGCTTCTTTTGTTGGGCGGCACGTTGGCCGGCTGTGCCTATGTCAATAAACCGTTAAATTATCTGAAAAGCGTGCTGGAAAAGACTGTTGAAAAACGGCTGGGCGGCAGCTTTTTGGCGTTGCTTGGCGACGTGCTGGAGGGTGGCTCGGTAGAAGCGACCTATGGCGGCACCGATCTTTTTGAAACACCGCTGGAAAGCGGCTCGCTCAAGGCTTCCTTCAGTCGTGACGAACAAAAGATTGACGCCGTCGGCAAGATCACGGTAAACGGTGAGGTTTATGACAGCCGCGTCTATCTGACAGCCGAGGAGCTGGCCACCGCCTCAGACGCCTTTCTCGGCGCCAATTGCTTCGGCTTTCGCTTTGCCGACCTGACCACCGAAAATATCAAGAACTCCTTTTTTCACAATGGCGCCAGAACCGATTTTTCAAAAGAGTGGTTTGACGATCAGATCGGTGATGACCTGAACACCGTCAAACAAAATTTCTTTGAGCTTTACACCTCCATGGAGGATATTTTCGCGCTCTCAGACGAGGTTACCGAGCTGTTTTTGACAGCGCTGACAGAGAACGTTCCCCACCATCGCTATACCGAAAAGGGGAATGTCTATATCACCGCGACTGTCGATAATATCGGGCTTTCCCGGGCCTTGAAGGAAACCAGGAACAGGATCATCAAGGATCGCTCGATTTGCAAGGAATTGCGGCGCCTGGCCGCTGTGCGGGACGCTTTGGAAAGCGTGAAGGCGGCACAAACCGTCAGAACGTGGAGCAACTGGGTCAATGATTTTATAGACGCTCAGGTCATTGTGAACGAGCTTTGCGCCCAGATTGATAATATGACCGCCTTTGCGTTCCAGCTGGATGCCACGGTGGACCGTTCCGCCCGCGTTATAAATACCGCCGCGGTATCGCTGCGCGTAGATCGGGAAGCGCTGTTCTCCTTCTCGCTGGACTTGACCGATAAAAACACCAACACCTTCTGCCTGACCTATGGCGGTGCCGTGCGCACGCTGACCCATCAGGTGCAGAAAAACGGCATGCGCTATTATGACGCGACCTTTGCCTATACCAAGGCCAAACCTTCGGGCGAGACGGTGCTTTCCGCCTTTGCCACGCTCAACGCTGACCGGCGGCAGGATGCCTTTATCCTGCGGCTGACGCAAGGGGAGGAGGAACGGGTTTTTGATGGCTCGTTTGACAAAAAATCGAACGCCTTTTGGTTTTCTGTCAACGGTGTAACGGTCAACGGCGTATCGCGCCAGCTCTCGCTCTCGCTTTCCCTCCAGGGGAAAAGCCGCATGGAGCCCATGATGGAATACGAGCCGTTTTTTGAGGTTTCTGAAACGGCGTATGTGCCGATTGATGCCCGCGTCCAAAGCAAAAAAGCGGCCTTGCGGGCGGCCTGGGGTGAGGCACCTGCCAGCGGTACCGCAGCCGCCGCCTTCCTGCTCACGGTGCTCGGGCTGGAAGAGGAGATACCGTCCATTACAAAAAATGAAGCGTAACAGACTGTCGCATTCAGCGCAGAATAAAAACACACAAAAAGAAAATAAAGAAGCCGCATCGGCTATCAAAGGATATTGAAAGCCGCTTTTCGGCAGAAATTCTGACGGATTTCAATTTTTATGTGTGTTTTAGCCGCGTTCTTTGCTCTTACCGTACAAAGTACGCCTACAGAGTAAAGAACACGCCTTCTGCGCCTGAATGCGACAGCCTGTTTTGGAAAGGAAATAAGATGAAGCTGTTGCATACCGCGGATCTGCATATTGGCAAGCGTGTGCTTGAGCGCTCCATGATCGAGGATGTTCATTTGGCTTTGGAGGAAATATTGGAGATCGCCCGCGACGAGCGGGTGGACGGCGTTCTGATCGCCGGCGATGTTTACGATCGCCCTGTGCCGCCCGTGGAGGCGGTTGAGCTCTTTTCCTCCTTTTTGCTGACGCTCGCAAAAGAAAAGATCCCGGTTTTTTTGATTGCCGGGAACCACGATAGCCCCGAGCGGTTGGCGTTTTGCGGCGAGATATTGGATCTTGGCGGCATTCACGCGGCCGGCGTTTGCCGCGGGGCGCCCAAAACCGTTGTTTTAGAGCGAGAAGAGCGTGTGGCCATCCATATGGTCTCCTTTGCCCGTACCGCCGCCCTGCGCCCCTTTGCCGAAAAAGAGCTGAACAGCGCCGCCGACGCCATGGGTGCTGTGCTGGAGAAGATTGATTTCACCGTCGCCGATCGGCATATCCTGTTGGCGCACGCCTTTGTCGCGGGGGGGATGACCTCGGATTCCGAGATCAACCCGATCGGCACGGCCGAGGCACTGCCGGCAGACTTGTTCCGGGGCTTTGATTATGTGGCGTTGGGGCATTTGCACGGCCCGCAAACGGTGGCTGACGGTGTTCGCTACGCAGGGTCGCCACTGAAATATTCCTTTTCGGAAAAGGATCACCGCAAGTCTGTGACTTTGCTGGAGCTCTTGCCAAATACCCCCCCGACGTGGCGAGAAATCCCCCTGCACGCTCTGCGCGACATGCGCGAGGTCAGGGGTGAGTTAGCCTCACTTTTGCGGGGGGAATACAGCGAGGATTATATCCGTGCCGTTGTCACCGACACGGATGTGCCCCCGGATGCCCGCCTGGCGTTGCAGACGGTTTATCCCAATCTGCTACGGTTTGCCGTTGAAAATCAACGCACCTTGTATGAGGAGGAGGTCGCCCCCGCTGAGGGGGTGGAGCGGCGGGATCCGCTGTCGCTTTTTGCCGAGTTTTATGAAATGCAAAACGGCATCGCTCCAGATGCTGCTCGCCTTGCGCTAATGGGCAAGCTGCTTTGCGAGGAGGTGGAGGAATGAAGCCGATCACCCTGGAGTTCTGCGCTTTTGGGCCGTTTAAAAACAAAACGGTTCTGGATTTTACTGTTTTTCACCAACAAATTTTTCTCCTAACGGGCGAAACCGGTGCCGGTAAAACCAGTATTTTTGATGCCATTTCTTTCGCGCTGTTCGGCGAGGCCAGCGGCGGCAAGGAGCGCCGTTCGGGCAAATCCTTTCGCTCGGATTACGCGGATCCAGAGACCCCTACTTATGTGACCCTGACCTTTACCGAAGCGGGGAAAACCTATACCGTTACCCGCTCTCCCGAGTATGAG
>SVQT01000021.1 GCA_015065215.1 Oscillospiraceae bacterium | reverse complement strand
TTTACCGGTGTGGAATATTTTTAGGATTTTTTTACCGGCGCGCCCGCTTTTGCCGCCGCCAACGGTGGAATCGGTCCCTTTGGGCGAGAGGCGACACAGGCGGAAGCGGAGCTGGGAGACGTTGTGCAGCTGGGGGACAATGCGGGGGATTTTTATCATACCCTGCTGGTGACCGGCAGGCGAGGTGAGGAGCTGCTGCTTTCTGCCCATTCCAATGATGTTTACAATAGACCGCTTTCTGCCTATGACGCGCCAATTGCTCGTGTTTTGCATATTGAGGGGGTACGGTTTAATGTGGAAAACAGCTGTTTTCAAGGATTGTATGAAGGGGAGCGTCTGCCCCTTTCCTAAAAATGACAAAATTTGAAAAAAACCCTTGCAATCGACGGCGCGGTGTGATATAGTAGCCTAGTAGATTGAATGCTCTGCGCGGTGAGGGGGGGAAGTAAATGACAGCGGTGATTGTGATTTCGCTGGTGACGGTGTTCGCCACGGCGGCCACGGCGCTTTTTGAGCCGGCTTTTCACCCCAAGCATCTTTCCTGGAGGCTTTATTGGGTTGCCCCCCTTGTGGGCGCATTGATTTTGATCATCGGCGGATGGATCCCGATTGGTGAGGCATATGCGGGTCTGACCACCGATAGCGCCGTCAATCCCATCAAGATCTTGATTCTCTTTTTCTCGATGACGCTGATCTCGATTTTCCTTGATGAGGCGGGATTTTTTCGCTATCTGGCGGGCAAGGTGCTACGGCGGGCAGGGAGCAGTCAGAAAAAGCTTTTTATGATGCTGTATTTTGCTGTTTCGGTACTGACTGTTTTTACTTCCAATGATATTGTGGTGCTGACCTTCACACCCTTCATCTGCTATTTTGCCAAACATGCGGAAATTGATCCCGTTCCCTATCTTGTTGCTGAATTTGTGGCGGCAAATACCTGGAGTATGGCGTTGATCATTGGCAACCCTACCAATATCTATCTCGCGGCGGGGAACGGCATTGATTTTGCCACCTACTTTTCCATGATGGCCTTGCCCACTCTTTTCGGCGGTGCCGCTTCCATCTTTATGCTTTGGGCGCTGTTTAGCCGCCGGCTGGAAGCGCCGATGAAGCCACAGGAAGGGGAGGCGCATCTGGCAGATATACCCACTGTTATTCTGGGGCTCACCGCTCTTGGCGGCTGTATCCTGTTTTTGGTGCTTTCCTCGTATTTGTCGCTTCCCATGTGGTTGATCGCCGCTGTTTCTTGTTTGCTTTTATATCTTTCCGCTATTCCTGAATTATTGATTCGCCGCCGTGGGATGGCGGTTGTCAAGCATAGCTTTCAGCGTGCCCCATATGATGTTATCCCTTTTGTGCTTGCTATGTTTGTTTTGGTCATGGCGCTGGGACGTGTGGGGGCTACCGACCGCTTGCGCGGTTTGGTGCTTGGCGGCGGAGAACTGTGGCGTAGCGGCGCTCTCTCCTTTCTTTCTGCCAATTTGCTCAATAACATTCCAATGAGCGTACTGTTTTCTACCATTGTCACAGGGGCAACGGGTGCTTCTTTGCCCGCCTTGTATGCGGCTGTGATTGGCTCGAACATCGGTGCCTTTTTTACCCCGATGGGCGCTCTTGCGGGCATTATGTGGATGGCGTTGCTCAAACAGCATCACGTGTCGCTTTCTTTTGGCAGATTTGTGCTGTACGGTGCGACACTTTCTATCCCAACGCTACTGGCCTCGCTTGGCGGCCTGGCGCTGGTAATGGCGTTTTAACGAAAAGGAGTGTGCATAAATGGATCTGAACGGTATCTTAAATAGGCTGGCGCATTGCCCCTGTGGGCAGACCCACACCTTTGATCTGCGCATGGCGGAGATCGGCCCCGATGTGACCGAGCGGGCAGGGATCTTGCTGCGCCGCGCGGGCTTTGGTGACAGGTTGCTGCTTGTGGCGGACGATAACACGCTGCGGGCGGCGGACGGCATACTCGCATCGCTGGCGGCAGCGGATTTCGCTGTCAAAAAGCTGATCTATCCCAATTTGATCTATGCGCGCGCCGAGCAGGTACGCGAGGTGGAGGCCCTTTGCGGTGATGTGGATGCGATCCTTTCGGTTGGCACTGGCTCGCTCAACGACATCTGCCGCGTGGCGGCCGGGACCTGCAACAGGCCCTTTGCTATTTTTGCCACGGCTCCCTCTATGGACGGCTTTGCCGCGGATCTGGCGCCGATCGTGGCGCACAATTTCAAAAGCTCCTGGCAAGGGGCGCAGCCGCAGGTGATCCTGGCGGATACACGGGTACTGGCAAGCGCGCCTGCTGAGCTGAAGGCGGCCGGCTTTGGTGATATGGTGGCGAAATATCTGGGGATATTTGATTGGCGTGTGGCGCATCTCTTGCTCGGAGAGCACTATTGCCCAGCGATAGCCGAGCTGACGCTGGAAAGCGTTGGCCGCATGCGTGCGCTGGCAGATCGCGTTACTCAACAGGACGAGGAGGCCGCCGGCGCCATCATGGAGTCGCTGGTGCTTTCCGGTCTTGCTATGAAGCTGGCGGCCTCCTCCAGGCCCGCATCCGGCGCCGAGCACGCCCTTTCGCATTATTGGGAGTGCTACAAGCTGTCGCGCGGCATCTGGCCGGAATTTCATGGCAAAAAGGTGGGTGTGGCCAGCGTGCTGATGACTCGCATTTATAAAAATGTGGCCAAACGGGTGGAGGAAATCGAGCCTGTGCGCGTTTCGGTCTCCCATGAGAAGGTTTACGCTGGCTTTGACGCGGCACAGATCTCCGAGGTGGAGCGTGTCAATGCTTTTGCTATTATGGAAAGCGTTGATCCCGTGCGTCTGCGCGAGCAATGGCCCGCGATCCGCGCCCTGGCAGAGGAATGCCTGCCGGACGAGGCGGCGCTACTGGCAGATATGCGGCGTGCAGGGGCGGCGACTGAGCCTGCCGACATCCACGTGGATGCCGCGCTACTGGAAAAGGGCTTGTGCTATCACCCCTTTATCAAAGGTAGGCTGCTGCTGACGCACCTGTTCCCAATGATGGGGATCAACGCAACAGATTATATGGAATAAAAATGATAAAAGGAGCCGAGTCATTAGCGCCGAACAAAAAACACACGAAAAAGCATAGAAAGAAGCCGCTTTGCCATCAAAAAAGTGATGGTGAAGCGGCTTTTCGGTAGAAATTCTATCGAATTTCATTTTTTATATGTGTTTTTTTAGTTGCGCTCTCGGCACTCGACGTATATTATACGCCTATCGTACCGAGATCACGCCTTCTGCATCAAATGACTCAGACCCATGCTATTTAAGCGTTGCTGCCCGACATCTGCTTCATTTCGTCGGTCACCAGAGCGGTTTTGGTGAACGCGAAATAAGCGAAGTCACACTTCGCATTGGACTCGGTGGGATAACCGCCCAGCACGCGGTTGAGCTGCGTGTCGGTAAAGAAACCGCCCGCGGTGCCCTTGTTATAGACGATCTTACATTCTACGTAGTCGATGTAGGCCTTAAAGGTCCTTGTGGTGGCGTCGTAGACCAGCGCGAAGTGATGAAGGGCGGTATTGTCGTAATTCGCGGGGAGCGTCATATCGATCTGGAAGGTATTGCCCTCGTCGCGAAAGCGGAAGCCGGCAGATGTGAGGGAAATATCGGCGTACCTGTAGGGCAGGTTGATGAAGCCCGCGCCGTTGGTGCCCGAGCAGGCGATCACGCCGCCGGTGCCCGTAAAGCCGCCCGCAATAAATTCGCAGGTCCAGCTGTAATCGTCGGACAGGATCACGGTATCGGCCACAGCCAGATATTTGTCGGTGTGGTTTTCGCTGACGGTCACCTTGCCGCCCGAAACGGTGCCCAGATCAGAGAAATTATAGGTGGAATTGGGATCGGATACGTCGATGACCAGATTTGTCACCGTTTCTGCGGGAGGCGTGGAGGAATTGCCGCCAGAGCCGCCGAAGGGGTAATAGTTGTTGTATTCGGGATCCCAGAAATAGGGCTCCATACCCGTGTTCACATAGTAGGCCATATTCTTGCCCGCATCCGCGCCCACCTCGTTATAGGTGGACTGCTTGAAGTGAGCGCTGTCCTTCATATCCGCGCCCGCAACACCCGCCAGCTTGCCCGAGATCATCACAAAATCGTCGTGCTCGCGGCAAAGCTCGGTCTGTGCCAGAATGATGGCGTCGTGCTGCGTTTCGCTTGCCTGACGGTCACCGATGCGGATGACCATGGCCTTTTCCACGCCCTGCTTTTTCATTTCTCCGAAGAGCGTGACCAGGCTGTTTTTGTAGATTGCGGTTGCCGTGCCCTGCGCACCGTCGGTTTCGCCCTGCAGCCAGACCATGTACTGGTGACGGACGGTGTAGCCGTTGTTTGTCAGATAGGTCTTGGCGGCGTTGTAGCGGGTGATGGTTTCGTTCAGGGCATCGCCGTTCGTTGCCCAAAACTCGATCTTTTTGCCTCCCTGCGAGGCGGAAACGCCCACGATGGGCACACCCGTGTAGGCGTAGTAGCTTTCCGCAAAGGCGGAAACAAGAGAGCCTGTCTTGGTGGTTTCCGAGATCACGCCTCTGTTTTCGTTCACGCCGAAGGGCTCAGTGATGGGGTAGAGCT
Source organism: Oscillospiraceae bacterium (assembly GCA_015065215.1). GTDB lineage: Bacteria > Bacillota > Clostridia > Oscillospirales > CAG-272 > Firm-07. Next base: position 31,357 of record SVQT01000021.1, on the reverse strand, counting down.
TGGTGGGATCCGAAACTGCACGGAATTCATAGCCGTGTCCCTCGCCAACGGTGGGCGCCTCTGCGGCAACACCGCGGCCCGCCATGTTGGATTGGCCCATAAAGATGACCAGATCCACCACCTTGTCCTCTACCTCTTCTCCCTCTTGCTCGCCGCCGATCCTGCCCTTGGAGACCCAGGTGGTGCCGTTATACTGGAACAGCTCCCAGGTGTTGTTGTTCAAGAACAGATCGTTCATTTGGGGATTGGTAGGGGCGGTTGCGCCTATGGTAATGTCGAGAGCCTTTGCTTTCACGCCGGTGGGAGTCCCGTTGATGACCCAATAGCCGCTATTATTGATGGTGACCGTAGGGGTCGTTCCGTTCGTGCCGGTTGCCTTTACGGTCGTTGCCGTTCCGTTGATGACCCAGTAGCCGTTACCGTTAATGGTAACGGTCGGCGTCGTGCCGTTTATGCCGTTTGTGCCGTTGATACCGGGCTTGCCGAAATTGTTTTGCAGGATCTTCCATAGCCCGTCTTTTTTCTGATACAGGGCATAGCTGTCCATATCAAAATAAAAATCACCGTCCTTGCCCTGCGCGCCGGTGGGATCGTCGGTGCCTGTGATCCAGGCGGTGCCGTCCTTGCCATCCTTACCGTCAATGCCGTTGGTGCCATCCTGCCCATCCTTGCAGGAGACAAGGGCAAGGGGTGCGATGATCATCACGCACGCAAGAACAAGGGCGAGCAGGCCTTTTTTGAAAAATGCTTGTGCCATCTGTGGTTCCTCCTGTATGATCGATATTCGAGGGGGGTGCAGTCTGCAAATACAGAATTTTGGTGTGTACGGTAAAAGCCGCTTGTCATCGTTTTTGGCGGCAAGCGGCTTTCGTTTTTATGTACGGAACAGATCCGTACATTATACCTTCTCGCTATAAAGAACCTTCAGGTACTGCTCGATGAGGTCCACGCAACGCTCAAAGCCCAGCACCTCGGAGTTGAGACACAGGTCATAGTTGCGGGCGTTATCCCACTCCTGACCGGTGTAGTAGCGGTAGTAGGTGCTGCGTGCGCGGTCGATCCGGTCGATCTGGCGCTCGGCTTCCTTTTCCGAAAGATTGTAGAGGTCGGCAACCGTTTTGATGCATCTTTCCTTGGAGGCGTAAACGAACACGCGCAGTACATTGGGCTCTTCGCGCAGAATATAGTCGGCGCAGCGACCTACGATCACGCAATTCTCCTTGCCGTGCAGGCCCTTGATGACCTTGGCCTGATAATTGAACAGGTTGTCATCCGAGGTGAATTCACCGCTGTCGGGGGGGATCAGCTTGTTGCCGAAGTTGCCGTCGTATTTGCCGAACAGCGTGGCCTTTTTGTATTCGTCGGCCTTGTCAAACAGGGCAATGTTGATGCCGCTTTCCTCGGATGCCAGCTTGATCAGATCCTGATCGTACCAGGCGATGCCAAGACGCTCAGCCAGCATTCTGCCTATGGTACGTCCGCCGCTGCCAAATCCGCGGGCAATGGTGATGGTGAAGTTTGCCATGGTCTCGTCCTCCTTACTGATTGACGGCATCCACAAAGCGGCGGAAGGCCGCGAGGCCCTCGGCGTTGCGCTTGTAGACACCTGCGTCGGTCAGGACCTTAACGAAGGTAGCACCGATCTCTTTTTCGATAATTTCCCGTACCGTCTCGGGGGTAAAGGTGTAGTTATCCTTGAATTTGAGGAACCAGTCTCTGTGCTTGGCGATGGTTTCGTCCTCGGCGAAATCCTTGCCGGCGAGAATGGCGTCGCACATTGCTGTGATCTCGTCCTTGAGCCTTGCGGGCAGCACTGCCAGACCCATGACCTCAATGAGGCCGATATTTTCTTTTTTGATGTTGTGGAGCTCGGCGTGGGGATGGTATACGCCCAGCGGATGCTCCTCGGTGGTGATGTTGTTGCGCAGTACCAGATCCAGCTCAAATCTGCCGTCACGCATACGGCCGATGGGCGTGATGGTGTTGTGGGGCTCGCCGTCGGTCTGGGCAAAGACGAAGGCGGCCTCGTCGGTGTAGCCGCGCCATGCGGCAAGGATCTTGTCGGCAAGGTCTATAAGCCGCGCCTTGTCGGTGCCGTTCAGACGGATGACCGACATCGGCCAGCGGACAATGCCGGCGGTTACATCCTCAAAGCCCTTGAAGGTGAGGGGATGTTCAATCGGCGCTTTTTCCATAGCAAAGGTGTAATGGCCGCCCTGCATATGGTCGTGAGAAAGAATTGAACCGCCAACAATGGGCAGATCCGCGTTGGAGCCAAGGAAATAGTGCGGGAATTGCTCTACAAAATCAAGGAGCTTGATAAAGGAGGAGCGATCAATTTTCATTGGTGTATGGGCGGCGGACAGCGCAATGCAGTGCTCGTTATAATATACATAGGGAGAATATTGTAAAAACCAATCCTGACCGGCCATTTGCATGGGGATGAGACGGATGTTCTGGCGGGCGGGATGCGAAAGGGTACCGGCATAGCCCTCGTTTTCATGGCAAAGCAGGCACTTGGGATAATTCTTAGGGGGCAGTAATTTGGCGGCGGCAATGGCCTTGGGGTCTTTTTCCGGCTTGGAGAGATTGACGGTGATGTCGATGTCACCGTACTCGCTGCGATAGACCCACTTCAGGTCCTTTTTTACACGGTAGGTGCGGATGTAATCTGAGTCGCGCGCCAGATCATAGAAGAAATCGGTTGCTTTTTCGGGGGATTCCTTATAGAGCGCCCAGAACTTGGCGATCACCTCAGAGGGGCGGGGGGTGAGAATGCCCATGAGCGAGGTGTCAAACAGATCACGGTAAACCACCGAGTCGCTCTCTATCAGACCGGTAGAAACGGCATAGTCTAATATATCCTTTAAAATTTCTTCCAACGGACGGCCCAAAGCGGGGGCGCCGTCGTCGTTGAAATCAGATATACGCAGGGCTGCCATCAGGGTATTGGTTGCGAAGGTGCGGTCCGCTTTGCAAATCAACTGGCGTTCCGCGGCATAATCAACAAGCTCTCTGATATGAAAGCAAATATTAGACATAACATCACTCCTTGCTTTTTACTGTTTTTATTATAACATTGTATGGCTGTTTTGTCAAAGGGAAATGCATGATTTTGGAAAATTTTTGCAAAAGAAAAGGAAAGCGCACATGCCGACGCATCAGTGGCTTTCCAAAGAGACTATTTTAGCACCATCACAAATCTATTATATCACAATAGTAAAGATCTGTAAAGATGGAATTTGTGCAAAAATGCAAATTTCGATCTTTTGCATAAAAAAATCTTGTTTATTTCTAACAATTTGCCTATTGCAAAAGAGTGGCGGATGTGCTATACTAAAAGCGAAGAAAGGAGGTACAGTCCAATGTACAAGTAAATCAATCCCACAAGCCAACTCAATCACGGCAAATTTAATGGGAGGGAAAAACACGGCGGTGTTACGCTGAAAATAGATGAGAGTGTGCGAAGCAAATTGAGGTTTTGTGTCAGCCGATGGGTATCGGTAAAATCTCCGCAAATTCGCCTTTTGCAAAACAGATCATACAACAAAACAAAAGTGTTCTCCTTTAGAGAAGTGAAAAATGTGTTTAGGCGTGTAGGAACTAGATAGCAAAAGGTAGACCGAAGAAAGTGAGGATTACAAAAGATGTTAGATATCAAGAGTGAACAGAAATGACCCTTGATCGTGTGTAAAGAAACGCGGTCAAGGGTCATTTCGATTTTCACGGGGAGGCGGGAGCCTCTTTTTTGTTTTAGCGAACTTTTGAGGAATTCGAAAAAAGTGACAGGACGGCGGCGAAGCCGCCTACTTGTCACGCAACCTACGGTTGCTATCAAGTTTGCAGGCAAACTTGCCCTGCTATCGCCTTGCGGCGAGGCAGGTTCTCACCGTCACCCGTACCAAAAAAAGCAGGGGCACCAACCGGTGCCCCTGCTTTTTTTGGTACGGGTGACAGGACTTGAACCTGCACGGATAACCACCAGATCCTAAATCTGGCGCGTCTGCCAATTCCGCCACACCCGCGAAGTGGGTGTGGCGGAATGGACCACCTACACCCGCGAAGTGGGTGTGGCGGAATGGACCACCTACACCCGCATTGATGCGGGAGTGGCAATAGATCGCCGTCGCCGCATAACGCTAATATCATAGCATGTTTTGTTCCTTTTGTCAAGTCGTTTTTCTGGAGCACAAGCAAAAAAGACCGCTATCGGCGGTCTCTTTTGCTTTATTCCGGAATGATGGGGTAGAGTTGGACGGTATTACCGCCGTCAACCACCAGCTCGGCGCCGGTGGTGTTGCGGGCATGAGCGGCGAAATAGTAAACCGCGTCCGCCACGTCAGCTCCCACCGCCACGTCACCAATGGGGGTGTAGCGGGAGGGAACCTTGGCATAGAAATCGGGGTTTTTCTCCCAACGGTCGGTTTTGATCATGCCGGGCAATACCGCATTGACACGGATGTTGTATTTGCCAAGATCAAGGGTGAGCGCACGCATCAGTCCCAGCTGGCCGCCCTTGGAGGCCACATAAGCGATGCGGTCGGGGATGGCACGGTAGGCGGTGTTGGAGTTGACAAACACAATGTTACCGCCGCCCTGCTCCTTCATCCGCTTGGCAGCCTGCTCGCAAAGGCAATAGTTCCACACCACGTTGGTGTTGATCACTTTCATGAGGTCGGTGAGGGAGCTTTCAAAGATCTTCATGCCAAGTCCCTGATCGGCGGCATTCAGCACCAGCGTTTCCGCAAAAATGCCCTTGGCATCCAGGTCGGCAAACAGGTTGGAAACCGCCTTTTCGTCTACCGTTGTGGGGTTAATTAAGGAATCGATGGCGTAGCCGAGGATATTGGTCTGGGGGAATTTTTCACGGTATGCAGCCTCGGCGGCCTTGACCTTTTCCTGACGTCTGCCGGTAAAGACCACGTCATACCCTGAGGCGGCGAATTTTTCAACAATGGCGACGCCCGTATTGATGCAGGCACCGGTAATGAGTACAGTTTTCTTTTTCATAACGGGCACCTCAGAAATAAAACGCGGTTTCGGGTGGGCGGATGTCGGTGAGCGCCCCGGTGTAGTGGCGCAGGGTGTGTACCGAGTAGGGGTGCTTCAGGCATTCCTCTTCATTGATCTCAATGCCAAGGCCGGGTTTGTCGGGGATGGTGATATAGCCGTCCTTGTACTCCAGCTTTTCGTCAGTCACGTCCGCACGCCAGGTGACGTCGCTGTACATGATCTCCAGAATCGAGAAGTTGGGGCAGCAGGCGGCCAGTTGAAGCGTGGCGGCGTTGGCTACGGGGCCGGAGGGATTGTGAGGGGCAAAGGGGATGTAATATGCCTCGGCGGCAGCGGCGATCTTTTTCAGCTCCATAATGCCGCCCGCGTGGCTGATGTCGGGCTGGATATAGTCGGCGGCGCGCATTTCAAACAGATCCTTGAAGGAGCGCAGGGTATAAAGGCGCTCACCCGCGGAAATGGCCACGGGAGATTTGTCCCGCACAGCCTTGAGTGCCTCCAGATTGTCGGGGGGCACCGGCTCCTCAAAGAGCATGGGCCTGAACTGCTCCAGTTCCTTGGCGATCTTGATGCCCGTGGGCACGTTAAAGCGGCCGTGACCCTCGATGAGCAGGTCCACCTTGTCGCCAACCGCCTCACGGACGGCGGCCACACAACGAAGTGCGCGGTCAAGATCCTCGTTGGAGATCTCCAGATAGGATTTGCCGAAGGGATCCCACTTCATGGCGGTGACGCCGCGCTGAACGGCGATCTTAGCCTTTTCGCCAAACTCCTCTGGCGTTTTGGCACCCGAGAACCAGCCATTGACGTAGATGCGCACCTTATCGTTGACCTTGCCGCCCAGCAGCTGATAGACGGGGACACCCAGGTGCTTGCCCAGAATATCCCACAGCGCCATTTCCACGGCGGAGAGGGCAGACATCAGCACCGCGCCGCCCCGCCAGTAGGCATCACGGTAAATGTCGTGATAATGCTTTTCAATATCCAGCGGATTTTTGCCCACCAGATATTCCTTGATATGCTCAACGGCGCCGATCAGCGCCTTTTCCTTGTATTCGAGGGTCGCCTCGCCCACACCGGTCACGCCCTCGTCGGTGTAGACCTTGACGAACATCCAGTTGGTGCGGAAGCAGTCAACAGCGAATACCTTTACGTCGGTTACTTTCATATTTTGCTCCTAAAATGATGTAAAGTTTTGATCCAACTTTTTCAAAAGTTGGCGGGGATTGGGGCAGAGCCCCATATACGGCATTTCTTTTTGTTAGCTTTTTTCTTTGTGCCTTGCACAATCAAAGAAAAAAGCGGGCAGGGATCTTGTAGCCGCGAGGTATATCTGAAGTCCTAACTCGCTTTTTCTTTTGACGGAAGAAGCGCAAAAGAAAAAGCTATCAAAAAGAAAACGCTGCTGTGTGGGCTCTGCCCACACCCGCAAGTTTTTGGAAAAACTTGACTAAAACTTTTGCAAGTTTATTTTTTTATGTCAAACACACGCACGTGGTCCACCAGGAACACATCTCCTGTTTTTGCGGTGGCTCTCGCTTCGGCGGTGGGGAGATGATCCTCCTTACGGTAGCCTCTGACCTCGGTGGAAATAAGGATGAATTCCTCAATGGCGGAAACGTTTTCGGTGATCTCACCGTCCTCTACGCCGTCTACGTAGAATACGTACTTGTCGGGGAGCCACAGCACGCCGAAATGATGGAATTTGGTCTCATCCACCATCATGCCGCCTGTCTGGCGGCGTTGCATATCCAGGCCGTAGCCGCCCGTAAATACGTTGTGGGGCTTGACCTCGCCGGGCTTGAAGGATTCCATCACGTCCACCTCGGAGCCGGTGAGCTTCGGGTCGAGGGAAGCGCCGATGATGGGGGACTGGATCCAAAAGGCCGACCACCAGCCGGGCAGCTGCTGGAGCTTGCAGTAGCACTCGTAGTAGCCGTACTTGTGGGTGTACTTATTCTCGTGGAGCTTGCCGATGGGCCACTGGAGATGATCCCACGTGCCGAACATGGTTTTGGTAACGGGCTGATCCATAAAGTTGTAGCCTGTTTGCAGCTGGGAGGAGACGATCTCGCCGTTTTCCTCAAAAATGCTGAAAACGGCACACCCGTTCTCAATTTTTACGCCCTTATCGGTCCAGGCGGGGTGGCGCTTGCCCATCATGCAAAGGCGGTAATCCCATTTGCTCGTATCCAGGGTGTCGCCGTCAAACTCATCCGACCAGACCAGCTCAAAATCGTACCCGTCGGGCAGGAGGCTGGGGGCGTGATCTTTTACTTCAAATTTTTTCATTTTCATTACCTCACACTTTGATTTCTTTGTAAAGCTCGGGCAGCACGCGGGGCTCGGCATCAAAAATATCGGGCGTTTTTTCATCAAACATGCCCACGTGCAAGGGGACCGCAACCTTGGCACCGCTCGCCCTGAAGAAGCGCACGGCATCCACCTCGTTCATATTGTTGCCAACGCCGTTTACGGGCAGGAAGATCACGTCAATGTCATCCGGCAGATCAGCGAATATCTTTTTGTTATACAGCGTGTCGCCGGTGATGTAATATTTTTTGCTGTCGTCCAGATCTTCGATGATCACACCGATGGCAAAGGGGTCGCTGTGCTCGGCGTGAACGGCGGAAAAACGCATACCGTATGCGGTCCATTCGGTGAAGCGGTCAAACTGTACGTAGTTGTGACCGCCCCCGTGTGTGCGCGCTTTTTGCCAGACCGAGGCGGGGCAAAGCACCAGCATCTGCTTATCGGTTTTGGCGAAAAAGCGGGGCGCGGTCTCGGGGTCGTAGTGATCCAGATGATCGTGGGTAAAGATCATCACGTCGGGGGTGATGTCAAAGAATTTTTCCTCCACCGGTACACGGCGCCAGTTGAGGGGATTGACTTTAATCACCGAATTCGAGAGATAGGGGTCAATCATAACCGTTTTGCCGTTTTTTTCAAACAGCAGACCTGCCTGTCCCAGCCAAGTGATCTTCATCGTGTTACACTCCTTTCAGTCAAAGAGGATTGCCAAGGGGCAATCGGTCAGGGGTAAATTGCGCAGCCGTACGCCGCCCTTGCCCATATCCTCCACCATGGTGTCGGGCAGGGTGTAGACGCTACCGTCCTTCAGATCCAACAGGCGAATACTGCTTGCCTGCACGCCGAAGATTTGCAAGGAAACGGTGCCCTCATAGGTTGCGGTCAGCAGATCGACTGCGTTCCAGTAGATCAGTGCCTTGCCACCGTTATCCAGCGTGAAGGTTTCCACCTGTACGGTGCTGTCGGTGCAATCGGTGCCGTTCACACGGCGGGAGGGCAGCGCTTCAAAGCGCCAGGGCAGGCGGCAGGGCTCGCAATCTCCCCGCATCAGCGAGGCCAGCGTTTGCAGGGCGTAGTAGGCAGGCTTTTCTTTGTATTCACCGCTGGCGCGTCCGTTCTCATCAAACTGGGCGCCGATCACGCCAAAGTAGCCGAAGTCCATATAGGAGGCCTTGTCTGCAAGGCGACCGCGGAGCGCTTCGATCATGTCCATCGTTGAAAAATAAGAGGTGAACTCCACGCCTTCGGCCATATCCATCACAAGGCCGCGCAAAAGCGCCTTCACTTGCTTTTCGGGGGTCCAGGCAAAGCCCTTCATGGCGCCATTGCCGTCACTGCGGGACTGCGCCCCGGTCTCGCCCTGTACAAGGCCGATCTTGGGATTGTAGCTGTCAATCAGCACGCGGAGCTTGTGGGCACGATTGCGTCGGGTCAACTCACTGGGGCTGTAGCAATGAAAGGAAATCAGATCCAGATAGTTGTAAAGGCCGGTGGAGAGGGCACGGTTGACATATTCCAGATCGTCCGCGCGGCCAAGGGCAAATCCCATGGCCTTGGCGCCGGCATCCGCTGCCTTGATTGCCATGGCGGTTTTTAAGGCAAACTCGCCGTACTCGTCGGCGTTGCGCAGGTGGTCGACCTCCTCGTTTTCTGCGTGACGCCAGGAGTAATTGAGATCCGGCTCGTTCCAGATCTCAAAGATCGAGACACGATCCTTGAAATGGGCGACGGTGGCCCTCACGTAGGCAAGCCAGGCATTCATTTCGCGCTCGGTGGCAATGGGAGGGCACCCCACCGCGCCGAACACCGGCTTGGCGAGATCCGTGTAGATGGGATTGCCGTAGCACAGGCAGATCCAGGGCTCCAGGCCGCGGTAGATCAGATTATCCACGATCTTGTCAAGCCACGCGAAATCGTAAACGCCCTCGCTTTTTTCGGTGCGCGCCCAGCCGGACTGAACGCGGATCTTCTTTACGCCGATGCGCGCCACCTTGTCATAGGCCTTTTCCGGATCGAACACATCTCGGTCCAGCTTCTCAAAGCCGATGCCGATACGGGAGAAGCGAATATCCTTTGCCCCTGCTACCGGGAGCTTTTCAACAAACTGCAATCTTTCCATAAAAACTCCTTTACAAATCGCATTTCGCACGGTATAATGAGATTGATCTTTTTGTCATTATATCATTGATTTAAAGCCTTTTGTAGTCATATCCTACTTTATTTTTGTCACAATCTTACGATTTGGAGGCGCAGAAGATGTTTTTGCCGAGAGAAGAGCTGCAATGCGGTGTGTTTGACAGTAGCGTTTTGCGTGGGAACAAGGTGAAAAGCGCGGGACGGCGGGTGGTGAACTTTGAGCTGGAGCTATTCCACCGAGAGGGGGGCGTCAGTCACGTGGGTGATGGTACCTACCCTGCGCGACGGGGGATGCTGCTTTGCGCCAAGCCGGGGCAGACGCGCTATAGTGATTTCCCGGTGCGGTGCAGCTATATCCGTATTCAGCCGCGAAAGGATAGCGAGATCGACGCGCTGCTTGCCGCCGCGCCGGATTGTCTTTATATTAAGGATGAAGGCATTGTTGAGGAGCTGATGGCGCTGTTTACCAAGCTATGCAGCGTGCTGATCGGCGCTGCCCCTGAGAGGGCGGTGCCAAATGGCATTCGCAGTAACGGGATTTTGTTGGATATTCTGTACCGTTTACAGCGCTTGTGGCAGGGGAGCGGAGACGTAGCGGCCAAAACGCCGATCCATCGGATCGCCGCCGACGCTTATGAATATTTCAATGAGCATTATGCCGAGGATTGTTCGCTGAAAACGGTGGCCGCCGCCCTGCATGTTTCCCCCAATTATTTGCACAGCGTTTTTTTGCGGGAGGTTGGTGTCACCCCCTTTGCCTATGTAACCGATAAGCGGGTGCGCCGCGCCAAACGGCTGATTGCCGCGGGGGAAAAGTCAATGCTGGAAATCGCGATGGAGACAGGCTTTTGCTCACAGTCACATTTCAATAAGGTGTTCCGCGAGGCCACCGGCCAGACCCCTGCCGCCTACCGCCGCCGTTTGCTGGAGCAGTACTAACATAAATAAAAATAATTTTTTGAAATTTTTTGAAGAATCGTGATAGATTTTGATGCATTTTTCGTCATGTATAATAGAGGGAGATATTTCCTCGCACGAAAGGAGATGCATATGAAGCAGGACAACGCGGTTCGGTCACCCCAAAAGGAGTATTTGCCGGACGAGACAATTATTGATCTCTATTGGGATCGAAACGAGAAGGCGATCGAGGAGACAGACCGTAAATACGGGAAATACCTGTTTACGGTGGCGTATAACATCGTCTACGACAATATGGATTGTGAGGAATGCCTCAACGATACATATCTGAACACGTGGAATTCGATTCCACCCAAGCGCCCCACTGTCTTTCAAGCCTTTCTGACCCGTATCATGCGCAATGCGGCGGTGGACAAGTTCCGCGCCAAATCGGCAGCAAAGCGTGTGCCTTCCGAGCTGATGGTGTCGTTGGACGAGCTGGAGGATTGTATTGCCAATGATCTGTCGGTTGAAGAGGAGATCGAGGTGAGGGAGCTTGCGCGCGCCCTGAACACCTATTTGCACTCTTTGTCTGAACGGGAGCAGTTTATCTTTGTTTGTCGCTACTATTACGCCGATAAGATCGCCAGCATTGCCAAAATGCTCAAGATCAGCGAGCCCACGGTCTTCCGCACTCTAAGCGATATGCGGAATGGCTTGAGGGAGCATTTGGAGAGGGAGGGCATATCGTATGAATGATAAGCAAAAACGGCGCTTGGAGATCCTATCGCGGATGGATGACGGTATTGTGGAAAAGAATACCCAAAAGCGCATTGCCTTGATGCGAAGCCATAACCGCAGAAAATGGATCATTTCCATTACCTCCATGGCGGCGGCACTGGCGCTCATTGCCACCACGGCCATTTTGTTGGTTGTGTTGCTTGGTAAGCAGGTGCCGGTTTATACCGGTATGACGGTATCCAACGAAATACCGATCAACACGCTTTCTTTTGCGGATGCTGTCGCGGATTACAACGCCCCCGGAAATGTGAATGGTGATCAGGCGGGGCGCGGACCCGTGGATCAGGCAAAGCCCTTCCCGAACGGTAAAAAGCCGATCGGCGACGCGGTCAAGGATGTGTTTGCGGTGACCGGCAGCGATGTCGCTCTCTATTACGCCAAGGCAGGGGAATACGTCTACATTACCGTACATGTAGACAACCCGGATAGCTTTGAGATCCTGTCCTTTACCCTCAACGGCAAAACGTACACCTCTTACATGTTCGAGTACGGCTCGGATCTGGAGAACCTGATCCTTAAGGTACAGATCCCCGAGAATGCCGAGGGTATTACCTCCTACACCATTGACGCGATCAAATATGTAGACGGCGAAAAGATCAAGGATGTTCGCATGGCTGGCGATAAAACGGTCGATATTGCCGTTTACATTGAACAGCAGCCGACCGCCGCCTTCTCTGGCGAGACGATTGACTATCACTCGCTCGCGTTCTCTGCCACCGTGACCGATGCAAAGGGGTTGCTTGGCATGAGCGAGAGCAAGCTTTACGCCGTGCTCTATGACGGTGACAGTGTGGTCGCTACTAAGGAGCTGGCATTGGGCACGCAGACCGTGACCTTTGACGGCCTTACCACCAATACGCTCTATCAATACGCGGTGATCGCCATATACGATGCCATGGACGGCGCGGGTATTACCCACCATGTTCTGACCTCGCAGGCAGTCTATACCAAATACGTGGTGCTCTTTCATGAGGTGCAGCCCAGTCCCTACGATGTCAGCTTCTCGCTGCTGTGGGATGAGGCAGTTACCAATAAGACGCTGCTTTCTCTTGCCCTGTACCAGGGTGAGAACAAGGTACGCGATCTTGCCGTGACCGATACCGCGGTAACCGGTCTCACCTCGGGCACCGAATACCGCCTGGTGGCAACCTACCAGAACGGCAACGCCCAGGAAACGATAGAAGTCACCTTCTCCACCACGGCATCCACCGTGACCTTCAACAACAGCGGTGTGGCAAGCAGCGAGCAGCTGCTGCTGGGACAGGCACTGCCCACCCCTGTGCGGCAGGGCTTCACCTTTGCAGGCTGGTTCACTGCCGACGGTACCCAGATCACCACCGTGCCCGCAGCGTCTGTGTCGGTCTTTGCCAAATGGGCAGAGGAAGCGGAACCCACCGATTTCTACTATACCATTTCCGGTGGTAAGGTGACGCTGACCGGATTGAAGAGCGATATTTCCAATCTCATCATTCCTGCCTATATCGAGGGTTGCCCCGTGGCAAAGCTGAGTGGCGATGCCTTTAAGGATCTTGACGGTATCATCGGCGTACATCTGCCCGAGACCTTGACCGAGATCGGTGCCAGTGCCTTCTCAGGCTGTACCGGGCTGGAAAAGATCGTGCTGCCCGCAAGCTTGCGGACGGTGGGTGGCACGGCGTTTGCCGACTGCGATGCGCTGGAGCGCGTGGAATACACCGGCGCCTTTGCCGATTGGCTTGCCATCGGCTTTGGCGCAGTCCATGATAGCAATCCCGTACGGATCAGTAACACGCTATATATTAACGGTGTGGATATTACCGACAATCCCCCTGCCATTCCCGCAGGGCTGACCGTGCTGGGTAACTGGGCGCTTGCAGGCTTTGACGGTCTCACCAACGTGGTCATTCCCACAAGCGTACACACCATCGGTCGCGGCGCTCTTATGGGCTGTAACAATGTTGTCAGCCTGACAACGCCCGTGCTGAAGGTTACCTTCAATCTTGGCGTGGCAGGCATGGAAGGTTGGGACGGCTTGCAATATCTGTTTGAGGTGGATGGCATGGGACCGAGCGGTGAGATCCTTTGCGAGGTGCCGGACACCTTGACTACAGTTCATATCGTGGGCACGACTGAGATCCCCGATTACACCTACGCCGGTCCCTTTTACGGCTTTGATGCTCTGACCACCGTGACGCTGCCCCAAGGGCTGCAGCGGATCGGTATACGCGCCTTTAACGGTTGCAGTGCGCTGACCACCATCAACATTCCTACCACTGTTACCGAGATCGGGGGACAGGCATTTGCGGGCTGTAGCAATCTTTCTGAGATTGAACTGCCTGCGGGGCTTCAGGTCATTAACATGTTTACTTTTGAGCGTTGCACGGCTCTGACCGCCATTGATCTGCCCGAGGGACTTTTGAAGATCGACTATTACGCTTTCGGGGGTGCCGCCTTGACCGAGATCACCATTCCCGCAAGCGTAGTGACCATCAGCGGTGGCGCTTTCAAGGAATGTGCAGCGCTTGAAACGGTGACCTTTGCTACCGGCTCCCGATTGACCACCATTGGTGACAGTGCCTTTGCAGGCTGCGGTGCGCTGACCGAGCTGGTGATCCCTGCCAGCGTAACCTCCCTTGACCAAGGTGTTTTTGGTGGATGCAATCAGCTGCAAAGCCTGACCATGCCCATCCCCACCGTGAGCGGTCAGGATTCGAATAATGTGATTGAGCAGTTCAGCTGGTTGTTCGATAGCTATGAGCTGGCAGGCGTGGAAACCGTGCCCACATCTTTGACGACTCTGATCATCAATGCTGGTACCGTCATTCCCGACCGGTTTTTTGATAACAGTGGTCATAATGAATATGCGGGTATTACCAGCATTACCCTTCCCGCCGGTGTAATAAAGATTGGTAACAATGCCTTCTACGGCTGTACGGGCTTGACCGCCATCGAGTTCCCCGCGAGCTTGACTGAGATCGGCACATGCGCCTTCCAAGGTTGCACGGGCTTGACCACAATCGAATTTCCGGCGAACTTGACCAAGATCGGCACGAATGCCTTCTACGGTTGCACGGCACTGACTAACGTGAGCTTTGTCGAAAACGATGGTTGGTGGTATACAGGTGATTCCGCCGCCACCTCCGGTACGGCGCTGCCCGCCACCGATCTGGAAAATACTGCCACTGCGGCAACCTACCTGAAAACGACTTATAGCGGTTACTGGTGGAAGCGCAGTTGACAATCACAAAACAAAAAAGAGAGCAATTGCTCTCTTTTTTGTTTTACTCTGCCTTGAAGAAAACTGCGGTTTTTCCATCCCGCTTAGCGGTGTATCGGGTGAGTTCGAAGCATTTTTCGGGGATTTCCCGCTCCAGTGCCTCGGCAGGGGTGCCGCAAAAGGCGAGGGAACCGTTTTGCAGGACCGCTACGCGATCGGCAAGGGTCAGTGCTTCTCCCACATGATGCATTACCAGCAAGATGGTCTTGCCTTTGGCGCGTTCCTTTCGCAGTAGACTGTAAAAAAGCGCGGTAAAGGGGGCGTCGGCATAGGTGGTGGGCTCGTCAAAAAGCAAAATATCGGTATCCTGCGTTAGCATCAGCGCCAGAAAGACCTTTTGCCGCTCGCCGCCCGAAAGAGTGCTTACCGCACGGTCAGAAAGCGCTGTGATCCCCAACGCCTCTATTTTTTCGTCTACCAGTCGCCATTCCGCCTCCCCGAGACGGGTGCGTTGTGGGGTTAGCCCCAGAGCCACCGTTTCTTTAACAGAAAGGGCGGGGGCAGGGAGGCGTTGAGGCAGAAAAGAGAGGTGCTTGGCGCGCTCATTCGGTTTTAATGTGGCAAGCTCAATGCCGTTGGCTAAAATTTGTCCGCTTGCGTGGATTGCCCCTATAACGGTATGCAAAAGCGTGGATTTTCCACTGCCGTTGCGCCCCAAAAGCACAGTGATCTCGCCGCTGTTTGCGGTGAGAGAGACATCCTTTAGGATGGGGTGCTTGCGATCATAGCCCGCAAAAAGGTTTTTCAAATCAAGCATGGCGTTTCCTCCGTAGCAGTAATGTGACAAAGAAGGGTACACCGAGCAAAGCGGTAAAGATGCCAACGGGGACCTCGGTTGGGGTAAAGATCACCCGCCCCACAAGATCGGCAAGCAACAGCAGAACGGCACCGCCTGTTGGAGAGAGCAGCAGCTCGGTTTTTAGCCGGTTGCGTGACAGCCGTCGTGCCATATGGGGGACCAGTAGCCCCACAAAGCCGAGCAATCCCGCAAAAGAGACTGCCGCCGCGGCAGATGCCGCGGCCAGCGCAAGCGCCAGCAGACGCACCCGCTTGACCGAGACACCCAGCGACAAGGCAAGGCTGTCTCCAAGGCAAAATAAGCTTAATTTGCGAGAGAGACATAGGGCCCCCAGAAAGCAAAATACAATGATTGCCATCGGCACCCAAAGCTCCCGCATGGTTACGCCGCGAAGCCCCCCTACAGAGAAATCGGTATAGGAGGCGAGCAAATCGGCATCCAGCACCGAGAAAAAGGAGATGCCCGCGCCGAACAGCGCGGAAAATGCCACACCGCAGAGTACCAAAGCGGTCTTATCCAAGCCGACCCTGGCCGAGATCGAAAGAATCAGAAGCGCGGTGAGCAGAGCGCCCGCGAAGGCGACAAAGGGGAGCAGGGCGTGGGCAGTGGGAAAGAGCGCCATAGCCAGAATCACGAAAAAACCGGCGCCCGCGTTGATACCGATGATGTTGGGGGCGGCCAACGGATTATCGGTGGCATGTTGCAAAAGGCTACCCGAAAGCGCCAGGCCCGCCCCCGCGAAAAGTCCTGCCAGTGCCCGCGGCAATCGCAAGGAGCGTAAAATCAGTGTGGCACCCTGCGCGTCTGCCCTGCCGAAAAGACCGCCCCAAAACGCGGCGGCGGAAAGTTGGGTACTGCCAAAGCGCAGGGAAAGGAAAAAGGAAAGCAATAGCAAAAGGAGCGCGCCAAGAACAAGCAAAACATCTCGCCGATTGTTGTTCACGGTATCACGCTCCTTTTAAAACAAGTAAACGGTATGGCATATTGCGTTAATCGGCAAGCGCGGCCAGATACGCATAGGCCTCTGCCCAGCGGTCACAGGGCTTATAGTGAAACAGCTCCTTGGGCAGGTAAAACCATCGTTCGCCTCTGATGGCGCTCAGCGCTTGCCAGGCCTCTTCCTGTAGCATTTCGGCCACATAGGCCTTAGAGGCCGTCTCGTCGCCCATGGCGACGTAGAAAATATAATCGGGATCCTTTTGCAGAATCACTTCCATAGAAAGTCCGTCGATCAGAAGTGAAGCTCCGTCGGCAATGTTGGTGGCACCCAGCTCGGAAAGCATGGCCGCGGCAAAATGGTCAGCGCTGCCCTTGGCCTTGACCGATCTGGCCGAGGAGCCGGCACGGATGAACAGAATGTTTTTGCCTGCCAGGGGCTTGCTTTCGCGCAGGGCGCCGATTGACGCCTGCTGCGCGGTGCCGTAGCGCGCGTAGGCGTTTGTGCCACAGATGTCGGCGCAGGTTTTCAATACATTTAAATAATCGTCAAAGGTTTCCACGCGCATTTCCGCTACCGGGATATTCGTTTCTCGCAATAGGGCGGCGACCTCAGCTTGGGCAGGAATATCGGTTGAGGTGATGACAAAATCGGGGGCGGCGGCGATCAGCACCTCGGTATTGATCGCTTTTCCGGCGCCGCTATCCACCAGAGTAACTGCGTCGCTTGCGATGCCGCGCTCTACCGTTTCCCCCACGGTAACGGCGATCTCGCCGCCGGCAAGGCACCAGATCTCCGCAAGAGAGGAAAATAGCACCGCCACCCGCCGCGGCTGTTCATGTAATACGATCTCGTATCCAACGCTATCGGTAAAGGCGATGGCATGATCACCGTCCGGCCCGTTTTTTTCGGCGTTGCAGGAGGCAAGGCAGAGCAGCGCCAATAAAAGCGCGAGAAGCTTACAGTACCTTTTCAAGGATCTCGGCCTTTCTTTGCGGCAGCTCGTCGGAAAGGATCAGGCGCTCGGCCTCGTCCAGGCCGATGCGGGCAACGGTGTCGGCAAAGCGCTCGCCGGCAACGCCCTTGTCGCGAAAGAGCAGGATTGCCTTTTCCACGGCGGCCAGTACCTCCTCCTCGGAGGTGAAGAGATGGCGGAGGGCTTGCCCTCTTGCCACCTGCTTGCCCCATCTGCCGCCAAGGGTCAGACGGTAGCCGGGGATGTAGTCCAGACCGCCCACGTGGCAGGCGCGCACGCAGCGGCCGCACAGGTTACAATCACTGGTGTTAGTGAATTGGCCGCTTTTTAAGGCGGCCGCCCCGATGGGGCAAGCCTTGACGCAAGCGCCGCAGCCCTTGCAGGCATCGGCAACCAAAACCGGTTGCCAGGCACCGATCACGCCCACGTCGTTCAGATCCGGCTTGACGCAGTTGTTGGGACAGCCGCCCACGGCGATCTTGAATTTATGGGGGAGCTTGACCTGATGGTAGCCGATGTAATGCAGCTCGTGAATTTTTAAAGAGAGCGAAAAGGTGTCGATCAGGCCGAACACACAGGTGGTACCCTTGCAGGAGACCACGGGACGTACGCGCGGGCCGGTACCGCCGACCAGCAGGCCGTGCATCGCAAGAAACTGACAGAAGGGCTGAATATTCTCAAAAGAAATGCCCTGCACCTCTGCGGTTTGCCTGGTGGTAAACGCTATCTCACCGGAACCAAAACGGCGCGCGGCATCGGCAATTGCGTACATTTCATCGGCGGTGATCTTACCGTTACGGGTGATCACGCGCGCGTTAAAGCGATCGGGGGTGGTTTTGTCACGCAAAAAGCCGAGCCCCTTGACACGGTTGACCTCGGCGGCCGGAACGGTGCAGGCGGGGTAGAAATTGGCATTGTATGTCATCGTCTCACTCCTTTTTATGGAATAGCAAACATTACGCATTTTATTATAGCATCTGCCCCCTGTTCTTGTCAAGAAAGGGACGGAGCATGTGTGGCGCACCATCAGCCAATGTGAATAAAAATACAGAAACTATGCAAATTTATTCATATGGAACAAAAGAAGGGGAAAGGCGCTGCGTGTTTTGTGCATTATTTTTTTATTACTTTTAAAAAAGGGGTTGACAAGCCTTGCGGGAAGTTGTATAATAATCCGCGTAGTGAAAAACTCATGAATATTTATTCGCGGAGGCAAATCATGGATAAGAAAAACATCAAAAAAGTCGTACTCGCATATTCCGGCGGTCTGGATACCTCGATCATCATTCCGTGGCTTAAGGAAAATTACAATAACTGCGAGGTTATCGCTGTTTCGGGCAATGTCGGTCAAGCGGACGAGCTGGAGGGCCTGGAGGAAAAGGCCATCAAGACCGGCGCTTCCAAGTGCTATGTGCTGGATCTGACCGACGACTATGTTGACAATTACATCATTCCCTGCGTGAAAGCAGGCGCTATTTACGAGGAATATCTGCTTGGCACCAGCCACGCCCGTCCCTGCATTGCCAAGGCGTTGGTTGACATTGCCATCAAGGAGGGCGCTGACGCCATCGCGCACGGCTGCACCGGTAAGGGCAATGACCAGGTTCGCTTTGAGCTGACCATCAAGCACTTCGCACCGGATATGCCCATCATTGCCCCTTGGCGTGAGTGGAGCATCAAATCCCGTGAGGAGGAGATTGATTACGCCGAGGCGCACAATGTCCCCTTGAAGATCAACCGTGAGACCAACTACTCCAAGGATAAGAATCTGTGGCATCTTTCCCACGAGGGCCTGGATCTTGAGGATACCGGCAATGAGCCTCAGTATGAAAAGCCCGGCTTTTTGGAAATGGGTGTTTCGCCCATCACTGCTCCTGACACACCCACCTATGTGGAGCTGGAGTTTGAAAAGGGCGCTCCGGTAGCGCTCAACGGCGAGAAGATGAGCGCCAAGAACATTATCCTCACCCTTAACAAGCTGGGCGGCGAGAACGGTATCGGTCTGCTGGATATTGTCGAGAATCGTTTGGTCGGCATGAAGTGCCGCGGCGTTTACGAGACCCCCGGCGGCGCCATCCTGTACAAGGCACACAGCGTTCTCGAAACGCTTTGCCTTGATAAGTACACCATGCACGAAAAGCAAAAGCTGGCTGTGACCTACGGCGAGCTGGTCTACAACGGTCAGTGGTTCACCACGCTGCGCGAGGCGCTGGCCGCGTTTGTTGACAAAACCCAGGAGCGTGTGACAGGTAAGGTCAGACTGAAGCTCTATAAGGGCAATATGATCAACGCCGGCGCTTGGAGCCCCTACACCCTCTATAGCGAGGAAATCGCGACCTTTGGCGAGAGCGATTACAACCAAAAGGATGCCGAGGGCTTTATCAACCTCTTTGGTCTGCCGATCCAGGTACAGGCCTTGGCTGATCAGGGCAAGCTGAAATAATCAAGCAGTATCCCATACATGGACTGCCGTTTCCGATGAATGGACGCGGCAGTCCTATGGTGTTCTTTAAGGAGAGACGATCATGGCAAAAATGTGGGCCGGAAGGACTGCCGGCAATACCGATCAGATCGCGGATGACTTCAATTCCTCGATCCACTTTGACAGCAGAATGTATCAGCAGGACATCACCGGCAGTATGGCGCACGCCGCTATGCTGGCAAAGCAGGGGATTATTGCCAAGGCCGAGGCCGACACCTTGATCGATGGGCTTGCCGGCATCCTTTCCGATCTGGAGGAGGGCAAGCTGGCGATCGACATGACCGCTGAGGATATTCATATGTTCGTAGAGCAGGTGCTGACCGAGCGACTGGGTGAGGTGGGCAAAAAGCTACACACCGCCCGTAGCCGAAACGATCAGGTGGCCCTGGATTTGCGGATGTATCTGCGCGCTGAGATTGACGAGATCGCCGCACTGGCGCGCGCGCTGGTGGCGACGGTGACTGATAAAGCAGAAGAATATGCCGACGTGATCCTGCCCGGCTACACGCATTTGCAACGAGCACAGCCGATTTTGTTCGGGCATCATCTCATGGCCTATGCCATGATGCTGCTGCGTGATCTGGATCGTCTTGCCGATTGCCGCAAGCGCATGAACCAATCGCCCATTGGCTGCTGCGCGCTGGCCGGCACCACCTATGAGACCGACCGCCGCTTCGAGGCGGAGCGTCTCGGCTTTGACGGCATCTGCCGCAATAGCCTGGACGGCGTTTCCGACCGTGATTTTGCCTTGGAGATGCTTTCCGCGCTGTCGATTTTGATGATGCATCTATCCCGCTTCTCGGAGGAGATCATTCTTTGGTGCAGTTGGGAATTCAAATTCGTGGAGCTATCCGATGCCTATACTACCGGCTCCTCGATCATGCCGCAAAAGAAAAACCCGGATATGGCTGAGCTGGTGCGCGGCAAGACCGGCCGTGTATACGGCGACCTGATGGCACTGCTCACCACCCTCAAGGGCATTCCGCTTGCTTACAATAAGGATATGCAGGAGGATAAGGAGAGCATTTTTGACGCGGTGGATACCGTGAAGATGTGTTTACAGGTTTTTGACGGCATGGTGGCTACCATGGTAGCCAATCGGGAAAATATGCTTCGCGCGGCGCAAAAGGGCTTTATCAACGCGACCGATCTTGCCGACTATCTGGTCAAGAAGGGAATGCCCTTCCGCAGTGCTTATAAGATTTCAGGTCAACTGGTGGCAAAATGCATTGCTGAAAACACGGTGCTCGAGGAGCTATCTTTGGACGTTTACCGCGCCTACAGCGACCTGTTTGATCAGGATCTGTACGACGCCATCTCTTTGCGTACCTGCGTTGAGACCCGCATTTCTGAGGGCGGCACCTCGCTGGCTTCGGTGAGAGAGCAGATCTCCTATGTAAAGGAGCGTTTAAAATGACAAACGTATTTATTGACGGTTCCGTTGGAACAACGGGACTGCGCATTCATGAAAGACTTTCCAAAAGAGAGGATTTAACGCTTGTTACCCTGCCTGACGCGGTTCGCAAGGATCCCGCCGCCAGGCGAGAGGCCATCAACGGCGCGGACATTGTCTTTCTCTGCTTGCCGGATGCCGCCGCGGTGGAAGCGGTTTCGATGATCGAAAACAAAAATGTGGCGGTGATTGATACCTCTACCGCTCATCGTGTGGATCCCACGTGGACCTACGGCTTCCCCGAGCTTGCCCGTAAAGAAGCCATTGCCGCCTCCAAGCGCATTGCCAATCCCGGTTGTCACGCCAGCGGCTTTCTGGCTTTGACCGAGCCACTTGTCCGCGCGGGTGTTTTGAAAAAAGACGCGCATCTCACATGCTTTTCGCTCACCGGTTACTCTGGCGGCGGTAAGAAAATGATCGCTGATTATGAGGCTGCCGATCGGGACAAGCTGTTGGAGGCCCCCCGCCAGTACGGTATCGCCCAAGCCCACAAGCATTTGCCTGAGATGATGCGGATCGCGGGGCTTGCGAACGCTCCTGTTTTTTGCCCCATTGTCGGGGATTTCTACAGCGGTATGGAGGTTACCGTTCCGGTGTTTGCCAGAGATCTGAACGGAACACTTGAGGATGTGAAAGCAGTCTACAGAGCCACCTATCAAGGCAAATTGGTTCGCTTTGTCCAGGGAGATGGCGAGGGCGGCTTCCTTTCCGCCAACGCCTTTTCCGGCAGAGATGATATGGAGGTGCGGGTGAGCGGAAACGATGATCGCATCCTGTTGATCGCTCGCTTTGATAATCTGGGCAAGGGTGCCTCGGGTGCCGCTATTCAAAACATGAACATTTTGCTCGGTGTGGATGAGACCACCGGGCTTATCATAGGAGAATAAAATAATGAAGATCATTTCCGGCGGCATTTGTGCCGCAAAAGGCTTTATGGCAAGTGGTGTCCATTGCGGCATCCGCAAAAACCGTACCAAGAAGGACATTGCCTTGATTGTGAGTGAGACGCGCGCGCACGCGGCCGCCGTTTACACCACCAACCTGGTCAAGGGCGCCCCCCTGACCGTTACCAAAAATCATATTGCTGACGGCTTTGCCCAGGCTGTGATCTGTAACAGCGGCAACGCCAACACCTGCAACGCCAACGGCATTGAGATTGCCGAGCAAATGAGTGATTTGGTGGCAAAAGAGCTAAGCATTTCCGCCACTGACGTGGTGGTTGCTTCTACCGGTGTCATTGGCCAGCCTTTGAATATCGAGCCGATTGCCGCGGGCATTCCGATGCTGGCAAAGACACTTTCCGCAAATGGCGGTGCCGATGCCGCGGAGGGTATCATGACCACCGATACCGTGAAAAAGGAGATTGCTGTCGAGTTCACCCTGGGCGGCAAGATCTGCCATCTTGGCGGTATTGCCAAGGGAAGCGGAATGATTCACCCCAATATGGCGACCATGCTGGTGTTTCTCACCACCGATGCTGCCATTTCCGCCCAGATGCTGGAAAAGGCATTGAAGCATGATGTGCAAAACACTTTTAATATGACCAGCGTGGACGGCGATACCTCTACCAACGATATGGTCACCATCCTGGCAAACGGAATGGCCGGAAATGGGGAGATCACCGAGGACGGTGCGGATTTTGCCACATTTATGAAGGCGCTGAACACGGTGACTGTGTATCTGTGCCGTATGATCGCCGGTGACGGCGAGGGTGCCACGAAGCTGTTGGAGTGCAAGGTCAGCGGCGCGGCGGATGACAAAACCGCCAAGACGGTAGCCAAGAGCGTGATTTGCTCCAGCCTTTTAAAGGCCGCTATGTTCGGCGCCGATGCCAACTGGGGCCGCGTGCTTTGCGCCATCGGCTACAGCGGCGCGGCTGTGGATGTACATAAGGTAGACGTAGCCTTCCGCTCGGCGAAGGGCACTGTCAGCGTTTGTGAAAACGGCGCGGGTGTGGACTTTTCCGAGGAGATTGCCAAAGAGATTTTGCTGGAGAAGGAGATCGAGATTTTGGTGGATCTGAACAGTGGCGATTGCAGTGCCACCGCCTTTGGCTGTGACTTGACATATGACTATGTGAAGATCAACGGAGATTACAGAACCTGATGTGAAATAAGCGGCGCATAGCTGTGTTCCGCATCGCCCCCAACACCTCGGAGTAGATGACGACACCGTCGGCGTTTCGCTGTTTCGCCGCAGGCGAAATTGGGTGCCATTGCCCTGCTTGCTTTTTTCATCAGGGCGTAGCCGTGTAGGGGGGGTGTTCCTCCCGTAAAATCCCCATAAACGGTATCAAAAAACACACATTTTAAGAGGAAACCATGAATATCGACAATCATTTTTCCAACGCGCAGAGAGCCGAGGTTTTGACCCAGGCGCTGCCCTACATCAAAAAATTTAACGGCAAGATCATTGTGGTCAAATACGGCGGTAACGCCATGATCAACGAGCAGCTCAAGGAGCAGGTTATGGAAGACATTGCTCTGCTGTGGCTGATTGGCGTCAAGGTTGTGCTGGTACACGGCGGCGGCCCCGAGATCAACGAAATGATGAGCAAGCTGGGCAAAAAGCCCGAGTTTGTAGACGGTCTGCGTGTGACTGATAAAGAGACGGTGGACATTGTGCAGATGGTTCTGGCGGGCAAGGTCAACAAATCGCTTGTAACGCTTTTGCAGACCAAAGGCGGACATGCGATTGGACTTTCCGGCATCGACGGCGGCCTCATCGAGGCGCAGATCAAGGATGAGCGTTTGGGGTATGTGGGTAAAATCACCAAGATCCGCCCACAGCCGGTTACCGATCTGTTGGAAAAGAATTATATCCCCGTGGTCTCCACTGTAGCCAGTGACCGACAGGGAAATGTGTATAATATCAATGGCGATACCGCCGCCGCCTATATCGCGGGTGCGCTCGGCGCCGAGCGACTGATTATGATGACCGATATTGCGGGTATTCTGCGCGATAAGGATGATCCCACCACGCTCATCCCGCATATCACCATCGAGGAGGCGGGGAAGCTGTATGAGGAGGGTGTCATCTCGGGCGGTATGATCCCTAAGGTGGATTGCTGTATCGAGGCGTTGCACCGCGGCGTGAAGGATGTTACCATTATGGACGGTCGTGTGCCCCACTCCATTTTGATGGAGCTTTTGACTGATGAGGGCGCAGGCACTATGGTCAAGGGAGAATAACAATGAGCGAATTGCAAGCGCTGGATAAAAAATATGTAGCGGGCACCTATGCCCGTTTCCCTGTGGAGATTGTCAAGGGCGAGGGCTCAATGGTCTATGATGCCGAGGGAAAGGCATATATTGATCTTGGCAGCGGTATCGGCGTTACGGCCTTTGGCATTGCCGACAAGGCCTGGCAAGCGGCCGTGATTGAGCAGCTTTCCAAGGTGCAGCACACCTCCAATCTCTACTATACCGAGCCCTGCGCCAGGCTGGCAGAGGCATTATGTGCCAAAACGGGGTTAAAAAAGGTCTTTTTCGGTAATAGCGGTGCTGAGGCCAACGAGTGCGCGATCAAGGTGGCGCGCAAGTATGCCGCCGAGAAAAAAGGCCCCGAATATAACGTGATTGTGACCTTGAAAAACAGCTTTCACGGCAGAACGCTGACCACGCTGGCCGCCACCGGTCAAGAGCACTATCACGAGCTGTTCCAGCCGCTCACCCCCGGCTTTGTGCATCTGGAACCTGGAAATCTGAAAGAATTTGAGGAAATTTTGGCGAATTACAAGGTTGCCGGTATTCTGATCGAGTGTATTCAGGGTGAGGGCGGTGTCCATGTGGTAGATGGCGACTTTATCCGCGGCGTGGCGGCACTTTGCCAAAAAGAGGACATCGTACTGATGTTTGATGAGGTCCAGACCGGCAACGGCCGCACCGGCAAATTCTATGCTTATATGCACCACGGCGTTACCCCCGACGTGGTGACCACAGCCAAGGGGCTTGGTGGTGGGTTACCCATCGGCGCTTGCCTTTTGGGCGAAAAGGTACAAAACGTGTTGGGTTTTGGCGATCATGGCTCTACCTATGGCGGCAACCCTATCGCTTCAGCGGGTGCTTGTAACGTAATTTCCCGTATCGATGAAAAGCTGATGGCCGAGGTCGCCGAAAAGGGCGCATATTTGAAAAAGACCTTTAGCGGCGCCAAGGGCGTTCGCTCAGTGAGCGGTATGGGTCTGATGATTGGTATTGAGACCGAGAAGCCGGCCGCCGAAGTGGTGAAGGCCTGTATGGCAAAAGGGGTGCTTTGTCTGACCGCAAAAAACAAGGTGCGCTTGCTGCCTGCCTTGAATATTCCTGTTGAACAATTAAAAAAGGCCGCCGAGATCATTCTTTCGGTGATTGCCGAGTGAGGTGTAGAATGAATTTAAAAGGAAGACATTTTCTCAAGCTGTTGGATTTTACCCCTGCTGAAATAACCTATCTCATTGACTTTGCCGCCGAATTGAAGGCGAAGAAAAAAGCGGGCGTTGCTCACCGTCTTTGCGATGGCAAGAGTATTGCGCTGATCTTTGAAAAGACCAGCACCCGCACCCGCTGTGCCTTTGAGGTAGCCGCTAACGATCTGGGTATGCACCCGGTCTATTTGGATCCCACCGGATCCCAGATCGGCAAAAAGGAGAGCATCCCGGATACTGCTCGCGTGCTTGGCCGTATGTTTGACGGCATCGAGTATCGTGGCTTTGGTCAATCCATCGTAGAGGAGCTGGCCGCTTATGCGGGGGTGCCGGTCTGGAACGGCCTTACCAACGAGTTCCACCCCACCCAGATCCTGGCCGATTTCCTTACCATCCGTGAGCATTGCGGCGAGCTGAAGGGTAAAAAGCTGGTCTATCTGGGGGATGCGCGCTACAATATGGGGAACTCCCTGATGGTCGGTTGCGCCAAGATGGGCATGCACTTTGTCGCTGCCGCCCCCAAGAAGTATTGGCCGGAAAGCGCGCTGGTGGAGCAGTGCCTTGCCATTGCCAAGGAGACCGGCGCCACTATTACCTTTGAGGAGGATCCCGCCAAGGCGGTTGAGGATGCCAATGTGCTTTATACCGATGTATGGGTATCGATGGGTGAGCCCAAGGAGGTTTTTGCCGAGCGCATCAAGGATCTTTCCCCTTACCGTGTGACCAAGGCACTAATGGATCATGCCGGTGAGCAGTGCCGCTTTATGCACTGTCTGCCCGCCTTCCACGATCTCGGCACCGTCATTGGCCGTGAGATCTACGAGCAGTTTGGTATTGATTGTATGGAGGTGACCCACGAGGTTATCGAAGGCCCCAAATCGATCGTCTTTGACGAGGCCGAAAATCGCATGCATACCATCAAGGCCGTTATGGCAGCAACTCTTTAAAACGAAAGGTAACGCCCCTTTGACTGCGGTCAAAGGGGCGTTTTCTGATCACGTTTCGGGGGTAAATCGATAGATGATGGGGTGAGATCTGCCGCAAACGGCATGGATCTGTCCGCTTACGATGCTGATGCTTTCCGGCTCCTGCACGCCAACGTTGAAATGGAGCAGACCTCTGAAATCGCCATTCCAGTCATAGACGGCAATTCGGTTCTGAAAGTCCGGCTCTGCCTTGTGCCTGCCATCCCACAAAATAAAATAGAGCAGCTCGTCATCCGCGCAGATGCCCTGCTTGACGCAGCGGTCGGTCAGCGGTGCGGTGCGGAAAATGCGGTCATCAGTGGGGGAAAAATCCGCGTTTAGAAAACGGAATTCCCGCGTGCCGGAAAGTCCAATTAGGTATTGATCTCTTTTTTCGTTGTACTCGATGGCGTAAAAGGGAAAGGGGAGATCTGTCTGGTCTACAAGCTCCAACGTATCCGCGTCTAAGTATGAAAGGTGCTGATAGCGCGGCTTGTTGTGACAGACCAGAATGCGGTGAGTGCCGGGGTGATAGGTCATATCGTTGGCGTGATCCAGATAAAGATTCTCGCTCCATCTAACCACCTCGCCGGTTTGCAAATCCACCTTTGCCACACGGCCGTAGTCCCTCAGGCGGTCGGGCAGATCGTAGTGCATGACGATCTGATAGTAATAGCGTTTTCGGTCAGAGCAGCCCCCTTGAAAGCCCCGCAGGACGGGGGAGGGATAGTCGATCTTGCAAAGGATCCGGTGTGTACAGTTCAGGATTTCGCCGTTTTTGAGTAACGTGGGTAGCTCTTGGCATGAAGTGACTATGGGCATCATCATTCCTCCGGATAAAAGATCTTCTTTTATTGTAACACGATAGCAATGAATTGTCAATAAAAAGAGCGGCTCGGCGAAGATATGCCCCCCAAAAGCATCTAACTTTTGGGGGGCATATCACAAGTCGCTTTTTCTATTTATTCTTCTGTATTGACAAAATCAAAGAGATGGCGGGGGATCAGTGATCCGGTGCTGAAGAACAAGGGTTGTTGCGTTTGGGTTCTTCCGTATTCCAAAAAGCGGCCGTCGGGATCGGTGATGGCATAGCAGTTGTGGCCCTGCCAATGCAAGGTCAGCGGTGTACCTTTTTTAGAAAGGGTCAGCAATCCATCGGCGGTGATGGCCAAATGGCGGCCGTCCGCCACCGTCAGGTGACAGGTGTTCTCCTTGCGGTTGGTGGTGCGTACCACCAATCGGTCGCTATCGCAAGGGGAGTAGAAGAGCCCGTCTTCTCGTTGGGTGATATGGGTTTTGGTGGCAAGATCCCCTTTTGCGGTGGGCAGCTGGCCGCTGGCCATAAAGCAGGAGATCACCATTTCAAAGGGCTTGGTCTCATCAAAGGGCAGGTAGTCCTTGGTGTGCATCCAGGCGCTCATGAGTGAACGGTTATCCCAAGTGCGACCGGCAGAGGCGTAGTCGATCAGCGGCAAATAGGAGCCATCGGTCTGTTTGACCTGAAAGGCGTAGTTGCAAGCAAAGTCGACTGTACCCGGCAAAACCTCTGTGGCATAGCCGGAGCTGTCTTCCGCTATGCTGACCGGCTTGTGCAGGTCATCGGCAAGGCGGGCGTCTCTGGCCAGTATCAACGGTCCGCGGCGTAAAGCCACGTGATATTTCGCGTTGGCATCGGGCAGGCCCATTTCGTCGGGATGGAGCACCTCGGTGCGCATATCCAGGAAAAGTTCCACCGTGTCACCGCATTTCCAAACGCGATTGATCTCGGCGTAGCTACCGGGGGTTACGTCCAGCATCTGACTGTTTAGCGCCAATGTGGTACGCTGGCTCCAGGCAGGGATACGCAATGCCAGGGTAAAGGGCTGCTCTGATGTGGTGTCCAAGGTGAGAGAAATCGCGCCGTTTGCGGGATAAAGAGTCTTAATGGCAATTTCCAGCGCCGCTCCATCCGGGGTATGAGTGGCGGCTACACCGGGGATATACAGGTTCACCGCGACGCCATCCTCACGCAAAAGCATCGAGGAAAGGGGAATGAGACCGGTCCCGGCAGAGCCGATGCAGGCGCAACAGCCATAGTTAGAGCCGTCAGATAGCTGCTGCCGACCGCCCACATAACGGCCACGGGTGCCCATGACGAGAGGGCTGTAGCTATCAAAGGGGAAGCCGTTGTTGACGGTGTTTTTGTCAAAGTTGATGGCACCGCTCAGCGCATTATAGACTGAGCGCTCAATCTCGTCAGCATAATGCGGATCGCCGGAAAGGCACAGAAGCTGGAGACAGAATTTCATCCATGTCACCGTTACGCAGGTTTCCTGCATAATGCCGGTATAAACGGTGGTCAGCTGGCGTTTGGCGGCGTTGTCAAACAACTCGTGCCAGCAACCGCAAGAGCCGATGATGCTGACCTCGTATTCATATACCTTTTTGCCAAAGCGCAAGGCGGCCTCTTTCCATTTTTCAATACCTGTCACACGGTAATATTCGATGAGGCCCTCAAAGCAAGACATAATTTCATAGGCTTTGATGACCTGCCACTCATAAGGGGCCTTCTCGTCGGTGTAAGCCATTTCGAACAGGTTTTGGGTTTCGGCGGCACCGCGCTCTACGATATAGGTGGCAAAATCCAAATATTTCCGCTTTCCGGTCAGGTTAAAAAGCCGAACGATCGGCTCCAGCACAGAGGAGGAGTTCACTCCCTCCCAGTGAGTCGAGGTTTTGGTAATATCAAGCTTATCCCAGCCGATCCGTTCCAGCATATAGTCTGCCTCACCAATGATGACCGGCAGAATACGGGCGGAAAGCGCTTCGTCGGTGCATATTTCCAAAAAATATTCCAGCCCCAGCATCACATATTTGCGGCACCAGATGTCCCAGCCGTCAAATTCTGCATCCCGATCGTAGGCGGAAATGCGACCGTCAGCTTCGGGGGCTGCCAGCATCAGCTCTACGGCATGGGACAAGGCTTTATAAAGGGCGGGATTTTGGGTGTATTGGTAGGTAAGGCAACCGCCGCGCATCATTTTGCCCCAATACTCGCCGCGCCAGCCCTTATTGGCTGTATCCGGCTTAGGGAGCTCGGTGAAAACGTTTACAAACTTTTCCCAAAGGGTATGATCCAAAAGCTGAAAATCCTCAATAAAGCGGATGGCGTTATCCAGAGGACCACGG
Source organism: Oscillospiraceae bacterium (assembly GCA_015065215.1). GTDB lineage: Bacteria > Bacillota > Clostridia > Oscillospirales > CAG-272 > Firm-07. The sequence continues at coordinate 1,759 of SVQT01000021.1, read as the reverse complement.
TAGTCAAAGCTACCCGCGGGGAAAAGAAAAAGGCGGTCGGTTTTTTCTCTGGGAGCCAGCATTTTGTTGGCTTTCAGTATCGCTTGAATGGTAGCGTTCGTCATAAAAACTCCATTTTTTAACCCCGTTAGGGGGGATTGGATCCAAGATCGGATCAGTCAAAGTCCCGCCTACCCTCCAGGGCACGGGAAAGCGTGATCTCGTCGGCATATTCCAACTCGCCGCCAAAAGGGAGTCCATGGGCAAGGCGGGTGACTTTGACACCAAGCGGGGAGAGCAGACGGGCAATATACATGGCAGTCGCTTCACCCTCGGTGGTGGCACCGGTGGCAACGATCACTTCTTTTACAGCAGTGTCTTCCAGCCTGGCCAATAACTCACGCAAGGCAAGGGCATCCGGCGTCACACCGCTCATGGGAGAGATCAGCCCGTGTAGCACATGGTAAACGCCACGAAAAGAGCGGACTTTCTCAAACGCCATAACAGCCCGGGCATCTTCCACCACGCAGATCACCGATTTGTCTCTGCCCTGATCGGCGCAAATAGGACAGATCTCACGGTCGGTCAGATTTTGGCAGATCGGGCAACGGTGGATTTTTTCTTTGGCTTCGGTCATGGCCGAGGTAAAGGCGGCAATTTCTTCCGGACTGTATTTCAGCACCGCATAGGCAAGGCGCTGGGCGGTTTTGCGGCCAATGCCGGGCAACCGCGCGAACTGCTCGGCAAGAATATCAAGCGCTTCGATGCCGGACATATCAGAACAGGCCGGGCATACCGGGCATGCCGGGAATATTCATCGAGCCGGTGACTTTCTCCATTTCGGCGGCAGAGGTGTCCTCTACGCGCTTGATGGCTTCGTTCACAGCGGCCACCAGAATGTCAGAAAGGGTCTCAATATCATCGGGGTCGACGATCTCGGGTTGAATATCCAGAGCGAGGATCTGCTTTTTGCCGTTGATCTTGACAGTAACAGCGCCGCCGCCCGCGGAAATTTCATATTCACGCTGCTCCAGCTCTGCTTGCAGTGTGGCCATATCCTCCTGCATCTTCTGCGCTTGTTGGATCATAGCGTTCAGGTTTTGTCCACCTGCGTTTTTGGGATAATTGGCTCTCATGATGTATTCTCCTTCTTATCTGAAAATCAATATCGTTTGGTGTTTTTGTCTCTTATGCTTCCGATTGATTTGCTGCCGCATCCAACAGATCGTCCAATACGGTATCCTTTGTTGCCGCTTTGGGGTCGGGGGTTTCAAAAATCAACTGGGCGGGAGTGGGGGCTTGTTTGATTTCGGGCGCGATGCTACGGCAAAGCAACGCTTTGGCATCAGGATCATCCAGCATCATCAGCGAAAACGGATTGGTCAACTGAATGACGACCTTTCCGTCTTCTGTCAAAAAGGCTTTGGCATCGGCAAGAAAGGATCCCAGCATAGCGTTTTCCCGCCGGATGCGTTCCACACCATTCATAAAACCCCTTATGCGGTGCAGAACGCGACCGCCCTCGCTTGCCCTTGGGGCAGACGTTGCCGGGGCGATGGGAGCAGTCTCTTTTTTGGCGGGGGACTGCTTTTCCACAGGCGCCGGCGCGCTTTCGGTGGCCGGCACAAGCGCGGTTTCTTTCGGGGGGGCTGCCTTTTGCGCCGTCTTTGTCACAGGGGTGCCTGCCGCAACCGCGTCCTCTAACCGCTCCAGTCTTGCCAAAAGGCCTTCAGCAGAGGTGTCAAGGGCGGGGTCGCACATGCGAATCAAGGTCAGCTCT
>SVQT01000020.1 GCA_015065215.1 Oscillospiraceae bacterium | reverse complement strand
CTTCCGATCTACCGAGAATGGCTTTTTTGGACGCCAACAAGCCGTCCTTCCAGTTTATGATGTAATTCCACTCGTTGAGAATGCTCTCGGTCTCGGTATAGCCGAAGGCATCCAGCTGCTCCCGCACCCGCAGGATGCGCTTTACGTATTGGTCGGTCTCGGAGCGGTAGGTGTGCCAAGAGAAGAAATCCAACGGCACCTCATGCTCGCGCATATAGCCGAGGAACATCTCGGTCTTTTTATCCACGCCGCCGGTGGCAAAGGCGGGACCGCCGATCTTCAGCTCAGGGAAAAGGCCCTTTAAGTGCTTTGCGGCGATCTCGAAAAGAGGCAAAAATTCTTCAAAGGGGGCATCCCAGCATTCCCTGCCGTTTTCCGGCTCGTTCCAGATCTCCCAGTAACGGATATTCCACTTGAAGCCGTCTGCCCAGCCGTAGTTATAATGGCGGATGATATGCTCGCAAATCACCGCCCATTTGTGATAATCCTTGGGCGGAATGGAGTCGTATTTCTTGACACGGTGATCGATCTTATTGCCAAGGCGGTAAAAAACCTCGGTTCCCGCCTCCAGAATGTTTTGGGTGTACTCGTCGGTGCAGGCAAAATCGTAGGAGGCGGGGTCGTAGGGATCCGCGTCAAAATTCGGGAAAATAGCGTTGATGTCTACCGTATGTTCACCGCCATAGGAAGCACAAAAAGCCGCATCGTGGTTACGCGCGAAAGGGATGCCCGCCTCCTTGTAAGCATCAAAATTGCCGGAAAGCGGAAACATCCGCGGTCCCTTGGTGGGGCCGTTGTTGACTGCGTGCATCGGCTTGATTTTATCGGTTGTTTTTTCAAAATTCACCTGAACGGTTGTCATAAAAGTTCTCGCTTTCATCGTAGTTGCTTTCATTGTACCTTCATCAAAGCAGAAAGTCAATAGTAAAAAACGATACTCTTTGCACTTTACGATGATTGTATCCAAAAGCCCCACGGCGGTTGCCAGATCGCTGTTCCCAAATGGCAGGACGGCGGCTTGGCCGCCTTTTCGTCTGCCATACGCCCACCGCAGGCGGGCGTATTTCTCTTGCCTGCCATCCCTGCCAACAAAAAAGGAGTGCCGAAGCACTCCTTTTTTGTTGTGATGTGTGTCCGATTTAGATGCACGTGGGTTTTGCAGAGGGTACACTAACCCCTTGGCGATGATGGGAGGTGAAAGCTTCCGCTATCTTCCGGCCTTTCAACACCATGCTTGTAACGAAGCCTATGTATCCAACTTTCCTATACAACAATTTACTACAAAAGATAATTCAGCAATTCCACTTTCAAAATGATTATTGAAAACGCTCTTGCACTTGTTTATATCCTCATCAAATCTCGCATCGTTTGGTAACAGAGCAGTTGCCGAAGAAAGCAAATTTTTAATATGTCTTTCTCCATCGAAAGATTGAGAATATTCAAAGCAGATATGTTCTAAAAATCCGTCCCCAAAGAAAGCTTTTGCCTCATTCAAATCTTGTTCTGAATAATGCTTTATTTTATCAATTTGTTTATCTGCCTCGGTATTGTTTGCCATTCTCAAAATAGCTACATACTTGTTATTTTTTAATATTCGTCTGCATTCTGCATAAAATTTTTCTTTGTCATATCAATGGAAAGCCGTGCCGATGACTACCGCGTCGCAAGAAAGAGTCGGAATATCGGTCTTTTCAGCAGAAGTTTTCAAAAGAAACACGTTTTGATATTGAGATAAATTTTTGCTCAACTCAGCAAACATATCCTCATTTGGCTCTGCGGCATATGCTGAACAACCAAAATCAAGAAAAGGTTTTGTCAATATTCCTGTTCCTGCACCTATATCAGCTATAACACTGTTAGATATCAAGTTGAATTTGTTAACCAAATAATCAATACATTCTTGGGGATATGTTGGTCTGCTATTGTAGAATTGTGCTTTGCCACTAAAATGGTTTTCGTTAGCTATTCTTGTTCTCCTTTGCCGTATTGATTGAAGCAATCAACATCCGTTTCACCTCAACACATCTATCCAAAATAGTTTTGTCGTAATAGTATCCACTCTCAATCAAAAGTTCAAGCCAATATTCTGTTTCGGAGCATTCCTTTAAGGCAATATGTAACTTTGCCACAAAGTCCGCCTTGCCGTGGGCGTAGAAAGCCTCACGAATATTCGCGCCAATACTTGTTCCCGAACGCAAAAATTGATTGATCAGCGCACTTTCGCACTTCGCCTCTCTCAACACCTTGCAAGCACGAATCACCTCCAAGGCAAAGGCTTTTGATTTTATCATTAAAGGACTTTCGGACATATTACTTTCTCCCTTACTTGATTTTATTCTATTATACCATAAAACCTATTACTTTTAAACTTTTATAATAAAAAATGCTTTTCGCCTCGGCGAAAAGCTACCTTACTTCTTCACTATTCACTATTACTTATTACTTTTCCAAAAATCTCCTCGGACGGATTTAGTGAAAAGTGAAGAGTGAATAGTGAAAAGGTAAAAATCTCCCCGAACTTCGTCCGAGGAGATTTTTGGCAGGGATGGCAGGATTCGAACCTACGAATACCAGAGTCAAAGTCTGGTGCCTTACCGCTTGGCGACATCCCTTTATTTGAAACGCATATTATTATAGCACGACAAGACGCTAATGTCAATAGCAATTGCGGTAAAAAATTACTTTCAAAAAGAAAAAGGGGGAGAACCCCTTTTTCTATGCCCAAATCAGGGTGCAAATCCAATAAATGATTCCATAAACAGTTCCCGCCGCGGTACCGTAAAGCAACACAGGGCCCGCCACGGTAAAGATTTTGGCACCTATCCCCAGCACCAATCCCTCAGAATGACTGTCAATGGCAGGCGACGCCACTGCATTGGCAAACCCGGTGATCGGCAAAAGTGTACCGCCCCCCGCAAACTGGGCAATATTATCAAATACGCCAATGGCGGTCAGCAGGATGGCAACTGCCACCAAAAGGATTGACGTCCAGGCAGATGCCTCATCCCGAGTGATCTCTGTTACTCCAAGCAGCAATTGAATAACCCCCTCGGCCGCAAGACAAATTCCACCACCCACCAAAAAGGCACGCACACAGTCTTTGACGATCGGTGAGCGAGGCGCTCTTGCCTCTACATACCGGGCATAGGTCTTTTTATCCATATTCATGATTCATCCCTCCCTTGCCTATTTTGGCCATTTTTACATTTTTTATGTAAGAAGACAAAAAGTTCTTTACATTTTTCTTTTTTTGCGATATACTTATATTGTAAAATAAAATCCGCAAAGGAGAAAATAACCATGTCCGCATTCAGCCGTTTTGTTGCCGCTACCAAGCGTACTGTAAAAAAAATCTCGAATAAAACCGAGGAGGCTTTTGACTCTGCCGCCAATTCCATCAAGATCAAAAATCTGGAAATGAAGATGGATGAGTTGTATGAAGATCTGGGGCGCATCGTTTACCGAGATCTGCATACTGATGACAACCTGGAAGAGCAAAAAATGCAGATCGTGGCAGAGATCGACGGTTTGTTTGATCGCATTGCCGTTTTGAAAGAAGAAAACCGCAAGGCTCCCGAGCAGAACACCGCGCAAACCCAAGAAGCCGCCCCCGAGAACACACAGGCAGAAGCCGTCGCTGAAGACACCCCTGCCGAAGAAGCCCAGCCCAGCGAAAAAACAGACAATGAACAGTAACATAAAATCGCCGGTTGGCGTACCTGCTTTAAAGCAGGTACGCCAACCGGCGATTTTTCTGGTTTCGCGTTTTTTACTTATTCGCCATAGCGGAGAATTTCTGCTTGGCACCGTCCACCTTTAGATCGTCGGCTTTGGTTACCGGATACCAACCGCGGCTATTCATTTCCTCAAACAATTCGCGTTGCATATGATGCGTATCGCTGAGCAATCCGGTCATACATTGCACTACCTCAGGGGTGGCGCTTTCCAACAGATAGCTGTTATAGCAACCGGAAAGATATTTTTCGCTTTGCAGCAGATCGTTCATCTGATCTTTCGGTGCGAATACACAATTTTCCATTCTTCTTTCCTCACTTCAAATTTCCGTAAAGTTGATCGAAATGCCGCTGATGGCGAGCCGCCATTTTGGTATAAATATCCCGCAATTCCGCATCCTGCGTGTTGCTTGCCAAGGCACAGCACTTGGCCCCCAGTACACTTTCCATCGAGAGCAGATCACCCAGGGCAGAAAGCTCTTTTTCGGTAATTTGTGCCATTTGTTTCTCCTCCTTTTTGTGGATGCACTTATCTTTCCCGAAAAAATGAAGATTATACAAAAAAACCCGCCAAAAGCGGGTTTTTTTATCAATAACGGGGCGTATCAGTACCAACTTGCTCGTTGGGCATAATCGGATCAACGCTGGCAGAAGTATCCGGAGTTTGATGTACTTGGCCTTGCTTTTCCTGCTCGGGCAGAGGTTCCGGTTCGGGCTCGGGCTTGCAGGAAGCCAGGATCATACAAAGGCACAGGCAGAGTGCCATCAGCAAACAAAGAATGCTTTTTTTCATTGCTCCACAGTTCCTTTCACGACGTTTTGGGAGTTGTTCAGTATTATTGTATCAAATCATCATGGATTTGTCAACACCTTTTTTCTGATTTCGCCTTTGCTTTTTCAAAAAATCACAAAAAGAGAAGCACATAGCCTTTTACAGGCAACAGGATACGCGATCATCAATCCGGCAACGCCTCTTTTTCGGCTGGAACATCATGCCATGCTAAACGGTCCAGCAATCCGGTAACACCTTCGTCAAATAAAATCGCGAAGCGCCTCACAATATCCTCGGGGCGCTCTTTCATGCCATTGCGCCCCCACTTGAGTAGCGTGCCGATCATACAAAAAGTCCAATTTTCCGCCACGAAACATTTATCCTCTTCCGAAATCTTGCGATCCCCCACCAAGGTATTCACCGTGCGCCGTGTAAAACGGTATGCCACTTCATACAAATAATCAGCCAATTCGGTTTGATCCATGACCGGCAAAAGCTTTAGCGCATATTCCTTATGCGCTAAAGCAAAATGGAATACACGCAAACAGCCTTGCAGCCAGTCGGCGCAATTTTCTTGATTGCTCTGTTTGAACATTTCTTCCATTTCTGTTTCCAACGCCCATTCCAGCATATCGTAAATGTCTTTGAAATGGTAGTAAAAGGTCATGCGACTGATACCGCATTCCTGTGTCAAATCTTGGACGGTAATTTTTTTAAACGGCTTGCGCTCCAATACATGTCCCAACGCCTTTAACAACGCTTTTTTTGTCAGTACAGACACGGGCTCCACCTTTCTTTTTCCCCTGATGATAACACAAAAAGGGAAAACCGGATAAATTTAGATGGTGATGCTATATTCATCTTGATAGCCGTAAGGATGCTCTATCTGCTCCTCTTTGACCGTGATGCGGTTGGCAGGCGTGATATAGCGGGATTGCAGGCTGTTTTCTGTCAGAATCAGATCTCGGAACCCCCACATAGATTCCTGCGGCGGCTGCTTACCGCCGTTGTAGGAATAATTCCCGGTATAGAGTAATGCCTTGTTGCCCCAATCCGCCCCCAGCTCCACCACTTTAGAGCGGTGCACATGGCCGCCGAACAGGCACAGGACACGATCCTCTTCCCGCACCAAATCTCGGAAGGCCTCGCTTTCTTTGGCGGGGTCAAAATGGTGGGCGCAGAAAACGACCTTTTTATCCGGATATTGGGCCATTTTCTCTTTGACAAACGCCATATCAGTGCCACAGTAAGTACCGTCGCTGTGCTCGGTAGGATCCAAATTTGCCCCGAACGTATCCGGCAAAATGAAAAGATAATCCCCCACTACCAGGGCATCGGTTCGGGTAAAGCCGGTCAATTCCTTCCAAAGGTTGTTGCCATACTGCTCATGGTTTCCGCCAATGGCCGCCATGGGGACCCCCAATTTTTTCAAGCGGGCGATAACACGGTCGGCAAACAGCTTGGTGTTGCTGCGCCCCTCATTGATCCAACAGCCTTTGATGCCCCACTGCCAATGATCCAACGAGTAATCCCCCAGCAAGAGCAATGCCTCAAAGGGGTCTTTGGCGTATTCTTCTTCCACATGACGCGCAAAACGCTCCATACGCTCTTCGTTAGAAACGCCATACCAATCCAAATGGCACCAATGAATATCAGAAGCAATTAAAATCCGTGTCCTGCTCATTACACATTCCTCCACAAACGCAAGATTTGCCTTTATTATAATCCTCGAAAAAGGCATTGTCAATTATATTTGCCAAAAATCATATCCTGTGCTATAATAAAAATACAAAAAACAGAAAGGAGCGTTGCTGTGTTCGCCTATCCCTCTGCTGACCGTGTCGGTTCTGTTGACGGAACCGATGCCTTTTTCCCTGAAAGCCTATATCTGCTCGACCGCAATTTTGTCATTATCGGCATGCGCCCCGCCACCGAACGTACCGGACCGGAGCCCGCGCTTGGAGATCGCTTTTTTGATCATTTTCCTGCCACCAAAGAAGAAAGCGCGATCCTGAAAAAAATGATGACCTGCGCCAACGAAAATTCTCTTTTGATGTGGGCGGGCAACCGCCCGATTCTGGTGATCTGCGCTTACTATCCGGTTTCACAGATGTTATTGGTTGCCGTACCCGAAAGGAGAGTGCGGCTTTATTTGGATCGGCCCGCCGCCTATGACGGACGAGTAGGGCTGGATGAAATTCTGATCTTTTCCACCGCCGCTCTTTCCCGCAACGCGCCCCTAACGACAGATGGTTACAATATGCTATCCAACTGGTTTGGGCGATTGCATATGCCCTTTTTCTATAGCGCAATTCTGGAAAAAGAATATGACGCGCCTGTTGCTGTTTTGGCGGTTCGCCTGATGGAGCTGGCCAAGCTTTGCGGCTGTCGTGTCAGCTTCGATTTCCATGAAATGGGTTACAGTTATCAAGATCTTTATCCCTTCGAATTGGCAATCCCCACCTTACTGGCGGTGTTTTTAGCCGTTTACCGAATTGGCAAGAACCGTGAAGTGACGATACGAGGATGGCATTACGCGGATACGGGTCCTATGTGCTCCGCGAATTTTTGGGTGGAGGATCTAAATGATGCGCTGCCTGAATATAGTGCCTTGCGACAGCTGGCAGAGCAAAAGAACCGTATTTTTGCAGATGTGCGCAATCCGGAGCAACCGGAATCCCGCTTCTGCGAATTTATGACTTGTGTGCCGGACTTTGCCGACCAGGGGCTGAGAACAGGCCAACTTTACAAAGACCGCGCCAAAAGCGATTGGCAAATCTTTCTCCTTCCCGGCGCTTCCTCCTTTGACAAAGCAATTCACAAGCATGTCATCGAAAACCTGGACGTCAGAGAAATCCCCAAAACAGAGCAATGCGAAAAAGAACAGAAGGAGGTCAAATAATACCGCCTTGCCTCCGCGCGCCACATTTCGCCTATCAAGCTTTTTTCGTTATGAAAAAGCGAAATTGCTTGCGGCGTCTGTTCTCTGTCCGCCAAAACAGAAAACACCCGAGCGATTACGTTATTGCCCGTAAAGGGCATTACGCTGTCGCTCGGGTGTTTTTCTGGATTGGGCAACTTATTTTGCAGCCTTGATTGCGGCCTTGGTACCACTCCAAATCATCTTACCGGATCTTTTTATAATAAGATCCGAATCGTTTTCCTTTTCAAACTCTTCATAAGCCGCTTCCCAAGCATCCTTTGCGGCAGAAGCGCTCTCGTAGTAGACGATTCTGACAAATTCTTTTCCGTTGGTGGCGCTCAGCGTGGCCTCTACGTCTTTACCGCCCAATTGAAAAGCGGTATCATTCAAAACAACAACGTAGCCTTCTTTCTCAAGAGCTTTTTTGCCTTCTCGGGATTCTTTTTAGGGCCGCCACAGGAAGCCAATGTCGCAACCCATTTTGATAAAAATCATTGTCTAAAACCAAGAACTTCCCGGCTGTAATGCTACCGCTTCTTTTAAAATGAAGTAAATTTTCGCGGGATCATTTTCGCTCAAAGGTCGTGCCGTTGGGGGTATCGGTCAGCACAATGCCCTTGGCAAGCAGCTCGGCACGAATACGGTCTGCCTCGGCGTAATTCTTTGCCTTTTTGGCGGCGGCGCGGGCGTCGATAGCCTCCTCAATGGCACGGATCTCAGGGTCATCGGAATAGACACGCACCGTATTGGCGGCAGCGGCGGCCTTCTTGGTCTCCTCCTCGGCATAGGCATCCGCCGCCCGCAAAAGATCCAGGCAAAGCACTGTATCAAAATCAGCGATGGCAGCACGCTTGGTGGTGGCGTTGGCATCGGATTTCAGCACGTCGTAAATGGCAGTAATCGCAAGAGAGGTATTGAGATCATTATCCAACGCGGCAACAAATTTTGCTTTCAACGCTTCCAGCTTTTCGGCCTCTACCGTCTCGTTCTCTTTGACCTTTTGGGCAGCGATACGAGCAATGAGCTTGCGGTATGCCACCGTGGCGTTATCCAGATTCTCCCAGGAGAACACCAGCGATCGACGGTAGTGGGACTGCAAGCAGAAAAAGCGATAGACGACCGGGTTGTAGCCCTTTTCCTCTAACAGCGAAACCGTCAAAAACTCACCCTTGGACTTGGACATTTTGCCGCTATCGGTATTCAAGTGCAGGACATGCATCCAATATTTGCACCACGCGTGCCCCACATAGGCCTCGCTTTGCGCGATCTCGTTGGTGTGGTGGGGGAAGGCGTTATCAATGCCGCCGCAGTGAATATCCAGATACTCGCCCAGATGCTTCATGCTAATGCAGGAGCACTCGATATGCCAACCGGGATAACCAACACCCCAAGGACTATCCCATTTCAGCTCCTGATCCTCAAACTTGGATTTGGTAAACCAAAGCACAAAGTCGGCTTTGTTTTTCTTGTTGCCATCCTCTTCAACGCCCTCACGAACGCCAACGGCCAGATCCTCGGAACTGAAATCATTAAAAATATAATATTGCTTGAGCTTGGAGGTGTCAAAGTAAATATTGCCCCCCGCTTCATAAGCAAAGCCCTTTTCGATCAGAGCGGCAATCACCTTGATAAATTCGTCAATGCACTGGGTAGCCGGCTCAATCACATCGGGGCGGCGAATGTGCAATTTCTCGCAATCGGCAAAAAAGCAATCGGTGTAGTACTGAGCAATTTCCATCACCGTCTTTTTCTCACGCTTGGCGCCCTTGAGCATCTTGTCCTCGCCTGTGTCCCCATCGCTGGAAAGATGGCCCACGTCGGTAATATTCATGACACGCTTTACGTCATATCCGCTATAACGGAGATAGCGATCCAAAATATCCTCCATGATATAGGTGCGCAGATTGCCGATATGTGCAAAATGATAGACAGTCGGACCGCAAGTATACATACTCACCTTGCCTGGCTCATGAGGCACAAAATCTTCTCTTTTGCGAGAAGCGGAATTATACAGTTTCAGCATTTTCTTTCCCTCTTGTTCTGTTATTTATTCTGAGCGGCCTTACGGGTCGCCTTGGGGGCGGTCGGCTTTTGATTGGCCTTTTCCAGCTTTTTCACTTTCGCGAGCAGGGTATCCACGGCGGAGCGCAGAGCGATCAGCTCCTGATTGACAGGGTCGGGAATATGGATCTGATCCAGGTCGTTTGCCACACGCTCGCCGCCAACACGCACCACACGGGCCGGAATACCAACGGCAGTGCTGTCAGCAGGGATCTCATCCAAAACCACCGCACCCGCGGCAATTTTGGCATTATTGCCAATGGTCATAGGGCCTAAGATTTTGGCACCGGCGCCTACCATCACATTGTTCCCCAATGTAGGGTGACGCTTACCCACGTCTTTACCGGTACCGCCCAAGGTTACCCCCTGATACAGCGTGCAGTTGTCGCCGATTTCGGCTGTCTCACCGATCACCACGCCTGAGCCGTGGTCGATCACAAGTCCCCTGCCGATCTTGGCACCGGGATGGATCTCAATACCGGTCAAGACCTTAGCGCCTTGGCTAACGGCACGGGCGGCGATAACACGCCCCTTTGTATACAAAGCGTGGGATAAACGGTGCGCCAAACGGGCGTGCAGACCAGAATACAAAAGCACAACCTCCAGATCGCTTTTGGCCGCCGGGTCACGTTGACGGAAGGCGGCAATGTCATACCGGATCTCGTCAAGCAGTTTTCTGGAGCGGCGATAAAATTTCTTGCCCTCGTGTGCCACAAGATGCAGCCCTGTTACGGCAAGATCTGTTTTTTCCAGCCAAAATTCTATATTTTTCATACACTTCACCCTTGAAGCAAAAAAGCCTCTGCGCCCATGGGCGCAGAGGCGGCAATCCGCGGTTCCACTCTGCTTCAGGGGTATCCCCCTCTCTGCTCTGTCATTCATAGCTAAACAGATCTCCTTTAACGCAGGATACGGCGGTGGATACTCGATTCCCCACCGCATCTCATGGGTGCATATCTCCCCATCCACCGCGCGTTGCTTTCAGCCATGTCAACGCTCTCTGCCGCGGCTTCACGAGGCCTTCTCCCAATCATAGACTTTCCTTACTCCATATTATACACAAAAAAGGGGATTTTGTAAACCCCCTTTTTTATTTTTCTTGCTTCCGATTTTTCTTGCTTCGCTGTTTGAGATCAAGCTATCGGGAACGGGCATTGCGATACCATAGAAGCCCGCGCGCCGCACAGAAGATCTTTTACCGTATCACGCTAAATCGCATGCCGTTTCCGGGCACCTTACTCATCTTTATCGCAAAGCATCAGCACGCCACCGACAAAGCTGACAAAAAGTAGTGCGCAAACCTTAAAGCCAACGCCAATGGGCTTGCTGTTTTTTACTCTGTTGCAATAAGAGATTGTCATGGGTAAGCACCAGGCAAGAGCGACGCAAAAGGTATATAGCGCCATTATGACGGTGCCGATGATCATCAGGACCTTTGCCGCTGTTGTCAAGCTCGACTTCCGCGTGGCAGTTCCCTGTGACCCACGGCTTGGCACGGCGCTCTTCTCTACCAAAGCTCCGCATTTTACGCAAAGCACGGCATCATCAAACATTTCCGCGCCACATTTTACACAGTATTTCATTTCATTGCTCCTCCATTCCGTTCTATATGTTACTTAGTCAAAACGCCAAAATTGCGGTAAGTAGCACTAGCGAAACACCAATGATCAGCTTGGTGATACCCGAAAATAATCTCTCGCCTTTATGCCGTTCCACTAAAGTTATGATAAAAGAAACCAGGCCAAAGGCAAAGCTCAAAACAGATGAAAGAAAAGCGACCAGCATTATATCAGGATCGGGATAAATATAACTGACATAAGAGCCTATTTTCACATACCCATACCCTATTGCCCACGTCATAAAAAAGAGCGTGAAAAGCACAAGCACCGAAAACACAAAATTGAACGCGGCCAACTTATTAGACGGACCGGCTACAGTCAACTTATCTGACGGCGCCGTTGATCTTTGTGCCTTTTCTCGCGACACCGTGGTCGGGTTTTCGATCACACGGCCACACTTGGTACAAATGACGGCGTCATCAAATTGCTCCGCGCCACATTTTACACAGTATTTCATTGCAAATCTCCTTTTTTTGAGTTTTCAAGTTATTTTTTAACTAACCACGCCCATAATATCATATTTATAACTCATTGTCAATAGTATTAGTTAAAAATGCTATAATATTTTTAGAAAGGGAGGTGTTTTCATGTCCATAGGGCAAAAGATCAGAAACGCGAGAGAAGATAAAGATCTTTCGCAATACGATATGGCCAAACAAATCCCCATGAACCAATCCAATTACTCCAAAATTGAGCGTGACGTGCAAGAACCCAGCATAGAGCAGCTGCGCCGCATTTGTCAGATTTTAAAGCTTGATCCTCGCTACCTGCTCTCGCTTGAGGAATTTGAATTTCTCTCCGCTGCTGATCTCAGACTGCTTGCTGATGCCAAAAAATTTATCAACGAGCATCAAAGCAATGAAAAATCCTCTCAACAGTAGCGCACGAAAAACAAAGAAAAAAGGCTACTTTTGCTATGTGAAAATAGCAAAAGTAGCCTTTTTGTAGTAGCAATTCTACGAAATTTCAATTTTTATATATGTTTTTTAATCGCGCTCTCGATGCCTACCGTATAGTATATGCCTACAGCACCAAAATCACGACTTCTGCATCCAGTCACGCAGCCTCGCTCAATCAGCGGATTTTCTCGGTCAAAATACCCTTGGCCAAGAGTCGCTCAAAATCCTGTCGGTTGCCGGGTCTTGTGCCCTCGGTCATCACGGTGGCTCCCGCCAGTGCCACACCGTAGCGCAGCACCTCTGCCTGCGGCAATTGCTTTTCCAACGCCATGCAGATGCCGGCCACCAAAGCATCTCCGGCCCCTTGTAAAGAGCGCACCTCCACAACGGCAGGTTTGCTGAAATAAGCCTCTTCACGGGTGGCAATATAGGCGCCCTCTCCACCAAGAGAAACACAGATCATGCCAAGATCATATGCCTTAAGCACCTCGCTCGCCTTCCGATCCAGATCAGCAAGCGTTTCAATCTTGCATTCAAAGGTGCTTTCAAATTCGTGGATATTGGGCTTGATGAAATAGGGGCCCTCGGCAAGTGCCTGTAGCAGCGTCTCGCCCTCCGCATCCACGACCGTGCGGCAATGGGGCGCCGCTTGCTTCACACAGCGCACCGCGCGGGCATAAAAATTATTCTCCAAGCCCTGCGGCAGGCTACCGGAAAGTGTCAAAAAGTCACACCGTTTGGCCACTTCCGCAATTTTTTTCAGCAACGCCTCTCCGCAAGCGGGGGCAACTGCCGCGCCCTGCTCGTTGACCTCTATGGTATGCTTGCGCGCCTCGTCTATGATCTTGGTACACACCCGCAGATCACCGGGCAGGGTAAGAAAATCATGGGGAATGCCGCATTGGTCCAGATCGGCCTCAAGCATCGAGTGTCCATCACTTGTAAAATCAAAGCCAGTGCAAACCGTCTTTACACCCATGGCCGCCAGCGTCTTGGAAACATTGATTCCCTTTCCCGACGGATCGGTGGCAAGCACCCTGACACGGTTCATACGGTACAGATCAAATGCCGCTACAGAAACGGTTTTATCCAGACATGGATTAGGGGTTACGGTACCGATCATCTGTTCAATCCTCGTTGATAAGCATCAGCTTACCCTTAACGGCACCAGGGGTTTTATAAAGCGCGAAGGCCTCGGCGGCCCGGCTCATTGGGAAGGTCTTATCAATCAGGGCGTCGTCACACTTCAGCTGACCGGTTGCGAAATAATGAGCGGTCAGCTCCCACTCCTTGCCCGGGAAGGGTGCGGAATAACTCATCCAGGAGCCATGGACACGTAGCTCCTTGCGGTTCAGCCACTCCCACTGCTTTGGTGTAAAGGTCACATCATTGTGTGGGGTACCGATATAGCAAACAGTAGCATGGTTGCCTGCCACCTCAAAAGCTTGCTTTAAGGTAACAGGATTGCCCGCGGTCTCAAACACCCGACCAAAGCCCTTGCCGCCAGTCAGCTCGGCAACACGAGCCGCCACATCCTCCTCACGGGAATTGATCACCGCGTCAGCGCCCAGCCGTAAAGCCAAATCCAGGCGCTCTTTTACAATGTCAAATACCACGACCCTTTTGGAGCCAAAAATTTTTGCCCACTGCATGGTTAGCAACCCGATGGTGCCCCCACCCAGAATAGCAACGCAGTCGCCGCCCTTGTAGTCGGAAAGCACCAAGCCGTGCAAGCCTACTGTAGCCGGCTCAAACATAGCCGCCTTATGGAAAGGGATCACAGGATCATATTTCACCGCATTGATAGCGGGGATGACCACATAGTCGGCAAAGGCGCCGTTTTGGCGGGAACCAATAAAGCTGTAGTGCTTGCAAAGTGAGAAATTGCCGTTTTGGCAATCATCACATTTCATGCAGGGCACCAACGGAGCACCCGAAACGGTATCACCGACCCGCACATTGGTCACACCCTCTCCAACGGCATCTATCACACCGGCGAACTCGTGCCCCAGCACAATGGGGTAATTGTGCGCGCCGTTGTGTAGCACACGCGGAATATCAGAACCGCAAATACCGCAAGCGCGCACGCGGACACGAACGGTGCCGGGCTTTACCTCAGGGGTGTCGATCTCCTCGTAGCGAAGATCCTCATTACCGTGAAGAACTGCTGCTTTCATGTCGGATTTTCTCCCTTCTTACGCTTTCCCGTCACAACCGCAAACCATCATGCGGTTCTTGACCAATTCCTTGACCTTGGCTCTCGCTGCCTTGCCGTACACCTTGGGGTCAAAAACTCTCTCGTCGGCAGTTAGCGTCTCCCGCACGGCATTGGTGTAAGCGATGCGCAACTCGGTAGCAAAATTCACCTTGCAAATTCCCTCCTTCACGCATGCGCGGATACTGTCGTCAGACAGGCCGGAGGCACCGTGCAACACCAACGGTACATTTACCACGCGACGGATCTCGGCAAGGCGCGGCAGATCCAGCTTGGGAGCGGACTGGTATACACCGTGCGCGGTACCGATGGCGACGGCAAGCGATTGTACGCCGGTGCGCTCCACAAACGCGGCCGCCTCGTGGGGGAGGGTGCATCCAGCCTGGCCCTCCAGATCGTCCTCCTTGCCGCCAACGGTTCCAAGCTCTGCCTCCACGGGGATCCCCTGCTTGGCGGCAACGCCGACCACACGGGTGGTCAAGGCGATATTATCCTCAAAGCTCTCGTGGGAACCATCAATCATAACCGAAGTATAGCCCGCCTTCACCGCGCCGACGGCAAGCTCATAGCTGTTGCCGTGATCCAGATGCACACAAACCGGCACCGGCGCCTTTTCGGCGGCGGCGCGCACATTGGCCGCGTACATTTCCAGAGAAGCGTACTTTACAGTAGAGGGCGTGGTCTGAATCATAACGGGAGCGTTCAGTTCTGTGGCCGCCTCGACGATCGCCAGTACCATTTCCATATTTTCGGCATTGAACGCGCCGATAGCATAGCCGCCCTTTTGCGCGCCAAGCAGCATTTTTTCGGATGTAACAAGTGGCATAGGATGGTCCCCTTTCGTTTTGTGAAAGTATTAACAGATTTATCATAGCACACACGTCCTGGAAAGTCAAGAATGAAACCGCTTTCATCATAAATTCAGGCTTATCGCATCACAAAGCACACGCAAAAGCACCTTGACAAATGTCAAGGTGCTTTTGCTCACAGCAATTCGGTGAAATTATAAATGTAGCGATCTGTAATCGCTTTGATCTCCTCTGCGTATTCCGCAGAGCTGTCGTCATACACGCCATACACCCGCATGCCCGCCGCCTTGGCGGTTTTGTCCGCATTGAAATTGTCATCCAGAAAGATCACTTCTGCAACCGGCACACCGATTTTCTCCGCTGCCATGCGATAAATGGCGGGATCTGCCTTGGTGGTGCCGAAATCGTTGCAGGACCACACGTTGTCAAACAGGTCGAAGATACCGAGGCGCTTCAGGCAGGGGTCCAGCGTATCGTGAGGACTGGCAGTCAGCACATGAAGGCCGTCTCCGCGCGCCTTCATCTGCCGTAGCACCTCGACCACGTTTTCTTTGGCGGGCACGCGATGGGTATATTCTTCCACCATATAAGAAATCATCAGGTCCATGATCTCCTCTTTGGGCCTCTTCAATCCCATATCCATAAAATATTGAGCGGTACCGGGGATGCCGAGAGGGGTGATGATTTTAATGATATTTTCGGGATACGGTATTTGATTTTCCTCCAAAATACGGAGCATCACGCCAGCATAAGTGGGCATAGAGTCCACCAGTGTGCCGTCAAAATCAAACAAATAGTGCTGCATACGTCAATCGTTGGGCAAATACACGCCCGTTCCTTTCAAAAATTTTAACTGACTTTGTTATATCTCATTATAGCACGCCGCGCCCAACAAGTCAATCAAAAATGCGCACAGCGGCACCGCGCGCAATAAGACGGCAGATTTTGAGATCCGTGTGCACGGTACGAATTGCCTTTTGGACAAATAATGGCTATTTCTCATCTGTAATTGGCGAGCATTTTCTGCACGCGTGTGTTACAATAAAAACAAAGCACGGCAAAATCCGGCCGTAACCGATTTTTGTTTGGAGGTTCCTATGATCTATCACGTTTCTTTGAGTGGCAGTGATCTTGCCGCAGGCGGCAAAGATGCCCCCTTTCGCACCATCAACCGCGCAGCGGCGGTTGCCGCCCCCGGCGACACCGTTCAGGTACATGAGGGCACCTACCGGGAGTGGGTCGATCCCAGGAACGGCGGCCTTTCGGAGGACTGTCGCATCACCTACGAGGCCGCACCCGGCAAGCATCCCGTAATCAAGGGCTCGGAGGTCGTGACCGACTGGGAAAAGGTAGCGGGCACCGTTTGGAAAAAGGTTCTGCCCAACAGCTTTTTCGGGGATTACAACCCCTATGCAGACGTGCTTGCAGGGGATTGGATCCGTAAGCCCCACGATGACGGGTACGACGTGCATACAGGTGACATATACATCAACGGAGCTTCGATGTTTGAGGCGAGCTCCATGGAGGATCTTTACAAGGCAGGGGTGCGCACCGAGGGCTATTCCGGTTATTCCTCGGCTCTCCCGAAAGATATTTTGCATCCGGAGCAGACCGTTTATCGTTGGTATGCGCAGGTGGATGACAGCACGACCGTCATTTGGGGTAATTTTCAGGATAAGGATCCTAACCGGGAGACGGTGGAGATCAATGTGCGCCCCTGCTGCTTCTTCCCCCGACAGACCGGACTCAACTACATCACAGTCCGCGGCTTTGAGATGGCACACGCGGCCTGCCAATGGGCACCGCCCACCGCCGAGCAGATCGGCATGGTAGGCCCCCACTGGGCAAAGGGCTGGATCATTGAGAATTGCGATCTGCACGATGCTAAATGTTGCGCCATCAGCATCGGCAAGGAGGCCAGCACGGGGCAGAATTTCTCATACCGTTTTGGGCGTAAATCCGGACATCGCTATCAGGCGGAGTCGATCTTTGCCGCACTGAACGGTGCGGGCTGGAGCAAGGACAACATCGGTTCTCATATCATTCGTAACAACATGATCCACAATTGCGGACAGTGCGGCATCGTGGGGCATCTTGGCGGCGTGTTCAGCCGCATTGAGCATAACCATATTTACAATATTGGCAGAAAGCGTGAATTCTGGGGGCATGAGATGGCGGGCATCAAGCTCCACGCCGCCATTGATGTGGTGATCGAGGGGAACAACATCCATGATACCAACTGCGGCACCTGGCTGGATTGGCAGGCGCAGGGGACCCGTGTCACACGCAATCTGTATTATAAAAACGACAGAGCAGACGTGATGGTAGAGGTGACCCACGGACCCTGCACGGTGGATAATAATCTGTTGCTTTCGGATTACGCTACTGTCAATCACGCCCAGGGAACCGCCTTTGTGCATAACGTTATGCGCGGTGCCGCCTTCCCGCAGCCGGTTTTTGAGCGTGCCACCCCCTATCATTTGCCTCATAGCACGGCGGTGAAGGGCTATATGGCGGTATATGGCGGCGATGACCGTCTGTATAACAACCTGCTTTTCGGCGAAACCGAAGCTATCGCCAAGCACAGTGCCAATTTCTCGCAGTATTACGATAGCTTCAGTACATCGGAGGAATATGTCAAGCAGTTGAATGGGCAGGCCTACCGCTCACTCAAGACTTATTCTGAAACACCGCAGCCTGTCTGGATCGCTGAAAACGTCTATGCCGGTCATGCCAAACCCTTCCGCGCAGAAAAAGACCCCACAACGGTATCGAAAATGGCCGTTTCCATAGAGAAAAAGGGCGGAGAATGGATTCTCTGCCTAACGGTACCGCAGGCGGTGGCAGACAAGATCTGCGAGACGGTGACCACCAAGCGCCTCGGCACGCCCCGTATCACCGAGGAGCCCTATGAGAACCCGGATGGCTCTCCTATTGATTTTACCAAGGATTACTTCGGCAATACCCGCGAGACTATCATTCCCGGGCCCTTTGCGGCGCTTTCCGCCGGAGAAAACCGCTTCACCGTATGGAAAGACTAACAAGCAAAGCAAGCCCCGCTCCCTGTCACAAGCAGGAAACGGGGCTTGCTTTTTATTCCTTGACCACAGTACAGGCAGTTATGCCGTAATAGGCAAAGGCATCAAGCGCCGCACGGTCAATTCGCTCGCCGCACACAAGGATCGGCACCGCAGGCGGACAGCCAACCCCCGGATCGGCCAAAACGCGCCCCACGCACTGTGAAATTGGCAAAACCTCTTTGGGTGCGAGCATCGCCGAGCGAATAGACTCCGACTGCTCAGGAACGGCTACCGCAGGCGGAATTGTTTGAATGGGCGGCCTTCGCTTGATCCAAGACAACACCTCCACCACACGCGCCAGATCAGCGTTAGACAGCATGGGGCTAAGCATCAGTACCACGTAATCCGGATCGGCAAATTCACACTCTATGCCCTTCGCGCGCAGAATGTCGGAAAATTCCACTCCCGTGTAGCCGTAAGCCTTGGTGTAAATCGTCCATTTCAGCGGCTCGTTACCAACCAAAACATAACCCGCCGCCCGCAAACGCGCGCGATGCACCGTCAGCAACGCGGCAAAATCCGCATAGCGGTTGGAGTGCTCGGCCAGATAGGCGTTGACCGCGTCCAACGATTGCAAAATGAGATAGGAAGGGCTGGTAGAGGCGAAAAGGGCCATGATTTTTTTTGCTTGATCCGCAAAAAGCGGGGAGACGTGCTCGGAAATGTGCAAATAGGCGCCACCCGTCAGCACAGGCAGCGTCTTGTGCGCCGAATCGCAGCAGAGGTCGGCGCCAAGGTCAATGGGATGCAAAGACGGCTCTAAAAATTTCAGATAGGCGCCGTGAGCATTATCCACCAACAAATAAACACCGTGGGCGTGGCAAACCGCGGCAAGGCCCGCAACGTCAGCCATATTCCCTAAATAATCCGGAGATGTGATATAGACCGCCGCCGGCTTTGGGGCCATTTCACGCAAGCGCGCTTCCAAGGCTGCTGGCGCAATCGGGCAGGCAAGATAGGAGTGCTCCCCTTCTGGGTAGAGCCACTCTACCTCAAGATCCAGCAGTGCCGCCGCCGAGAGAAAGGCTTTATGGGCGTTTCTGCCGGCCAAAACGCGTGTTTTTTCACCCCGTTCCGGGTTGTTTTGCATGATTAACGCCAACATGGTGCGAATGCAGAGCGAGGAGCCCTCGGTAGAATAAAAGGTGCGGGCGCCAAAGAGCGCGGAAGCGTTCTTCTCGCTCTCGGCAATGATCCCCTCTGCCTCAAAAAGGCTATCCGCCCCCTTGATCTCGGTAATATCCAAGCCCTCGCAGCCCATAAAAGGCACCCCCTTATGCCCCGGCATATGCAGGCGCAAAGTGCCGCTTTTTTCATACCGTCTCGCAAAATCGCAGATCGGCGCGGTTATTTTTTTCATCATTGCTGTCCGCCCAAGGCTCTGGCAACCGCCACCATGATGGCGCACTCCATACGCTTACGGAACAGCTCGCAGCCTTTTTCGTAAATGCCGGTCACAGAGCCGGTAGCGTGATAGGCATTGGCGGCACATCCGCCGGAGCAATACAGTCTGGCCCAGCAATCGCGGCATTCGGGGCGGGCGTACACATTGCAAGCGGCAAACTCGCATTGCTTTTCGGTATTGGTCACACCCTGCCAGACGTCGCCCAGCTTGTATGCCTCCTCACCCACAAACTGATGACAAGGGTAAAGATCGCCCCACGGGGTCACCGCCATATATTCGGTGCCGGAGCCACAGCCGGAAATGCGCTTGTAGATGCAGGGGCCGCCGGAAAGGTCAATCATATAGTGATAGAAGGTGAAGGGCTTGCCCGCCTTATCCCGCTCCAGCATCAGCTCGGCCAATTTCTCGTACTGCTCTTTCACGATCTCCATATCCGCGTCGGTCAGCTCGGCAGGATCCCCCGCGGCACAGACCACAGGCTCCATCGACAGCTCGGTAAAGCCCAGCTCCAGCATCTGCTGAATATCCTTTAAAAAATCGGGATTGGCGTGGGTAAAGGTGCCACGCATGTAATAACCTTTTCCGCCGCGTTCCGCCACTAATTTCTGGAATTTGGGCACAATGCGGTCAAAGCTGCCCTGCCCGGCGTAGTCCACACGGAAGCGGTCGTGAATCTCTTTTCTGCCGTCAAGGCTGAGCACGACATTGTGACATTCCCTGTTGGCAAATTCGATCACGTCATCATCGATCAGCAGGCCATTGGTGGTGAGTGTAAAGCGGAAGTTCTTCCCCTTTTGCTTTTCAATGCTGCGGGCATAGGCGACCAGATCCTTGACCACCTGAAAATTCATCAGCGGCTCACCGCCAAAAAAGTCCACTTCGAGATTGCGCCTGGTGCCGGATTTTTCCACCAGGAAATCCAGTGCCCGCTTGCCCACCTCAAAGCTCATCACCGCCCGCTCACCGTGATACTTGCCCTGACTTGCAAAGCAATAGGAGCAGTTCAGATTGCAGGTGTGGGCAATGTGCAGGCAAAGCGCTTTGACAACGCCGCCGGTCTTTTCTTTGAGCTTACCTGCCATGGGCTGGAAGGTATCGGGCACAAACAGCTTGCCCGCATCCCGCAAGGCCACCACGTCGTCATAGCACTCCTCTATATCGGCGGCGGTCACATCGGTGTGATCGGCATATTTTTCACGCATGGCGGTGATAACGGTCTGCTTGTCATTGCCCTCGAACATGGCGATGATGTCATAGGCCACCTCATCGACCGCGTGGACCGATCCGGAGCAAATATCCAGCACGATATTGTAGCCGCCCAATTTGTATTGATGTATCATTTGTTTCTCCTTGCACAAAAAACACCGCCACGGCACCGTGGCGCCCTGGCGGCATCTTTTTCAGATTACTTGCTTTCCTTGCTCTCGCACTGCTGATTGGCGATGCCGCAGCTGGTCTTGCAAGCGGACTGGCAAGAGGTCTGGCACTCGCCGCAACCGCCGTTCTTGGCGCTGTCGCAAAGATTGCGGGTTTCTAAAGTCTGAATATGCTTCATGATAAATCCCCCCTCGGAATGTTTGTTGTAAAGATTATAGCACTTTTGTGGCGCAAAGTCAATAGCCGAAAAAGATTTTTCCGCGCCCCAAAAAGCAAAACGCGGAGCACAAAGACAAAACGCGCGAGCGCTTTTGCGTTTTGCGCCGTACTATATCTTGTGTTGATTTTGAAAAATTCACCTACGGGCATTCACAAAATGCACAAAAAAGCAGGGGGAAAGCGTAGCACATCTAACAGAATTGTGTATTGCGAAAGGGAAATTCCTTGTAAACGATTGACAATTGCACTTTACAGATATATAATTATAATTAACCATCCGCATTTTGGTAAAAACCGTGTGGAGTGGTGTACTGCCTTTTGCCGCTTGGCAACAAGGGTCGGGGTGCGGTCAACCCCCGCTCTGCAGAGCGCGTTTGCGTTCTGTTTTCCTTTACTGCGCGTGCGTATGTATGGCGCGAGCGTGTGCAAAGGGCGGTATCCCGCTCCATCGGGATCACTGAATCGGATTACTCAAATTCACGATAAATTTTGAGGAGGAAAACAAATGAAGACAAGCAAACTTGGGAAGATCCTGTTAGTTGCGCTGTTCCTCATGCTGTTCACACTGGTATTGACCGTAGCAGTGGGAGCAGAGACCAAAAACGTTGCGGCGAATGCCGACCTTTCCGATGCGATCGGAAGCGCGGCACCAGGCGACGTTCTGGTATTGGGCGGCGGTACTTATACAGAAGCCGACTCCATCACCATTGGCAAGAACCTGACCATTCAGGGCTCAGGCACCGTCAATGGCGGCGCACCCATCTTTAACATTGCCCAGGACGTAACCGTTACGTTCGGCGGCTCTGTGAAGTATACGGGAACGGGCGTTGGCGTGCAGATCGCAGGCACAAACACCACTGTCAACTTCATGGACAGCGTGCATTTTGAGGTCAGTGGCAATGTTTACAGTGACGGCAATAACGGCTATAATTCCACAGTGTCGGTCGCAAATAGCGCCTACTTCAAGGGCAATTACGCCATCGACTTTGCGAACGGCGGCTCCGGCGCAGGCACCAAGACGGTGACCATGAGCGGCGGCACCTTTGCGTGTAATCACGGTATCGTGTTCAACGCCGACGGCGTTACCGCAAAGGCGACCATTACCGGCGGTACCACCAACAACAAGAACTCCTCGGTATATAACACCAACGTGGGCGGTACGACTACGGTAGAGATCAGCAACGTGACCTTTGCCAGCACGGCAAGCGGCGACCGTATTTTCTACAACAAGATTTCTTCCGGCTCCGCTACCTTTACCATTAACAGCGGTACCTTTAACGCTGCGTACGCCCTGTTTCTCAACGAGGGCGGCAATGCCACGTTGAACATCAACGGCGGCACGCTGAACAGCAATCAGGTCAACAGTAACGCCGGTGCCATCTTCGCCAGCGGCGGTGCCCATCTGACGGTCAATGCAACGGGCGGTACCATCAACGCAACCAGAACCGCCATTTTCGGCGCGTCGGGCGCTATCACCATTGCCACCAGGCTGACCGCAACGGTGGACGGCGCCACCGCCACCGGCCGTGACATCTTGAACGAAAATGGCGAGAACGGCCATCTGGACGTGACCATCAAGGGCAGCTCGGAGGTCACCGTTTCCGGCGGTCTGGTCTCGGACGGCACTGCTACCAACTCTGACATAGTGCTGAACATTCAGGGCGGCAAGGTCAAGGCCTTCTCGCTTGCAACGGATACCAACTATGCCAAGGTGAGCATGGGTGTTCCCACCACGCTGAACGTCAGCGGCGGCGAGCTCACGCTGGATGTTTACTCCATCGTGCAGACCGGCCTTACCGTTAACGTCACCGGCACCGGTGTGATCAAGGTGGGCAGCGCCAACGTTGCTACCCTGAACAACACCACTGCCGTGGCACAGATCGGTAACACTCCCTACGATACGCTGGAGGCAGCCATTGCCGCAGCGGCCCCGGGTGACACCATCACCATTCTAAAGAACTGCACCGTCACCACCGCGGTCACACTGAACAAGAGGCTGACCTTTACCGGTGAGGATGTGGCGGTTGCCTTCAAGAGCGTCAGATTTACGCTGGCAGACGGTGCGGACATCACCTTTGACGGCAGCGTTTCCTGGATCAGCTTCGGTGCCACCACCGAGAAATCCGGCACCTCCAAGGTCACCGTCAACGGCGGCACCTTTGTGGCATCTGCCGGCACGATGTTCGATTCCGACGAGCAGGCTGACCTGACCATCGAGATCAACGGCGGTACCTTTAACTGCACCACCGTGTTCGTGCGCAGACAGGATACCGTTGACGGCGGTGGGACCAACCATGCCACCACCGTCAACATCAACGACGGCACCTTCAACATGGGCGCTCAGATCTTCTTCCAGGGCGCCAGCGTGAAAAACGACACCCTGTTCTACGTCAACATCAAGGGCGGCGACTTCAAGCTGGTCATTGACGCGACGAACGCTACCGGAACCTATACCAACTTCTACTTCCTCCAGTCCGACGACTGGCAGTGCAAGTTCTACATCACCATCGAGGGCGGCACCTTTACCGCACACGAGGATGCCTACCTGATGAACGTCATCGGCTTCTATAACAAAGCCGAGATCCTCGACATCACGCTGAAGGGCGGCACCTTTACCGGCTTCACCTACTTCATCTGGTCCGCGCGTCAGGATACCACGCTGAGTGTTCCGGAGGGCTGCAGCCCGACCGTCAGCGCGGATTACATCCTCTATGACAAAGCGATCATCAGCGACCAGAATTGCGGCAAGATCACCGCTACCATCTACGGCGGCACCTTTACGGCTACCAACGCTTTCCTTTACGTAGAAAACACCTCGGAGGGCACAAAGACCTCTGCCGCAACCGCTACCGTTACCATCTACGGCGGTATTTTTAGTGCCAAGCACATCGCGCAGACGGTCAGCGGCACCACCAAGCTGACGCTGAACGGCGGCACCTTCACCACCACCGGCTATGTATTTACCCAGACCGGCGGTACCACCACCTATGCCGTAGACGGCAGCACCAATATCGAGTCTACCACCAGCGACGGCTTCCATGTGAACGGCGGCTCTACCACCGTTACCATTGATAACCTGGAGATGTACACCAGGTATAAGTCCTTCTACTTCCAGAAATGCACCTCCGCTAAGATCACGATCAACAACTGTGACATTTCCACGGCTGACCAGGCGTTGTATTTTGTCAACAGTTGCGAGAAGGTCGAGCTTTACGTGTACGGCGGCACCATCCGCTCCGGTCACAAGACGGTGCAGGGCATGGCAAAGAGCGGCACCTACGTCTTCGGCAAGGCAGGCACCACCGGCCCCACCCTGATCTCGGATGTTACCCTGGCAGAGGCAGTGGGCGGCACCGGCGGCGTACAGCAGGTGTTCGCCTTCCATACCGGCAGCACCAGTAGCCCCTTTACCGTTACCGTCAATAGCGGTATCTATACCACCAGCTCCGGCTACATGTTCGATATGAACGAAAACGCCAAGGGCTCTATTACCATCAACGGCGGCACCTTCAACATGCTGGCGGGCGGCAACGTTATTGACGTGGACGGCTCCGGCACCAACCCCTCTTATGTAGATGTAACCATTACGGGCGGCGAGTTCGTGGGCGCACGCCAGCTGATCCACTTCGACCAGACGACCGGTAAGATCCTGATCAGCGGCGGTACGGGCAGCTTTATCAGTGACGGCACCGCTGCCGCTTACCTGCTCAACATCACCGGCAACGTGGCCGTTGTCAGCGAGGGCTCTGAGATCAGCGGCGGTGAATATACCGTTACGCTGGCCAATAACAGCACCTTCGGCATGATCACCTCCACCAATTCCACCACTACCACCATCAACCTTAAAATCAGCGGCGGTACGCTGAATTGCACCAACGGCGCCCTGTTCCGCCACATGGGCAAGCTGAATGCCGAGATTTCGGGCGGTGACATCACTGCCACCAGCATTCTGCATCTGAATGCCAGCGGTCAGTCGGTCAACACGGTGAAGATCACCGGCGCGCCCACCGTCAACTGCTCCAGTGCTCCTTTCCTTGGCGATAAGTGGGATACCTCTAATAAGAAGTACGCCACCACCAACATCGAAATCACCGGCGCGGTGGTACTTACCTCCGCTAACAGCATCTTCTCCTTCCAGGACGGCCACGTGCTGAACCTGAAGGTTACAAACGGCACCTACTCCGCTACCGAGAACGTTTTGAGCTTTGTTGCCGTCAAATTTGTCGGCAGCTGGGGCGGCACCGCTACGGTCACCTCCGCAAAGCGCTTCCTCCACACTACCTGGGGCATGACCTCTGCCGGCAATTTCGTAACCGACCCCAAGGGCGAGATCACCGATGCCTCTATGATCCTGGAGGTCACCGGCGGCGAGTATACCGCTTCTGCCCGTATGTTCTCCCTGACCGACCGCGGCAAGGTCGTGGTCCGCGTTTCGGGCGGTACCTTTAACGCGAGCGACCTGATGTTCTACAGCAGCCGCAACGGTACCAACGAAAGCTTCCTTGATGTTTACATTTCGGGTGGCACGTTGAACTCCCCCAACACCCAGATGTTCTATACCCTCCATAAAATGGACGTTCACATCAGCGGCGGCACACTGAACCATAGCAAAACCAACACCAACGGCGGATTTGCCTACGTCAACCTTGGCACCGATACGAGCAAAGCCAAGACGGACGAGGGCTACATTACGCAGAACGGTTACATGACGCTGTACATCAGCGGCGGTACCATCAATGCTCCCCAAGCTCCTCTGATCGGTGGCGCAGAATCCTATCCTGCGGACGTCACGCACCATAAGGGGATCAACACCATTATCGCCTATATTTCCGGCGGTACCATCAACACTTACGCGGTTTCTAACGTAAACGGTGTTTCCTCCACCTCCGCCACCATTTCCGGCTCGGCGGTACTCAATCTGACCAACAGCGTGTTTGCCGACATGGGCTCTAAGGCTGCTTCGAGCCAGACCATCACCATGGAGGGCGGCACTGTCAACGCACCCCGCATCTTTATTCAAAACTCCTCCAACACTCCTACCACCTTTACCATGACGGGCGGCACCTACAACGGCGCGACCTTTGTGGCAAACGAGGAGGGCGTGGTTGCCAACGGCACTACCTACTATCCCGGTTTGCAGGCTGCTATCAACGCAGCCAATGACGGCGATACCCTGACCATTGTGGGCGGTATTACTATCACCGAACCCATCAATATTAATAAGAGCCTGACCATCGAGGGCGGCACTGCCCAGCAGCCCATTTTGGTGGTTTGCCCGAATTTTGCCTTTACCAAGGTCAACGGCGCTTACGACACCTTCCGCATCGCGGCTGACAAGAGCGTGACCTTTGGCGGTTACGTGGAGTACGTCAACTGCGGCATTCAGGTGGACTCCGGCGCTACCGAGGCGGGCACAACGGTTACATTTAAAGATAATGTAGTCTTTGATAACAACACCCTCTCTCACGTGCTGACCAACACCGCTACCGAAGGCAACGTCACCGTGAACATTCAGGGTAGCGCACACCTGATCGGTAACTACGGCATCGCCTTTGACCACGACACCAGCAAGATCGCCGGCAACAAGTACGTGAACATAACCGGCGGTACCATCACCGCAAACCACGCTGTGGTGTTCAAAACCGACAGCATCGTGGGTCACCTGTACGTTGAGAACGGTACCTTTGTTGTCAACAACAGCATGGCGTACTTCACCACCCAGTCGGCGGGCAACACCGTGGTCATTGAGAATGCTGACGTGACCTCCAAATCTCAGCTGATCTTCGTTTCCAACACCGACGGCGTTGCGGGCGGCACCGTGACCGCTACCATCAACGGCGGTACCTTCGCCACCTCCGGCACCGGCTCTCTCTTCAACTCCTCTACCTGCGGCGGCTCCGGCGTTAACGTGAACGTCTTTACCGTGAACATCTACGGCGGTAGCTTTACCAACACCTCCGAGAGCGGCGACTTCTATATGTTCTATGCCACCGACGCCAACGGTGCTCTGCGGGCGAACATCTACGGCGGCACCATTACCGCAGCAGGTGCCGGTAACCATACCTTCGCACGCAACCATTCGGATGCTATGATCATCAACATCTACGGCGGTAAGATCAGCGGCTTCACCTATTTCATCGCAGGCGCACGCCGTAACACCACCGTGCTCATTGATAGCTATAAAGATGAAGAAGGCAACGTTCTTGCCACCCCCGAGATCTCGGCAACCTACGTCTTCTACGGCAAGTACGACTACACGGCTTCCGGCAACTCCGCAGGCGATAACATTTTCCTGAACGTTACCGTAAACGCCGGTACCATTACCGCTACCGAGTCGATGTTCTACACCGATAACAGCACCCGCGTTGCTACCAACACCTATACGGTGAACGGCGGTACCTTGAACGCGAAGCACCTGCTGCACACAGTCAGCGGTACTACCACCATGACCGTTGCGGGCGGCACTGTCAGTACCAGCGACAACGCGATCCTGCTGGATAGCGGCAACGCCGAGCTGAGCATCAGCGGCGGCGACTTTACCGCAACCAAGTACTTCATCTACCAGTCTGATGCTCATAGCGGCACGCTGTCCATCTCTGTTGGCAGCGCGACCGTGAATGCTGAGTACGGTATCGGTCTGAACTCCAAGACCGCAGACGCAAGTGTAACCGTCCGCATCAACGGTATGAATATGACCGTTGCCAAGGCAGGCATCCGCGTTTACAACCTGGATGAGCTGACGCTTACCGTTGAAACCGCGACCATTACCGCAAGCGGCAACGCTTACAACTCTGCCGAGCCCTTCTTTATCGACAACTCCGTTCTGGTTGCCAACGTCACCGTAAAGGCGGGCACCTACAAGGCGCTCGGCAGCGACCAAGCTCGTATCTTCTACGGTCGTGCCATGGACGGCACCTACGTCTTCGGCACCGAGAACGGCGACAACACCAAGCTGACTATGGAGGCGACCGGCTTCCAGATCTTCTGCTTCCACCAGGTCGGCGTAAACTTTGACGTTACCGTCTATTCCGGTACTTACACGGTAACCGGTAGCAACAACGTCTTCGACATCAACGAGGGCGTAACCGGCGAGATCAAGATCCACGGCGGTAGCTTCAGCACCACCACCGGCGGCAATATCATCGACCTTGCCGGCAACGCCAACGCCGTGTCCTGCGTTGATGTGACCATCACCGGCGGCACCTTCAACGTCAAGGGGCATTTCCTGGTCTATTCCGGGTCCAGCGGTGTTGCCAACATCTCCGGCGGCATCGTTACCGCAGGCAACTACGGCATCGCGCTTGGCGGAGGCCCCATTTCCATCTCCCCCTCTATCACTGAGACGGTCACGGTACGCGAGGGCGTTGAGGCCCTGCCCGAGGTTGTGATCAACCTCAGCGGCAGCGTATCCATCACCGCCACCAATCGCGTGATCTCGGTTGTCAGCAACATGAGCTCGCTGGTCAACATCGAGGGCGGCACCTACACCACCACCGCTGGCGGCGGCTACCTGATCTACCGCTCCAACGACTACAATGACCCGAACATCGATGAGACCCAGGAAGGGGTAACGGAAACAACCGATGAATTCTCGGTGTTCAATATCTCGGGCGGTACCTTCAATGCCCAGTGCGAAAATATGTTCGCCATGGGCAACTTCACGTTCGATAAGACCTACACCGTCATTAATATCTCCGGCGGTAGCTTCAACCAGCAGAAGACAAGCGGCAACGCCATCTTCTTCCATAACTGGGACTGGAACGGCAACGCCATCATCAACGTCTCCGGCGGCACCTTTACCGGCACCGAGTCGGCTACCGTTTACGGCTTCTGCAACAATGCCGATACCATGTGGATCGACATTACCGGCAACGCAAGCTTTACCGGTGTGGATAACCTGGTCTGGGCAAACCGCGGCACCACTCACGTAGAGATCGGTGCAGATCAGAATGGCAACGCTCCCTCCTTTACCGTAAGTGGAATCGTATTCTACGACTACGTTTCCAACAGCAACGACAATGCCGGCACGCTGAACGCCACCGTTTCTGCGGGCACCTTCAGCTGCGCGCAGCTGCTGCTCTCCCAGAAGAGCACCAACGCCGCTTACGCGCATCTGACCGTTACCGGCGGTACCTACACCGTGACCGGTGACTTCATCACCTTCAACAACGCAAGCGGTATCGTAAATCTGTCGGATATCACCATCAACGGCTGCACCAACGGCTTCGTGTTCACCGGCGCGGCTCCCTCGATCTCCAAGGAGATCACCGATGCCGACAAGGTGCAGGTTTCCACCTCTCCCGCGCTCAACGAAAAGCCCGACGTGATCGTGAACCTTTCCGGTAGCTTCTCGCTGACCACCTCCGGCTATGCCTTCACCGCCAACCAGGGCACAGATGCGGCATCCGACGGCGGCATCAGCACGCTGGTCAACATCACGGGCAACGGCGTGAGCCTGACCTCCACCCTGGCACTCTTCCACAGAGCGGGTGACACCCAGAACACCTGGTCGGTTTACAACATCGAGGGTGGCACTTTCAGGACCGACGCAGAGATCATGCTGGCAAAAGACCTATTGACCAAGAATCACTTTACAGTGATGAACATCTCCGGCGGTAGCTTCACCGCAGGCGGCGCCACCCTGTTCCAGCAGACCTCTGCTGTCGAGGGTGACAAGTCCTACGCCATCATCAATATCTCCGGCGGCAGCTTCTCCTCCACCAAGTCCGACAGCAAAGTTATCTTCTTCAGCAACAACGACTGGCAGGGCACGATGAATGTGAACATCACGGGTGGCACCTTCTCCTCCGTTGGCAGCAAGGTGAACCAATTCGCCTACAACAACGGTCAGTATATGAACGTGACCTTCACCGGTGCTTCTCTCTCCTTCTCGCTCAATGAACCCAACAACGGTCTGTTCTATCAGGCGCGTGTGAGCTGCTACCTGACCATTGACGTCAACGGCGGCTCTCTCACCTGCCCCAACGGTCCTGTGTTCGGCGCTTACGGCAACGTGACCGGTAACATTAATGGCGGTACTGTAACTGCTGCGTATATGCTCAACGAGAACACCGCCAACGCGCATCAGGTGGTTGCCAACATCTACGAGGGCGCAACGGTCATCATCACCAGCGCGCTGATCACCGACGGCACCAAGCCCGCCGATACCGATACCACCAGCCATGTGACGGTGAATATCTACGGCGGTGAGGTATCGTCTCCTTACTACACCACCGGCGCGCCCATGCAGGTCCGCTGCTACGTGAAGTTCCACGGCGACTGCATCTACAACGGCGTGGCTTACACGCTGGGCGACGCCAAGATCCTGCTCAACGGCGGCTCTGAGTACCTCACGTTGGAAGCTGCTCTGGCAGACGCTGTAGACGGCGATGTGCTGACCCTGACCCAGAGCTTCGGTATCGTTTCCACCATCATCAACAAGAGCGTTACCATCACCGGTAACGAGGGTATTACCGCATTTGGTAAGGGCGGCGTGGCCGTTCTGACTGTTACCAACAACGCGAGCGTTACCTTCAACGGCTACACGGCCTTTGGTCAAGTCTCCATCGTGGGCGAGGGCGGCACCACCGTAACCATTGCGGGCAATGTCCGCTTTGCCAACGACAAACGCGGCGAGCCGGTCTACAAAACTGCCGGCAGCGGCACCGTGACCCTGAACGTACAGGAGAATGCCTACTTGAGCGGCTTCCGCGCGATCAGCATTCTGAACGGTGTGGCGGCTGACATCAACGTCACCGGCGGCACCATCGACGCCAACGGCGGCGCATTCTACATTGCCAACAAATACGTAGCAGAGCTCGACAACGTGATCGACATTTACATCAAGGATGCGACCATTACCGCAACCTACACCACGCACTCCGAGCTTTACGCCTCCAAGTCCAAGATCACCGTGGAGGGTAACGCCAACATCTATTCCGCCGACCAGGGCTTCTACTACAACACCACCGGTCCGCAGACCGGCACCGATGCGGATGGCAAAGCTCTGTACGAGAGTCCCTGCTATCATAACACCGAGATCGTGATCAATGGCGGTACCTTCAATATCGCCGACACCAGCAAGCATATCATCGATATGAACGACGGTGTTACCAGCAAGATCACCATCAACGGCGGTGACTTCAACACCGACAAGGCAGCAAGTGCTTACATCATCGACCTGGCTACAGGCTGCAACGCAGAGATCACCATCACCGGCGGTACGGTGCACGATTCCAAGTATTTGCTTTGCTTCCTGGGCTCTACTGTGGATCTGACCATCACCGGCGGTACCTTCAACACGCACGAGCGCTTTATGTCGGCAACCGGCGACAATAGCCGGCTGGATGCTGTCATTTCCGGCTGTACTATTAACCAGTCGGATAACGGCAACGGCGGTCACTCGTTGATGTTCTACGTCAATAACCAGACTGTTGCCAATATCACCATCAACGGTGGTGTGTTCAACAACACCTCCACCGAGATGGATGAGCACAACGCCACCTTTGAGACCCAAAGCAGCAGCAACAACGCCGCTACCCTCAACGTGACGTTGAACGGCGGTACCTTTAACGTACACAACTTCATCTGGGCATACGGCGGCTCTGTTTCGGTCAAGGGCGACGGTGCAACCGTGAACGCGGTCAACTACACCGTGGGCAACACCACCGGCTACTCTGACGCCACCCGCGGCACCGTCTACGTTACCAACCTGAAAACCGCTGTAGAAAAAGCTGCCGCAGGCGCTACTATCTATTTCATGAACAATCAGACCGTCAGCGCAACGGTTGCGATCAACAAGAAACTGACCTTCACTGGCAACGCAGTCAAGGTCAGCGGCTCGGTGATTCTGTTTACCGTTACCGGTAACACCACCGTAATCTTTGACGGCGATGTTTCCTACGAGAGCACGCTCAGCATCGTCAAGATCAACGCACTCGCCGCGGACGATACCACCGCACACGACATTGCGATTCAGTTCCTGAAGGGTAATTTCAAGAGCACCAGCACCAGCATAAACGGCGCTATCCTGTGGGATGCAGACGGCTATGCCAACACTACGCTGACCATCACCGCAGGTGCAACGCTGATATCCAATGGCTATGCTATTGCCTTCCAAGACAATCAAGACACTGAATTTACCGGCACCAAGACGGTGAACATGACCGGCGGCTCTGTCGAGGGCAGTTACGCTATCGTCTTTAATATCGGCGGTGTCAGTGCTGACCTCAACATTTCCGGCGGTACGTTAAGCAACACCACCGGCAACTCTGTCCTCTACTTTAGCAACAAGTATTTCGCAAGCCGTGAAAACGTGATCAATGTAGACCTTTCCAACGTCACCCTTTCTGGTAAGCAGGGAATCCGTTTTGAAACCCGGGCTTCGCACGCGAACATCAATCTGGGCTCCGGCACTGTGCTGAATTGCAGCGACATCGGCGTAATCGTAACAAACGCCTCTCACGTAACTGCTACCGTTACCGGCGCAACCTTCAACGTGGGCGGTCATGGCTTCCATGCATCTGACGACAAGGGCGCAACCTACGATATCACCATCAACGAGGGCTCCAGCTTCCCGCTGACCGGCTACACCAAGAGCTGCATTGATATCAACCCGGGCAACACCCTGGAGCTTACCATCAACGGCGGTACCTTTACTGCCGGCGGTCTGGGCACAAATAGCACTTCGGGCAAGCAAGAATACGCTGGCCACATCATCGATGTGTATAAGAGCGCTGCGACGATCACCATCAACGACGGTACCTTTACTGCTGCCAATACCTATATCCTCAATCTGACTGGTGGAACGGCTAATGACCAGATCACCATCGCCGGCGGTGAATTTAAAGCAAAGCGCTTTATGCATACCTCCGCCAAGCTTGGTACGATGACCGTGAACAACAACCCCGTCATCACCACCAACGAGCGCGTCCTCTCCTTTGACGGCGCAACCGATATGACGGTCACCTTTAACGGCGGTACCGTCACCTCCGACGATGTGAACGGCGGTCATTCGCTGATGTTCTATGTTACCGGCACCGCTCAAGTGGATCTTATCATCAACAGCGGTACCTTTAACAACCTTTCCACTGAAACCGACGAGCACAACTCGGTCTTTGAGGTCAACAACAACGCCAATAACAAGCTGAATGTTACCCTCAATGGCGGTACCATCAATGCCCATACCCTCATTTGGGTCTACAACGGCAGTGTAACCGTTACGGGCGATAGTACGACCATCAACTGCACCCGCTACTCGGCAGACAGCGTTTACTATGACGATCTTAGCGGTGTGAGACACTGGTTCACTATCGCTTCTGCGGCCGCGAACGCTCCCGATGGCACCACTCTCACCATCCCCACCAACATCAAAACCAGCTCCACCGCTTCGATCACCAAGAATCTGACCTTCACCGGTGACGGTGTGACCATCACCGCAACCAAGGCAGTCTTCCAGGTCGCTGGCGGACACCTGACGCTGAGTGGCAATGTTACCTACACCTCTACCGGCAGTGTAGTCAGCTTCTCGCAGTCTGCACCCACCAGTAAGCTGACCGTCCAAAGCGGTAGCTTTGAAACCACAGGTGCGGAAGGTAACGTCTTCGCAGTTGGCGGTTACACCACCGGCGGCTCTGCCACCATAGAAATTACGGGTGGTAGCTTTAGCGGTTACCGTATCTTCAACGTGTCCAACAACTACAGCGAAACGGCTCCTACGCTGGAGGTAGATGGCTTTGAACAGAAGTTTGACTACGTCATTAAGGTCAGCGGCGGTGAGTTTACCTCCACCAACCGCACCTTCTCGATCGTAGACTACTCCCACACCTACCTGGAGATCAGCGGCGGTAGCTTTAGCGCTCCTTCCGGCAATATCATTTATCACACCGATCGCACCGACCAGACCGACGCAACCGGCAATAGAGGCAAAGCCTACGCTTACTTCGTCATCATGGGCGATGCAATTCTGTCCTCTGTGAACAACGTCTTCGAGAACTATGACGGTTGGGCATACCTGACCATCAAGGCAGACGGCGAGGGCAACACCCCCACGCTGACCTCCGGCAGCTGGATCGTTTACACGAACCTCGGCGATAACACCAACAACTACACCTATGTTACCGTTTTGGCAGGCACCTTCCTGGATCACGGCAGTAGCAATCCCGGCGGCTTCTTCGGCAACAGTGCAAATGCCACCGCTGAAAAGCCTGTCGAGCTCGAAATCAATATTTCGGGCGGTACGTTTGCCTTTGCTTGGGAGGTTGCCAAGATCAACGGCACCTCCAACGTGGATATCACCATCAGCGGCGGTGAATATGACGTATCCCGCATCTTCTACATGGTTGGCAGCACCTTTACCGCAGATGTGGATCTGGAGATCAGCGGCGGTAGCTTTACCACCAAGAACTCGGCGGTCTACGGCGATATCGGCACCGGCAACAACGATGTAACCGTTACGCTCACCGGTGACACTGTCATCACCTCTACCACCTCTATCGTAGACTTCCGCAACGGTCACACACTGACGCTGACGGTCAGCGGCGGTACCTACACTGCCGACTACAGCAACATCGTGGTGATCTGCAACGCAACCGCTAACCTCACGGGCGGCACCTTCAAGGGCTTGGCGCTCTACACGCCCGGTGCGCTCAACTGGGCACCCACCATCGGTGATGGTGTTGTGATTGAAACGGAGCATCGCAATTACCATTACGTTGTCTTTAACGACGGCAGCAACTCCTATTTTGGCTCGCTGGAAAATGTTTCCGCAGTCGTGCCCGAAAATGCTGTCCTCACCATTGTGGGTCAGCTGCCTTCCGGCAACTATAACCTGAGCAAGAGCATTATTTTGACCGGTACGGCAGGCAACAAAATGGGCGACGCTTTGGGTCAGACCAAGATCCTGCTTGCTGAGGGTGTTTCCATCACCTTCCTTGGCGACATTGTTTACACGAACGTGACCGTTTACGCGAACAACGATACCACCGTCACCTTCGGCGGCAACGTACGCTTTGAGAACGGCACCGCCTATCACGTGTTTGAGGATCAGAACGCCAATTACAACTCTACCGTTATCGTCAGAGACAATGCTTACCTGCAGGGTAATTACACGATCAACTTCCACCACGTCGGTACAGACGGCAAGGACACTTACGACTTTGCTGCAACCGGCACAAAGACGGTGAAGCTCTACGGCGGTACGCTGGACGCCAACTACGGTATCGTATTCAACGTGGATGACGTTACGGCTGACATTGATCTGACCGGCGGTCTGATCGATGCCAAGCAGACCGCGATCTACCTGAATTCCCGCAGCATGAGCGGTCACCGCTTTGATCTCCTGATCGACGGTATCACCATTGAGGCTGACAATCTTGGTATCGATGTGATCGACAACCGCATCCTGATGGACATCACCGTTAAGAGCGGTACCATTCACACCTATAGCTACTGTATCGAATTTTTGTCCGCTTCCAACGAAATTCCCTCTACCCTGGTCATCCTGGGTGGCACCTTCATTTCCACCAACGCTGACGCAGCGATCCACGTTAGCTCTACCGACAACGCGAACACCAAGGCCGAGGCGCCCATCGCTAAGATCTACGCCGGTTACTTTGAGGCCTACAAGCTCTGCTGCGCACGCGCCACCAACGGCGGCTGGCTGGAGATCTGGGGCGGCTACTTCAATTTCCTTGGTGCAGCAACTGGCGGCGGTAGCCCTGTGCGCGCCGGTACCAGCGGCGGCACCGGTCACGTGGATGTGTTTGGCGGTAGCTACTACACCACGGACAAGGGCGCAGCCATCAACTGCGCGAACGCGCAATCCTATCTGACCGTGCATGCCGAGGGCGTCACCGCCGTAGGCGGCGCCTATCTGGTAGGCGGCAATACCAACGCTGCAACCCAGTATTATCCCGATGGCGACCACGAGCATGAGGGCACCATCTCTATGACCGACGGTGCGGGCGTCCGCCTGTATCCCAACAGCAACGGTCTGCGCTTTGTCAGCGTTGTCACCGCTGAGGCTCTGAATTACATCCGCAATGTGCTTGGCGGCACCAACCTCCGCTTCGGTACGCTGATTGCTCCCGCAGACGAGGTTGCCAAGGCAAAGGGCTTTACCCTTGAGCTGATGGACGCAGCAGGCGCTCAGTACGTTGACATTCCCGCTGAGAGCGGTCTGGTTGCCCGTGCGGCAGGCGGTTACTACAT